>JAJZQR010000006.1 GCA_021806765.1 Chloroflexota bacterium | reverse complement strand
CGTCGATCGCGGTAGGGATCGGCCTGGTCCGAGAGGGCCAGGCCGACGGCTTCGTCTCGGCGGGGAACAGTGGGGCCGTCCTGGCTGCCGCTCTCTTCGGCCTCGGCAGGATCGAGGGGATCGAGAGACCGGCCATCGGCACCGTCTACCCCACTTCCACCGGCAGATGCTTCATCGTCGACGCCGGGGCCAACGTGGACTGCAGGCCCGAGTACCTGGCCCAGTTTGCCCTCATGGGCTCCGCCTACATGGAGCGGGTCTTCGGGGTGGCCAACCCCCGGGTCGCCCTGCTCAGCAACGGCGAGGAGGAGACGAAGGGCAACAGCCTGGTCCAGGGCTGCCATCCCCTGCTGAAGGCCTCGCAGCTCAACTTCGTGGGCAACGTGGAGGGGAAGGACGTTCCCCTCGGGATGGCCGACGTGGTGGTGTGCGACGGCTTCGCGGGCAACGTCGTCATAAAGCTGAGCGAGGGTTTGGCCTCGGCTCTGTTCGATATCCTGAAGACGGAGCTGACCGCCGGCTTCGTCTCCAAATTGGCCGCCATGGCCCTGAAGCCGGCCTTTCGCCGGGTGAAACGGCGGTTGGACTACGCCGAGTACGGCGGCGCCCCCCTCCTGGGGGTTAAGGGCATCACCATCATCGCTCACGGCAGATCCAACGCCCTTGCCATCAAGAACGCCGTGCGGGTGGCCAAGCAGGCGGTGGACCAGAAGCTGGTGGACGCCATAAAGGCCGGCCTCGCCCCGTAGGCGGCCGGCGTTGCCGCACCCTTCAGGGCTGGCGTGGCCTCCCAAGAAGCCCGCGCAGGCTGAAGACCGTGGCTACGACTCCCTGGGACTCAAACCCCACGCGATCCGTCTCAACGGGGAGGGTGTTGTGACTAGCAACCTAGCTGTTCAAGAACAGGTCGAGAGGATCCCGGCCGGTATATCCTTCGCTCCGGATGCCGAGCCATCGCCCCGACCGCTCGCCGGCTCGGCCGCTGGCGGTAGTCCTCGGCGGGTCGTGATAACCGGGCTGGGGGTGGTCAGCTCCCTGGGCCTCGGGGCCGAGCGCTTCTGGCGGGCCCTGAAGGCGGGCGAGACCAACATCGACAGGTTGAGCCTTTTCGACCCCAGCCCCTTCGCCTGCCAGATCGCGGGGGAGGTAAGAGACTTCCGGGCAGTGGACTGGATCGAGGCCAAGGAGGCGCGCCGGATGGCCCGCTTCACCCAGTTCGCCGTGGCGGCCGCCCGTATGGCCCTGGGGGATGCTTCCCTCACCATCGACCCCTCCAACGCGCATCGGGTGGGGGTCTACTTAGGGACCGGCATAGGCAGCCTGGGGATCATACCCGACGAGCACGATGTGCTGCTCCAGAAGGGACCCGACCGGGTGAGTCCCTTCTTCATCCCCGCAATGATGCCCAATATGGCCGCGGCCCAGGTCAGCCGAATCTTTGGCCTTAAGGGGTATAATTCAACCACGGTAACCGCGTGCGCTGCCTCGACCCAGGCAATCGGGGAGGGGCTGGAGGCGATCCGCCGGGGGGCGGCGGAAGTGATGCTGGCCGGGGGCGCCGATGCCTCCATCTGCCCCCTGGGGTTGGCCGGATTCTGCGCCATTCGGGCGCTGTCGACCCGCAACGACGACCCGAAGCACGCCAGTCGCCCCTTCGACGTCCAGCGGGACGGCTTCGTCCCGGCCGAGGGGGCGGCGATCCTGGTTATCGAGGAGTTGGGCCACGCTCTTGCCAGGGGAGCACGGATCTACGCGGAGTTGGTGGGATTCGCGGCCACGGCCGACGCCTATCATATCGTGGCCCCGGAACCGGAAGGGGAGGGTGCGGTCCGAGCGATGCGGAAGGCGTTGGAGAACGCCGGAGTGAGACCCGAGGAGGTGGATTACATCAACGCTCACGGCACCTCTACACCGCTGAACGACGCCACGGAGACCAAGGCCATCAAGCGGGTGTTCGGGGAGGACGCCTACCGGATCCCCATCAGCTCTACCAAGTCGATGGTGGGCCACCTGCTGGGGGCTTCGGGGTCGCTGGAGTCGGTGGCGACGGTGCTGACGCTGTTCGAGGGTTTCGTCCACCCCACCATAAACCTGGAGGAGCCCGACCCCGAGTGCGATCTGGACTACGTGCCCCACGTGGGCCGGTGGGCCGACGTGAGGGTTGCGCTGAAGAACTCCTTCGGCTTCGGGGGACAGAACGCCTGCCTGGTGTATAAGAAGTACGCTCGGTGATGTTGGCCGGCACCGCCGCCAGGTCACTCCTCACCCTGACCCTCTCCCATTGTGAGAGGGAACGTCATAGTCGCCCAAAAAGGTGGATCGATGCAAGTCGTTGAGAACAAGAGCTACGTTAGCGGAAAGATGAGGATAGGCAACATAGCCAACTTCGCATCCATGGGGCTGCTGATAGTAGGCTTCGTGCTCTCCCTCATGACCAACACCTTCGGCCAGGAGGCGATCTTCGCCGCCTACGTGGCGCTGATCGGAGCCTTCCTGCTGCTCAGCTTCGGGCGGAACTACACCCGACGGTGGGGACCGCGCTTCCGGCAGGACCAGTGGTTGATTCCGGCGATGCGCGGGGTCGATAACCGGTACACCATGTTCAACTACGCCGCTCCTGAGCTGCCCGACCACCTGCTGGTGGGTCCCGGCGGCCTCTTCGTGCTGGTCCCGAAGCCCAACGGGGGGACCGTGCGCTACCAGAATGGCCGGTGGTCCAGGGGAAGCATCGGGGGCCGCCTCTTCCGGGGGCTGGCCGAGGGGGGCCTCGGCAATCCCCTGGCCGACGTTAACAGGGCCATGGCCCTGCTGGCGGCCTACCTGAGGAAGTATGGCTCCGAGGAGCTGATCGCCGGTTTGGAGGCGCGGCCCATCGTCGTCTTCACCAACCCGGGAACCCAACTGGAGGTTTCCAGCCCTCCGATCCCCATAGTGCAGACCAAAGAGCTGAAATCCATCTTCCGGAGGGCCAAGCCGGCTCTGACCCAGGAAAAGGTCGATGAGCTGAAGCTGGTACTCGGCCGGGAGGTGCAGGGTGAGTGAGACGGTAGTCCGGCAGCCCGGCTCCCGTCACTGCTACGTTTGTGGCAAAGACAACCCCATCGGCCTGAAGGTACAGTTCTACCAGCACGGGGACCAGGTGGTGACCCACTTCACCCCTGGTCCCGAGCATCAGGGCTATCCCGATCGGATGCACGGTGGCATCGCCGGCACCCTGCTGGACGAGACCATCGGCCGTGCGGGGTTCATTCACGGCTATTGGACTTTCACCGCCAAGTTCGAGGTGAAGTACCGGAAGCCCATCCCGCTGGGACAGGAGATCACCGTCCTGGGCGAGGTTACCAGGGACCGGGGCCGCATGGTGGAGGCTCGTGGACAGATCCTGTTGGCCAACGGCACCGTGGCCGTGGAGGGCAGCGGGCTCTACGTGAAGCTGAAGGCCGAGGAGCTGAGAGCCCTCGAGGAAGAGATAGGACAGCTCGAGTAGCATCTATGGCTGATTCGATCCTTGCGGTCCTTGCCGATAACGACACCACCGACAGGGTGGTGGCCGCCGCCGGCCGCCTCGGCCCCTCGGTGGTGCTATCCCGAGGTGCCCAGGACTGGGCCGAGGAGATAGCCCAGATCGAAGGGCCCAGGCTGCTGGTTATCGACCTGGAGGCGCCGCGGGTGCAGGGGCTGGAAGGCTGCCGCCTGGTTCGGGCCGCCTCCGACCTCCCGATCCTGGCTCTGGGGAAGCCGGCCGAGACCGGATGGGTGGTGGCAACCCTGAAGGCCGGGGCAGACTGCTACCTGCCGAAGCCGGTGGAGATAGAGCTGCTGGAGGCCCACATGGAGGTGCTCCTTCGGCGCCATCCCCCCATCGTGGGCAGACCCCCCCCCATCACGGTTCGAGAGATCGCCCTAGATCTCGTCCGGAAAGAGGTGCGGCTGCGGGGAGAGCCGATAGCCGTCACCCCCGGCGAGTACCGGCTCCTGGCCTGCCTGGCAACGCAGCTGGGGAAGGTGGTATCCAGCTCCGACCTGCTGCGTGCTATGAGCGGCTACGAATGCCCCGAGCAGGAGGCGCAGGAGATCGTCAAGGTGCACGTGAGCCGCCTGCGAAGCAAGATCGATAGGACCCCGGACGAGCCCAGCTACCTCCTGAACGTCCGAGGTTTCGGCTATATGCTGGAGCGGCGCTCGGGAGTCCCCAGGGACTGATTTCTTCCGCAACCTAGCCTGCGCCGTGGGGGTCGATTGAAGCTCTCCACCCAACCCACCCGTGTTCCCCTACTGGCCATTCTGCTGGCCATCGCGCTGCTGTTCGGATTCGCTCCCCCTGGAAAGCCAACCGGCGCCTGGTGGTCGCCCTCTCGGGCTATGGCACAGCCGGAGGCGGAGAATCCGAAGACGGCGGGATTCGTCCCCGGCGAGCTGCTGGTGAAGCCCGTGGAGGGGGCTCACCTCGAAGGAAACAGCCTCGAGCTCGGCTACCCTGTGAGGGTGAAGGGCAGCGTGGCCGGCCTCGGGGTCCTGCGGCTGGAGGTTCCGGTCGGGCGGGAGATGGAAACGGCGCAGCGGCTGCGGGAGGACCCTCGGGTGGAGTGGGCTGAGGTCGATCACCTGCGGGACCTGATGAGGGTTCCCAGCGACCAGCTGTACCGCCAGTTCCAGTGGGACATGCGGAGGATCCAGGCGGAGCAGGCCTGGGACGTGACTGTCGGCAGCCCGGAGGTGGTCGTGGCCGTGCTGGATACCGGCATCGATAGAACCCATCCCGACCTGGCGGGTAAGCTGGTCCCCGGCTACGACTTCCTGAACGACGATCCCAACCCGGAGGACGACAGCGGCCACGGCACCCACAACGCCGGCGTCATAGCCGCGGCCTCCGACAACGGAACGGGGATAGCCGGGGTGGCGTGGGGCGCGCGGATCATGCCGATCAAGGTGCTGAACGCCAACGGGGTGGGCCCCGACTCGGTGATCGCCCGGGGTCTGGTCTACGCCGCCGACCACGGGGCCCGGGTGATCAACATGAGCTTCGGGAACCCCGTGGCCTCCCAGATGCTGGCCCAGGCCGTTCGCTACGCCTACGACAAGGGTGCGGTGCTGGTGGCCGCCGCGGGCAACACGGCAAACCAGGACAACGCCGTCATCTACCCTGCCGCTTACGATCGGGTGCTGGCCGTCGCCGCCACGGACGAGGAAGACAACACGCCCGACTTCTCCCAGCACCACCCATACGTCGAGATCAGCGCGCCGGGCGTGGGGATCGTGAGCACCTTCTGGCGGGGTGCCGGCTACGGGGACTACGCCGCCGCCAGCGGCACCTCGGCGGCAGCCCCCCACGTGTCGGGAGTGGCCGCACTCATCCGGTCGGTCGATCCCAATCTCAGCAACAGCCAGGTAATTCGGATACTGGAGGAGACCGCCGACGACCTGGGAGTCCCGGGCCGAGACGAGTACTACGGCACCGGAAGGGTTAACGCCTACAGGGCCGTGACGGCCGCCAAGCTGGGTGTCACCGGCCGGCCCGCCGCCACCCCTACTCCGGGTCGGGCCACGCCCACACCGACACCCTTGCAGCCGGCCCCGACTCAAGCGCCGCCCCAATCCAAGACGTCCTGGTACTTCGCGGAAGGCAGCACGGCCCCTCCCTTCGATCTGTGGCTGCTGCTCCAGAACCCCAATGCCACCGCCGCCACGGCGAGAGTCACCTACATGAAGACCGACGGAACCCAGCAGCTCCAGGAGGTAGTGCTACCTCCCTCTTCCCGGAAGTCAATCTACGTCAACCAGGTGGTCCCGAAATCCGAGCTCTCCATGAGGGTGGAATCGGATTCCCTGGTGCTCGCCGAGCGGGCCATGTACTTCCGAACCGACGGCCACGACTCCGTGGGCGCCCGAGCCCCCTCGACCCAGTGGTACATGGCGGAGGGGAGCACCCGGGGAGATTTCGACAGCTGGGTCCTGCTCCAGAACCCCCAGAGCGTCCAGGCCAACGTTACCCTGACCTTCTTGACGGGAGACGGGCAGCGGAAGGAGATGGCGCTGGCGATGCCGCCCACCTCCAGGCGGAGCCTCTATCTCAATCAGCTGGTGCCCAACGCCGAGCTGTCGACGATGGTCTCCTCGGACCAGCCCATCGTCGCCGAGCGAACCATGTACTTCCGGCAGGCGGGGGGACACGGGGGGCTGGCCGCCAACCAGCTGGCGAAGAGCTGGTATCTGGCCGAGGGCAGGGTGGGCCAGGGGCTGGATAGCTGGCTGCTGGCAATGAACCCGAACCCCACGGCCGCGAACCTGAAAGTGACCTTCATGCGGGAGGACGGCAGTCCCGAGAGCGCCTACTACGCACTCCGGCCCTGGAGCCGGCTGAGCATCTACGTGAATAAGGTGGTGCCGGCGGGTAAGGTGGGCGCCAAAGTGGAGTCGGACCAGCCGATCGTGGTGGAGCGCTCCACCTATTTCGCCGGTGGCCGGGGCGGCACCAACGTCGTGGGCACCCCAGTTCTGTCCCAGGATTGGTTCCTGCCGGAGGGCTCGACCAAGCAGCCCTTCACCGAGGAGATCGCCCTGTTGAACCCCGGAGACCACGCGGCGAAGCTGGCCGTGACCTTCATGAAGAGCGACGGCACCGCGGACACCCGCTCCTTCGCCATGAACCCCACCTCTAGGCTGACCCTGAGGGTCAACGACCTGGTGCCGGACAGCGAGGTCTCCGCCAGGGTCACGTCCGACAGCCCCATCGCGGTCGAGCGGTCCATGTACTTCGCCAACGGTCTCGGAGGGACCAGCTCCTTCGGCATCCCGCGGTAGCAGGTCATTTGCCATGGTCGTTGCCATTCCTGGCAGCGGTGCGCCCGAGAGAACGTCGGCTGCAGCCCTGGAGTCATCGCCTGTCAATGGCAACAGGCGACACGAATGACCCACTAGGAACTCTCCTAGCAGAGGTCGCCATTACAGGAGCCACCGGTTCCAGTCCGCACAATTCGCCTGCCATGAAGGCATATCAGAACAGATCCAGGTTGCACGCTCAACCTCAGGAGCCACGGCGAGTGCGATTGGCACTCGTCAGTCACAAACCCACAGCCCGTAGTGTGCGGAAACCTCGTCCAGTGCCTCCGTTGCACCGCTAGGAGAGAAGAGAATGGTATGCTCATCGCCAAACCATCAGCGACAAGGAGCAGCAGAAGAGACCATGTTCTGGTCGACGCTTGCCCAGATCCTGTCATTGCTCTTCGATCTGGCTGCCGGCAGACAGAAACGTGACTTCGAGAAGGATCTCGAGATCCTCGTCCTCCGTTACCAACTCCGCCTCCTATTGCGCACGCTTCCCTGCAAACCCCGCCCTTCGCCCTGGCAGAGACTGGTCCTCGCCGTCCTCGCTGCCAAGCTCAAGAACTTCAGCCTGCGTGTCGGCAGGCACTGGCGCCAGAGCATGCTTCTTTTCGAGCCCGAGACTGTCCTACGGTGGCATCGGGACCTGGTTCGTCGCAAGTGGACCTTCCTCCGCAGGAGGATTTCGGGAAGACCGCCAACGGATCGCCAGGTCGAGAAGTTGATCCTGCGCCTCGCCCGGGAGAATCCGCGCTGGGGTTACAGCCGGATCCAAGGAGAAGTACTCAAGCTGGGACAGACGACAGGCCGCTCGACCGTTCGCGATGTTCTCAAGCGGCATCAGGTCCCCCCAGTCCACCATCGAGTTCGACATGGAACGACTTGGCGTGCCTTCCTTGGGCACTACCGCTATCAGATGCTGGCGTGCGATTTCTTCACCGTCGAGACGCTCTTTCTGCGAACGGTCTACGTGCTTTTCTTCATCGAGTTGGCCACTCGCCGAGTCCACATCGTTGGCTGCACCGAGCATCCCACTACTGAATGGGTCGTCCCGCAGGCTCGGCAACTGACCTGGCATCTCCAGGACGGGCTTCTGCCGGTTCGCTTCCTCATACACGACCGGGATACTAAGTTCTGCCAAGGCTTCGATACGGTGTTCAAGTCCGAGGGGGTCGACATCATCCTGACGCCTTACCGGGGTCCAAACGCCAACGCCGTCGCCGAGCGTTGGATCCGGTCGGCGAGAGAGGAATGCCTGGACCGACTGCTGATATTGCACCCGCGCCATCTCCAGCGAGTGCTCGGCGAGTACGCAGAGTACTACAACCATCGACGGCCCCACCAGGGGCCGGACCAGCAGTGTCCGACAGCAGCGTGGGGTCCAGGGGATGGTGGTGTCTGCCGGCGAGACGTGCTTGACGGCATCATCCACGATTATTACCGCAGGGCAGCTTGAGGACGGGAATTCTGCACATTACGGGCTCCCGCCCAGTCTCCACACCCACCCGCTGCGCATCCCTCGGCTACCCGCTGCGCAGCTTCAGCCCCACAAGCGCCCCTCTCCTCCGAAAAACCTGTGCCAACCCCACACCCGCTTGCTCCAATCCCACCCCCGCTGACTCCCCTCTACTCCCGCCCCAATCCCCTATCACTACCCGCTGCGCAAGCCCGGATGTCCGGGTACGTGGCTCTTCATCTGTCGCTGAGCTATTCTTGTCTGAGTATGTCCAGCCCATATGCCGACTTCGCGGCCTCGGGCGATATCCGCTCTTCCATTACATCGCGCAAGACCAACTCGCGGTCGCGCTCCAAAGGATCTCCACATCCCCCGCCTCCGGGTGTCTCCACCCGCAAGAGGTCGCCCTTCTTCAACGAGATGTCGGATACTGTGGAGGGCAGTCTCTTCTCGTGGGACGTGCTCGGGTTTAGGATGAACCTTCCAGGTCTGCCGGGCAGTCCCCCCTGGATACCCGGCGCGGCCACCCGCTGCCGCTCTCCGCACACGGAGGTGCACACACCATCGCATATGATCCTGTAGTCCCGGCGGATACTGAGACCCCCTCGATGGCGCCCCGCACCCCCTGAGTCCTGAATCAGTTCGTATCGTTCCACCCGCAAGGGGAAGTTAATCTCTAGGCTTTCGATGGGAAGGTTGGACGATCCAGAGGCGTGGATCCTGACGGCATCGATCCCGTCCCTGTAGGGCCTGGCCCCCAACGCCCCCGCAAAGGTCTCGTAGTCTACAAAGAACTCGGCGGTGCGGGGGTTCATGCCCGAGGGGATGATCTGATGGTGGGGGCCAGAGCCAGCCATGGCCCGGGCGGGCATGGCCTGGGATATGCACTGCACCACTACGTCGCCCACCACCCCGCAGGTGGTAGAACGCTCACCCACCGCCGCCGGCACAACGGGGTTCACTAGACATCCCTTGGGAGCCGTGATCTCGATGGCTCGGTAGTACCCAGAGTTGGCGGGCAGGCCCGGGTCGATCATGCTCTTGATGACAGTATAGACGGTAGCCTTCAGAGCAGACAGCGGCACGTTCCGACTGCTACCAACCTGCGGGTCGGTCCCAGTAAAGTCCAACTTCAGGTGATCTCCCTCCACAGTCATGGTCAAGCAGATCTTCACCGGTCGCTCCATCAGTCCGTCACTGTCCAGGTAATCGGTGGCCTCATAGATGCCATCGGGGATATGGGATATGGCGCTCCTGATCCGCTTCTCGCCGTAATTGAGGAGCTCCTCCATGCTGGCCGACAGAAGCTCGGGCCCGTACCGCTCGCACACCTCCAGCATGCCCCGGATCCCCACCCTGTTCGCCGCAATCTGGGCTCGCAGGTCGCCCAGACGGTCCCTGGGTGTTCGGGTATTCAGCAGCATGATGTTCAACACGTCCTCGTTGATCGTCCCAGCATTCACCAGCCGCACCATCGGGAGGCGCAAGCCCTCCTGGAAGATGTCCTTGCAGTCGCCCGACTCGCTCCCTGCCACCATCCCCCCTATGTCCGAGTGGTGGCCGATGTTGGCGACAAAGGCGACCAGTTGATCTCGGAAGAAGACCGGCGCGACCAGGTTCAGGTCCGGCAAGTGGCTACCGCCACCGTTGTAGGGGTCGTTGGCAATGAACATGTCGCCGGGCCGGAGGCTACCAACCGGGTACCGTCTGGTCAGGTCATCCACAGCTCCCAGCATCGAGCCGAGGTGCATGGGCACGCGCTGGGCTTGAGCTATCACCTGCTGCGATTGGTCGAATATGGCCGTGGAGAAGTCAGTACGCTCCTTGATGTTGGGAGAGTAGGCAGTTTTCATCAGGGTCACGCCCATCTCCTCAGAGAGGGAGAGCACAAGGCTCCCGATGACCTGGGTCGTAATTGCATCCATCATCGCACTCAACCCCTCTTCACACCTCGTGGATCAGCACGTTTCGGTAAGGATCGACCTCTCCCCGTTGCCCCGGCAGGATCACGGTCGTCGAGTCCATCTGCTCCAGAATGGCCGGGCCCTGTAAGCAGTTCCCGGGCAGCAACCTTCTTCGGTCGTAGACAGGGCATTCCACGAAACCTCCGGCCTCCTCGAAGTAGACCTGGCGGTCTCCGGCCAGGGCACGCCAAGGATCGGGACCGGTCGTCTCCTGTCTGTCAAAGTGGGGTTTGGAGACCTTGGCGTTGGCAACCAGGCGAAGGGACGCTATCTCAACCGGGACATCCGGCGAGGCATAACCGTGGACCCGCTCATGCTCGGCGTGGAAGCTCTCAACCAGCGATGCCGTCTGGAGCCGATCCAAAGAACCCGCGGGAACGGGCACGGCAAGCTCATAGTCCTGTCCCACGTAGCGCATATCTGCCGAGCGTTGGAGAGTGCTGTCCTCGGGCCGGGGCCGCTCCCGTGACAGCCACGCTGCGGCCTGTCTCTCCAGTTCCCCGAAGGCCCTGTTCATGGCGTCCAGGTCCGGCCTAGCGCAGGGGGTAATGAAAGTGCGGCCGAAGTCGGCTCTGAGGTCGGCCACCAGTAGCCCCAAGGCGCAGAGGACGCCTGGGTTTTCCGGCACCAATACCATGGGCATCCTCAGCTCTCGGGCCAGTTGCGCCGTATGTAGAGGACCCGCACCCCCGAAGGCTACCAGGGCGAAACCTCGGGGGTCGTAGCCCTTCTCCACCGAGATCACCCGAATGGCGCCGATAATGTTGGAGTTGACTATCGCCACCATCCCGCGGGCCGCTGAGACCGCGTCCACACCCAGGGGCTTCCCCAGCCTGTCGGCCAGGCTGCTCTCAGAACGGGATGCGTCGATGGGCATCCTGCCCCCAAGGAGATAGCTGGGGTTGAGACGGCCGAGCACCACGTTCGCATCGGTGACTGTGGGTTCGGTTCCACCCAGGGCGTAGCAAGCTGGACCCGGGCTGGCTCCAGCGCTGCGAGTGCCGACTCGCAGGAAACCGCCGGTGTCCACCCAGCCGATGCTGCTCCCTCCGGCTCCGATGGAGTGAACATCCAAGGTAGGACATTTCACTGGGATCCCCTCGACGCTTCGCTGGTTGGTCAGAAGGGGGGTTCCACGTTCCACCAGGCAGACTTCGGTGCTAGTGCCCCCCATGTCGAAGGTTATGATGTCCGGCAGGCCGGCCAGACGCGCCACCTGCATGGCCCCCATCACACCGGCGCTCGGGCCGGACAAGAGGGTATTGATGGGGCGCTCGCCTGCCGCTGTGCTGCCCATCACCCCGCCGTTGGACTGCATAATATGGGGTCCTGTTGGCAGCCCTACCTCTGCCACCTTGGCCTCCAACCGATCCAGGTAGCTGGACATCACCGGCGCCAACGCCGCGTTCAGGACCGTGGTGCTGAAACGCTCGAACTCCCGAAACTCGGGCAGCACCTCCGACGAGGTGGAGACGGCGCAGCCGGAGTATTCCTCTAGGACAATCAGCTTCGCCCTTTGCTCGTGAACGGGATTGAGGTAGGAGTGGAGGAAGCAGACTGCTATCGCAGCTACTCCCCTCTCCCTGAGCCCCCGTACCAGGGCACGCAGCTGATCCTCATCCAAGGGGGTGAGCACGGAGCCGTCGTACGCGAGCCTTTCCCGCACCTCCAGGCGAAGGTCCCTCGGAACAATAGGGCGTGGCTTCTCCTTGTCCAGATCGTACAGGTCGGGGCGACGCTGCCGGGCCAACTCTAACACGTCCTTGAAACCCTCGGTGGTGATGAGGCCGGTCCGGGCGAACTTCCTCTCGATCACTGCGTTGGTTGCGACAGTGGTGCCGTGTCCCAGGTAGGCCACGTTCTCAGTCCGGATGCCATCCTTGCCCAGAATCTCCTGGATGCCCTGGATAATAGCCTCGGAGGGATCCCCCGGTGTGGACGAGAGCTTAAAGAGGACGGCCTCGCCGGTGGCACCGTCGATCAGCGCCAGATCGGTAAAGGTGCCGCCGGTGTCGATACCCAGCCTGTATGGCATGGAATTACCCCCTTGAGGCGCTGTTCCACGGACTTGGGCGCTTCAGCCCAGCTGCCTCCATCCCCATTGAGGAGGCGGTGTCCCATCTACACAGGCGGTTCTACTGGCTTCAGGACCAGCACGTCTCTTTTCTTGGTCTTCTCGATGATCTCGACAGTGTTTTGCACAATGGCCTGAAAGATCCTCCGCCCCTTGTCCTTGCTGGCCCGAGTCGGATCGCCCGTGTTACCCACCGGCCATGCCTTCATTCTGAACTCGTCGGGGGTGGGCTTCGTGCCTATCATGTCCCAATCGGCCAAGTAAGGGTTGGAGACTATGAAGGAGCCTGCGTACTTGGGATCGTGGTCTTCCACCTGAGCGATGGCCTTGGTCATATCCACCAGGTCAGGGTGGGTGTACAGCATGTGGGAGGTCTCGATTTCACAGGCGTGGCCAACCGCACCGATTTCCCCGTCGCAGATCTCCCCTATCTCCCTTCGAGCCACCAACTGGATGTCCACGATGACCATGTAGCAGTTGGTCCGGTTGCGAATACGCGCTTGAGCCAGCATAAGCGGCGGTAGGTTGGCCGATCGGTGGCCGTTTATGACGATCAGTTTCTTGAAACCGTGGTAGAGGAGGCTGTAGGAGATGTCTTCAAGGACCTTGGACAGGGTCTCTGCGCCGAGAGCGATAGTGCCAGGGAAGCCCATGTGGTGGGGCGTCCATCCAAACCACAGGGGCGGGGTGATCAGGACGCCGGTCTGCTCGGCAGCCGCCTGGGCCACATCGATGGCCTCGGCGCCGTCGGTCATCAGCGGGAGGTGGGGACCATGCTGCTCGGTGCTACCCACGGGAATGAGGACGGTGTCATTGGACTTGAGATACTCGGCCACCTCGGGCCACTTCATCTCGTGGATCCAGCGAGTCATGCTAGCTACCTCCATTCGCATCCGGGATCGATCTTGGGACCAACCGCTCCGCCTGGAGGGAACCGATGGCAGCCATAGGATCCAGGGCACTAAGCTCAGGCTTGATCAACTCCATCCGCTTCAACGCCGTGCCCGTGTTCAGCAACACCACGCGATGGTGAGGAGTGAGGAAGCCGGAGGAGCGCAGTCGGCGGGCCGCAGCCAGGGTTGCTGCCCCCTCTGGACAGGCAAGAACCCCCTCCTGCGTCCCGAGCACCTCCATCCCCCAAAGCATCTCCTCGTCCGAGACAGCGATGGCGGTTCCGCTACTCTCGCGAAGTACCCTCAATGCAAGCCGATCCCCCAGCGGTTTCGCAGCCCGAAGTATGGAGATAGTGGGTCTCACATCTTCCCAGGGCTCGCATTCATCCCTGTCCTCTTGGAACGCCCTCACTATCGGAGCACACGCTTCGCTCTGGACGGCTACCATCTTCGGGCGCTTGGGCCCGATCCAACCGAGCTTCCCCAACTCCTCCATGGCCTTCCAGATCCCTATTAGGCCGACCCCTCCACCCGCGGGGTAGAGGATGGCATCGGGAACCTGCCACCCCATCTGCTCTGCGATCTCTAGCCCCATAGTCTTCTTTCCCTCCACGCGGTAGGGCTCGCAGAGGGTGGAGACGTCGAACCAGCCACACCGTTGGGCCGCCAGCGACATCATGGCGCAGGCTTCTCGGATGAAACCCTCCACCACATAGAGGTAGGTGCCGTGGAGGTAGGACTGTGCCTTTACCAACTCGGGGCTCTTCTGCAGTACGGCCAGGTGCAGGGCTACTCCCGCCCTGGCCGCGTAGGCTGCCCACGCGCTGCCGGCGTTACCGGAGGATCCAAGGGTGAAAGCGCTCACGCCCAACTCCCTCGCACGGGAGATGGCCACCGAGGCACCTCGGTCCTTGAATGTTCCCGTTGGATTTCGCCCCTCGTCTTTGAGCCACAAGTTCGGTAGGCCAATCGACTTCCCGGCCCGGTTGATGGGTAGGAGGGGCGTCCACCCTTCCCCTAGGCTCACCACGGCCTCGCGGCTGTCAACAGGCAACAGGTCAAAATAGCGCCAAATGGTAGCCTCTCCCCTGACAGAATCGCGTTTGTCCCGCTCCTGGCCCAGTCTGTCCAGGTCGTATCTGGCCAGCAGCGGCCCATTGCAGTTCGGGCAGAGGTTCCGAAGCGTGCGCGGTGTGTAGTTCTCGCTACAGACAGAGCACTCGAGCTTCGCAAGGTACTTGCTCATACAGCGATCCTCCCAGCGGGTATACGGGGGGCACCCAGGCGCTTTGGCGATCCTGATGCTCCTGGGTATCGACCCCAGATGACAGCCCCACACCACTACCCCGCCACACAGATCTTGACAGCTGTCATCCTGTCGTGACAGGTGTCATCCTGAGCGACAGCGAAGGATTTCCACCGGGGGGAGACGCTTCGCCCCGCTCAGCTTGACAAGACTTGCTATCTTCGTGTGGCGAAGCCCTATTTCCTGAGCCCTTGCTTCTCCGCGATAGTCCGCATCGTGGTGTACTGGTCCTCCCAGAACTTCTTGAACGCTGCTGGATCCCTATAGTCCACGATTGAGGAGATGTTCTTGAACTTCTTGACTATCTCTGCATCCTGCGATGCCTGCTTGACTGCGTCCGCCCACTTTGCTACCACGGCGTCGGGGAGCTTGGATGGCCCCGAGAAACCGTTCCAGGTGGACACGTCGAAGTCGGGGTATCCAGCCTCCTTGGCGGTAGGTACATCAGGGAAATCAGACATCCGTTTCTGGGAAGCTAGAGCCAGGTAGCGTAGCTTCCCTGCCTTGACCAGAGCTACCGCTTCGCTCATAGGCTGGCAGGCGAAATCCACGTGCCCGCCTGCGTTGGCGGTGAGGGTTGGCCCGCCTCCATCGAATATCACTCTTCTCATCCGCGTCGCGTCGACGCCCGCAGCAGCAAAGAGCTTGGCAAAGCCCAGAACGGCAGGAGAGGCTACTCCACCCACACCGTAGCTGAACTTCTCGGGGTTAGCCTTGGCTGCCTCCAGAGCCTCCTTCAGGGTCTTATAGGGCGAGTCGGCTGGCACAGTGAACCCGTCAGGGCTACTCTGGATCATGGATATGGCCTTGAGGTCATCCCACTTGTAGGGAGCATCGGACTGGACCGCCGGGACAACAGTGTTGGCAAAGGAGTGAAGCATAATGGTGTAACCGTCTGCGGGTGCCGTCAACGCCGCCGTCACCCCCACCGCTCCCGACCCCCCGGGCTTGTTTACTACGTTGACCGCTTGCACCCACTTCTTCGTCAGGTAGTCGGCCACGATGCGGGCCGTCTGGTCCGATGCCCCGCCCGGAGAGAAAGTGACTATCAGGTCGACCGGCTTGGTTGGGTATTGAGATGTACCACCTGGACCGCACGCCGATGCCATGGCTGACACGCCAAGGACCAGCATGAGCGTCACCACCAACCATAGTAGTCGCCTATCCGGCGAAAGCTGCCGTTTCACTAGACTCCTCCTTCCTGAACCCTAAGCTGTCTGCACGCCTCTCCATTCTTGGGTTGCACGGCTTCTGGCCGTGGCCCTTTTCAGCCTAGAACCACCAACCTCGGCCTTACTGCTTGTCTGACTCGGCCTGAGCTAGCACGGCAGCAGTAGTCGGCCTGCGAAGGCGACTGTAGATGGCGAAGGTCACCGAAGCCACCGCTACCAACAGGAGTACCGCCGATATGGGGCGGGACAAGAAGATCGTTAGGTCGCCGCTGGACATGGAAAGGGATTGTCGGAAAGCGCTCTCGACCCGATCAGCGAGCACGAGAGCGATGACCAAGGGTATTGAGGGGAACTGGAGTTTCTGCATGAGGTAGCCGATGAAGCCGAAGACCAGCATCACCCAGACGTCGAACATGCTGTTCCGGATTCCGTAGGCCCCAACGAAGCAGATGGCTAGAATGCCTGGCCCCAGCAGGGGATAGGGGATCTTGGTTAGACTAACCCAAAGCCCTATCAGCGGCAGGTTGAGGGCCAGAAGCATTACGTTTCCCACGTACATGCTGGCAATCACGCCCCACACGAACTCCTTGTGTTGCTCAAAGAGGAGCGGCCCAGGTTGGAGCCCCTGGATCATCAGGGCCCCCATGAGCACCGCTAGGGCCGGCGTGGTGGGGATCCCCAACGTAAAAAGAGGGACAAACCCACCGCTTGTAGCCGAGTTGTTCGCCCCCTCGGGCGCGGCAACGCCTTCGATGCGCCCCGTTCCGAACAAGTCAGGGTGCTTGGAGGAGCGCCTCTCCATGTCGTAGGAGATGAAAGACACGACGGAGGGGGTGACGCCGGGCAGCAGCCCCAGCAGAAAACCGGTGATTGAGCCTCTCCAGAGGGCACCGGTGCAATCGAGCAAATCCTGACGTGTGGGCAGAAGCCCCTGCAGTTTGCTCTTGTACACCTCCAACGCCGGCTGCTCCGCGTTGGAGAGAACCTCACTGATGGCGAAGATCCCCACGATGACGCTGACGAAGTCAACCCCACCCATCAGATTGGGGTTGCCGAAGGTGTAGCGGCCAAGGCCCGTCTGGGGATCGATGCCGATGGCACCCAGGAGCAGGCCGAACAAGCCAGAAACCAACCCCTTGACGAGGGATTTCCCTGCCAAGCCGACGATGATACTGAGTCCGAGCACCAGCAGAGCGAAATACTCGGGAGGGCCAAACTTCAAAGCCATGTCTGCCAGAGGTGGGGCAACCAGCACAAGGCCTAACAAGCTGATGGTGCCGGCAATGAAGGAAGCAATGGCGGCCATCCCCAGGGCTGGTCCCGCCCGTCCTTGTCTGGCCATCTGGTAGCCATCTATGGCTGTTACCACCGAGGCTGCCTCCCCGGGGGTATTGATGAGGATGGACGTGGTGGATCCGCCGTACATGGCCCCGTAGTAGATGCCTGCCAGCATGATGATAGCCGCGGTAACGGGCAGACCAGAGGTTATGGGAACCAGGATCGCGATGGCTGCCGTGGGACCTAATCCTGGCAGAACCCCCACCAGGGTCCCGACCAGCACCCCAAGAAAGCAGTAGAGTAGATTCAGCGGTTGCAGCGCGACCGCGAAGCCCGCCATCAGATCGCCTAGCGCCTCCATATTCCCATCACCCCTTTCTATGGGAGCCCGAATGGGTTTCGAGGCAGCGACATGCGCAACAGGGCGTCAAACAGCAGGAATAGAAGGATGGAGAAACCAGCAGCGGAGACCCCCAGAATCCGCCAGGAGTATCGTCTCCAGGCACTGCCCGCGGCCACCATGAAGAGGAAGGTGGAGGTGATGTAGCCCAGCAGATCTACCAGCAGCACATATCCAATGAGGGCTGCCGACAGATGGATGATCATTCGGGATGAGTCCTCTCGTGGCCACTCCACCTTCTCCTGGGAGCCCTGGCGAACGCCAGCCACCACCAGGGCCAGTGCGGCCAGCCCCAGAACAGTACCTTCCCAGAAAGGTACAAAGCCGGAACCCGGGGCGTGGACACCACCCATGGGGAGCCCGGCTGTGCCCCAGATGAAGAAGGAAGCGATCCCAAGAACTACAATCCCAGCGGCGACGTTGGCTCGCTTCATCGAGTACCCCCTACGATCGAGGTCAGCCAGGACGGTGCGATGCCATCGACTGATCTTGCCGGATAGCAGGATCATGCGGTTTTGGATCGCTCTCCCGTAGAGCTGAGGCACTCGCGTGGTGCCGAGTTGCCGTCTATTCAGGTAAGGACAGAGCCTTTTCTGCCGCATCAAGCAGGCGAGGTCAGGTTGAGTCTGTCGCCACACGAGAAGCCCTTTCGGAGGGAACCGCCGGAGGCCCCCGGTCAGGGCAATAAGGCACTGCCTGGTCCTAGTGGTTGAGACTACACCTCTTTTTCTTCACCAGCAGCGCCAGACGCTGCGTGCACCGGCGAGCTGGCGTTATCTTGCGCCTAGGGTCGCAGATGGTTGGACTCCTTGGGGTGTACTGTAGGCAGGGTAATGGTGACTGGCAAGGATTGTCGTCACCATCCGGATGTGACGACGGTCACAGCCGTTGACGCACCACGTAGGGCATTATCCGCCGCTAACCTTCGGCCAGAGAGTGCAGGGCCTCAGGCTGCAGTATCAGCACCTGCTGCCCATCGACGGCGATCAACTTGGCACGGCATAGCCGGGCGAGAATGCGGGTGACAGTCTCACGGCTAGTGCCGAGCACCAGCGACATATCCTGGTGGGAGAGGGGAAGGTCGAAGCACAGAGGCTTTCGCTGTTGGGCAGGGGTCCAGTTGGAGTACTCCAGCAAGAAGGACGCAACTCGGGACGCAATGGGAGTCTGGGCGAAACGGACGGTAGCCTGTTCGGAGCGGAGGACTAGCCGGGAGAGCTCGGACGCAATCTGATGAGCGAATTGCGGGGAGCGGGTATACAGGCTGAGAAAAGTCTCGATCGGCACCAGGAAGACATCGGTAGTGACGACGGCTGTAGCGGTCCAGGTCCAACGGTTATCCAGTGTCGCAGTGGCCAAGCCCAAGACATCGCCGGGACCGAAGGTTATGGGTGCCCGATGGTTTCCCCTCCGGTCCAACTCCGTCATCACCACCAACCCAGAGCGGATGATGAATACGTAGCTCAGGGTATCGCCTGCGTAATAGAGGTGGTGGCCCTTGAGGTAGCTTCTCTCCCTGATCGCAACGGCGATCTCCTTCAGGACGTCATCGGGCAGCGTCCTGAACAGTCGGCGTCCCTGCAGGTACTCCTGGACACACCCGATAGATGAGGGGAGTCTCAGCGCATCGGGGTACCGGCTATCCATGGCATATGGCCTCAACGTGTGACGAACATCACATGGAGAAGGTGAGCACGGTACTTTGCTGCCTGTGACCGTTCAAGTATATAGGACATGACCCATAGGAATCTAGCGGGCTATCTCCCAAGCAGGTGGCCGAAGATTAAGTACACTTGGCGACAGAGCGGGTCACGCACACGACAGCAGACAAGACCAACACTACCCAGCCGTTACGTGCACCTGTTCGTCCACGGTGTCTTGCCTTCAGGTTGAGGTGTTGGAGTAGCTGATATCGACTGGCCGAGAGAGACGGTGGGTCGCTGCAGCAACAAAGAGGGGGGAAAGGGGAGGGGTAGGAAATGCGGGTCGACATCAATTGCGACATGGGTGAGAGCTTCGCGGCTTACACGATCGGGGCGGATGAGGAACTGATCAAGCATATCTCCTCGGCCAATATCGCCTGCGGTTTCCATGGCGGCGACCCGATGGTCATGGACAGAACGGTGAAGCTGGCGGTCGAGCACGGTGTGGCGGTTGGATGTCACCCGGGATACCCGGATCTGCTTGGCTTCGGCCGACGAGCCATGGACGTGTCTTCTCAGGAGATCGAGAGCTACGTGCTATACCAATTGGGAGCTCTTTGGGCTTTTGCCAAGGCTCACAAGGCTCCCCTGGTCCACTTCAAGGCCCATGGTGCTCTCAGCAACACCGCCTACAAGGATGCAGAGGTCGGACGTGCCATCGCCAAGGGCATCGCCCGGTTCAGCAAGGAGATCATCGTGATCTCGGGCGTTGGCAGCCAGGTGATCCCGGCTGCGAAGGAGCTCGGCCTGCGAGTCGGTGAAAACGTTTCCATCGACAGGGCCTACGACGCCAAGGGCTTCCCCATATCACGGAAGCTACCGGGCGCAGTGATCCACGACCCGAAAGAGATCGTGGAGCGGGCCATCCAGATGGTTCGCGACGAGACCATCGTCGCCATCACCGGGGAGACGGTACGGATACATGTGCACAGCATCGCCATCCACGGGGACAACCCGGCCGGCATTGCCAGCGCCGTGGAGTTGGTGCTGGCGCTGAAGGCGGCGGGGATCAAGGTGACGCCGCTGGCTGATCTGCTATGAGTGGACTGTTGGTCCAGATACCAGAGGTCGTCCCGGCTGGTGACGCTGCCGCGCTGCTGGTCATCGGCGAAGAGATGAGCCTGGAGGTGATGGCCCAGTCCCACTCTCTGGCCCGCGCCATCAAGGGCGAGCAGTTGGGTGGAGTGCGGGCGGTGGTGATCGGCCGCTCCAGCGTGATGGTCCACTACGACCCTCTGGTACTCTCCCTCGAGGAGATCAGAGCGGTGGTGGAACGGCTGGTGGGTCAGGGACTGGAGGCGGTGGCCCCGGAAGGCCGGCTGCGGGAGCTTCCCACCGTCTACGGCGGCTCCTACGGGCCCGACCTCCCCTATGCGGCCCAGTACCACCACATGAGTGAGGAGGAGGTTGTCCAGCTTCAGAGTGGCGCCACCTACGTGGTTTGCTCCCTGGGCTTCGCCCCTGGCCAGCCGCTGTTGATGGGCCTTCCTCGCGAACTAGTGTTGCCGAGGCGGGACAATCCGCGGGCGCAGGTACCAGCCGGTTCGGTGCTGATAGCCAGCCAAACGTCTCTCTACTCTCTCCCGAATCCAACGGGGTGGTGGTTGATCGGCCGGATCCCGATCAAGCTGTTCGACCCCTCGGCGGATCCTCCGACCTTCCTTTTGGCAGGAGATCGGGTGCGGTTCATACCAATCTCGGAGAAGGAGTATCTGAGACTGGGTGGAGAGACGGCGAAGTAGAGGTGGCCTATGCCAGTAGAAGTGGTCGAGCCGGGGTTCCTTACGACCATTCAGGATCTGGGACGCTGGGGATATGTGGATCTGGGTATCCCGGTCTCGGGGGCCATGGATCCCTTTGCCCTGATGGCAGGCAATGCCCTCGTGGGGAACCCTCTGGGATCGGCGGGGCTGGAGATTACGGTGCGAGGTCCTGTCCTCGAGTTCACCGAGGGCTGTGTCATCGCGATGACCGGTGGGGATTTGGGGCCACGAATCAACGGATGGGAGATCGAGGGCTGGAAAGCCCATCTAGTCAGGCCACGCTCCCTTCTGGAGTTCGCTGGCCGACGATCGGGGGCGCGAGCTTATCTGGCAATCTCCGGAGGTGTGCGAGTTCAGTCCTGGTTGGGTTCCTTGTCCACATATCTGACGGGAGAGGCGGGTGGGCTGGAGGGAAGGGCCCTTCGCACCGGTGACCGTCTGGCTCTCGGCGATTCAAAGGTTTCCCTGTTCTCTATGGGCAGGTCGACTCTTCCCCAAGCCAGGCGCCTGCCTTACAGCAGTGAGCCCCTGGTCCGAGTCATCCTGGGCCCCCACGCCGATCGGTTCACCGAAGCCGGCATCAGTAGCTTCTTGGATAGCAGCTACGAGATCTCCTTCAACTCCAACAGGATGGGCTATCGCCTCCAGGGGCCCAGGATAGCCCATGTGAAGGGGGCCGACGCCAGCTCTTGCGGCATCCCGTGCGGGGGCATCCAAGTGCCGGGAAACGGCCAGCCCATCATCCTGATGGCGGATCACCAGATCACTGGGGGCTACACGATGATCGCCACTGTGATCCAGGCCGATATCCCCTTGGTTGCCCAATGTCTGCCCGGAGACAGATTGAGGTTCCGCGTCACCGACTTTCAGGAGGCGAGGGACAGCCTCCGCTGGCAGATGGAAAGCATCCACCTGGTGGAAGAATGGCATCAGGACAGCCCCTGGCTGGGGTAGCTCGTGACTGGAGCCATAATCCCGGAGGAGCACCGTAAAAGGAGAAAGATGCATGGACAAGACCCCTAAGTACGCGTGGATGAACGGCGAGATCATCCCCTGGGAGGACGCGAAGGTGCACGTTCGGACGGAGGCATTCATGAGGGGTGCCAATGTCTTCGAGGGAATCCGCGCCTATGCCAGCCCCGACAAACAGCAGCTCTACCTCTTCAGGAATGCCGAGCACATGGATCGGCTGTTCAACAGTTCCATGAAGATCCTTCGCATGCAGATTAGATGGGCTGCGGAGGATCTGACCAGGGGCATGCTGGAGTTGTCGAGGGCCAACGGCTTCCACGAGGATGTGCATATCCGCCCCACCGTCTTCTTCGGAGCGGGGGAGGACTTCGGCTTCGACCCTGCCAAGATAGAGATGGGCTGTGTCATCACGGGAGTGGAGCGGCCAGCGAAGCCCAGTCTCTGGGAGGGCATCAACGTCTGCGTCAGTTCCTGGAGACGGATCGACGACGAGATGATGCCTCCCAGAGTGAAAGCGGGGGCCAACTACCTGAACAGCCGCTACGCCCTGATGGAAGCCAAGATGGAGGGGTACCAGTCTGCCATCATCCTGAACCGACAGGGAAAGGTGTCCGAGGGGCCAGGCGCCTGCGTCATGATGGTCAGGCGGGGCAAGGTGGTTACTCCTCCTGTTACCGCCGGCATCCTAGAGAGCGTCACCCGCTTCACCTTGATCGACCTGTTCCGACAAGAGATGGGGCTGGAGGTGGAGGAGAGGGAGATCGATCGCACCGAGCTGTATGTAGCGGATGAGGTCTTCTTCTGCGGCAGCGGTGCAGAGGTTCAACCGATCGTCTCCGTGGACAAGTACCCAGTGGGCGGCGGCCGGACGGGGGCAGTCGTGAAGATGATGCAGGAGATATACTTCGGCATCGCCAGGGGGCAGAACCCCCAGTATGGCGAGTGGCTGATGCCAGTGTACTACTAACGAGGCTTCGCCTCAGACCGACGAGACGTGCTATGCTCAGAGCAGACACGCGGTGGCAGGCGTGACATCAACCTGCAACAACATGACGACAGAAACGGGATCGCTCCAGGCGCAATCCCTCTTAGGCGCCCGATTTTCGGGCCACGGCTCTTCAAGCCAACAGTCGTCGGCAGCAGATACGGCCTTCCTCCGCGTCACAGGGCACCTCGCTGAAGCCCCTTAATTGGGGAGGAGGGTTTGTAGCCTTCGGCGGGATACGATCAAAAACTTGACTCATCTGCAACGAGTTTCGTGGATCAAGACCACTAGCACTTCGCCACAGGGATTTCGAGATGTAGGGCAGGGCGCTCTGCCCTGCCGCCGGCCTGTCATCGCCACGCGGGCGGTGGGGCACAGGGCCCCACCCTACGTTGTCGCGGCTACCATCGCCTGTCTTCGGGATCCCACGCTAACGGGACTGAGAGACAGGGAGACGGGGCGGCTGAAGATCCCTTCCTTGGTCCATACTTTTGGTCTTAAGTTTCACGTTTCCCGGTGGGGGGCGGTTGTCTTCCTTCCCTGGCCACACGTATAATCGTGGTTGTCGAGGTGTACCCCTCGCCTGATCTCCGACCACGGCAATGGCGCCGATCACTCTCAGGAGGATCAACCACTTCGATGGAACCGATCACCACCGCCCTCGGCCTGATACTGGTGAACCTGGTCCTGAGTGGCGACAACGCCGTCGTCATCGGGATGGCAGCTCACAAACTGGAGAAGAGACAGCGGCTGACAGCCATCATCTTCGGTGGCGTGGCAGCGATCGTGCTCAGGATCGCCTTTACGGCCGCAGCCGCCTTTCTCATGAGAGTCCCCGCTCTCCAGTTTATTGGAGGCGCCCTCCTGGTCTGGATCGCCTTCAAGCTCCTCGGCGACGTTGGTGGAGGTGAGGAAACCCACAAGGCCGCCGGCTCGATGTGGGAAGCCATCTGGATCATCACGATAGCCGACGTGGTGATGAGTCTGGACAACATCCTCGCCCTTGCGGGTGTCTCTCGAGGTGATTGGAGCACCCTGGTGATTGGCCTCGCCATGAGCATGCCGATCGTTCTGTTCGCCGGCGGTATCGTGGCGGAGCTGATCAACCGATTCCCCTGGATCAACTACGTCGGAGCCATCGTCATCGCCTACGTGGCCGGCGAGATGATGCTGCAGGACCACCTGGTTGCGCCCTTCGTTCCCGAGACAGTGTTGATCGAGAAAGGCGTCCCGATCCTCCTGGCCATTGCCATACCGGTGATCGCCACCCTCGTGAACCGGCGGTCGAAGGCCCGCGAGGCCGCCCTAGCCATGGAAGCGACGCCGGTGGCTACCTCCGCGGAGCCCGACGCGTGATCCTTTCAAAAGGGCATTCGTTCACGTCGAGGTGACCGGAGCCCGTCAGGAGGGACTCGAGCTCCTCTCCCTGCAGGGTTTCCAGCTCCATCAGCCGCTCGGCCAGCAGGGCCAGGCGGGATCGACGCCGCACCAGGGTTGCCAGCGCCCTCTCCCTCCCCTGCTCCAAGAGCCCCTTCGTCTCCAGGTCCACAGCCTCGCTGGTGTGGTCGCTGGGAGTCTGGGCCCAGCCTCGATCCTCGCCGCTCCCCAGGGCCATCGGCCCCACTTCTCGGCTC
The DNA here is from genome assembly GCA_021806765.1 of Chloroflexota bacterium. The sequence goes on along the minus strand of JAJZQR010000006.1, from coordinate 22,647 downwards.
ATCCCGAAGAGACACACCATCTTTCGGGCGATGGTGGTAGCCTCGGCCAGGTCGTTGGCCGAGCCGCTGGTAGTCTCCCCGAAGGTCAACTCCTCCGCCGCCATGCCGCCGAGGGTGAAGGCTATGGCGTCGCACAGCTGGGATCTGCTCCACAGGTGGCGATCCTCCATGGGCATCAGCCGGGTGTGTCCACCCGCGGCCCCTCGGGGGATAATGGAGATCCGCTGAACGGGGTCGGCATTGGGCAGCTCGTGGGCAACCAGCGCGTGGCCGGCCTCGTGAAAGGCGATCACCCGCTTCTCCCGTTCGCCGATCGCCCGGTTCCTGCGAGCCAGCCCCATCGACACCCGATCCACCGCCTCCTCCACCTCCTGGCTACCGATGGCCCGGCCTCCCCGCCGGCCGGTCAGGAGGGCCGCCTCGTTCATCACGTTCTCCAGGTCGGCCCCGGAGAAGCCGGTGGTCTGCCGGGCCACCTGCTCCAGCTTCACCTCAGGCGAGAGCGGCTTCCCACGCGAGTGGACTCGCAGGATGGCCAGCCGGTCCTTTACGTCCGGGCTGTCCACCAGGATGCGACGGTCGAAGCGCCCAGGGCGAAGGAGGGCCGGGTCGAGAACGTCGGGGCGGTTAGTGGCCGCCATCACCACCAGGTTGGCGCTCTGGTGGAAGCCGTCCATCTCCACCAGGATCTGGTTCAGCGACTGCTCCCGCTCCTCGTTGCCGGCTCCGGCGTTGCGCCGACGGCCGATGGCGTCGATCTCGTCGATGAAGACGATGCAGGGGGCGCTCTTCTTCGCCTTTTGGAAGAGGTCCCGGATGCGGGCGGCGCCCACCCCCACGAACATCTCGACGAACTCGGACCCGCTGCAGCTGAAGAAGGGGACCCCGGCCTCCCCGGCGGTGGCCCTGGCCAGCAGGGTCTTGCCGGTGCCGGGCGGCCCCACCAGCAGCAGCCCCCGGGGCACCCGGGCCCCCAGGGCGGAAAATCGCCCCGGCGATCTCAGGAACTCCACCACCTCCCGAAGCTCCTGCTTCGCCTCCTCGGATCCGGCCACATCCTCGAAGCTGAGGTCCGTGGGATCGTGGGAGTGCTCCCGTGCGCTGCTGCGACGGAAGGACAGGGCATCGAAGCTGCCCAGGGACCAGCCCAGCCGCGGCCGGTAGACGAGAAAGGCGGCAATGGCCAGCACCACGGCGGCCAGGCCAAAGAGAAGGGCCACATCCGGCAGCCCTTGAGCCGGCTCAACCTCCAGGGGAACGGTGGCCATCTGCTCCGGGGTAACCCCGTATCGCTGCAGGGTCTCCAGGAAGGAGACCTCCCTTTCTTTGTGGGTGATCGCCCGGTTTCCCGAGGGATCCAGGATCTCCACCCGGTCGCCCACCACGGTTACCTTCGCCGCCCCCTGCTTGATCAGCTCCACGGCGCCGCTGAGATGAACCTCCCGGGGGGCGGCCGCCTGGGGCAAGAGGGCGTCACGGGCCACGGCGCGGCCACCGAGAAGGATCGCCGCGACCAGAACGACGAGGACTAGCTGTCGAGGTTTCATCCTGTACCTCGGTTGGTTTCCCCCTTCCCCCTACGAGGGGAAGGGGGAAAACCGGGTCTACGCCATGGCCGCCTTCTTGACGGTGGCTCCGCGCTGCCCGAAGCCGATCCGCCGCAGCACCGCCTTGGTGATCTCCGCCACGGTGAAGGGGACGAAGATCAGGGGCAGGGCTACCAGCCAATCGGCAGTGGTGGGGGATACCACCTCGAACAATCCCTGCGCGCCAGGGAGGTACAGCGGACCCACCAGCAGCAGCGCCGACACGAAGGTCGCACCCATCATGTACCGGTTCGAGAACATCCCCTGGGAGAACACCGAGTGCCTCTCCGACCGGGCCGAGTAGGCCCGCACCAACTCGGACCCCACCAGAGTGGTGAAGGCCATGGTCTGCGCCAGTATGATGTTGTCCGGGTCGCGGGCCAGGGAGATGGCCATGGCACCCAGGGTCGCAGCCGTCATGGCCAGGCTTTGCACCACGATCCCGACCTGCATCTCTCGGTTCAGGATCGACTCGCCCGTAGGTCTCGGTGCCCGATCCATGATGTCCGACTCGCCCTTCTCCATGCCCAGGGCCAGGGCCGGCAGACCGTCGGTCAGCAGGTTTAGCCACAGAAGCTGCACCGGCTGGAGGGGCACCGGCAGCCCCGCCAGCATCGCCAGGAAGACGATCAGGATCTCGCCCACGTTGCAGGAGAGCAGAAAGAAGACGAACTTCCTGATGTTGCTGTAGATGACCCGGCCCTCCTCCACCGCGGCCACGATGCTGGCGAAGTTGTCGTCGGTCAGCACCATGGCAGCCGTCTCTTTGGAGACGTCGGTGCCGGTGATGCCCATGGCCACCCCGATGTTGGCCCGCTTCAGGGCTGGGGCATCGTTGACGCCGTCGCCGGTCATGGAGACCACGTGGCCCCTGGTCTTCAGAGCCTCCACGATCTTGACCTTGTGGGCCGGGGAGACCCGGGCGTAGACGTCGATCTCCTCGACCTTGCTCAGAAACTCCTCTTCCGGCATCCGGTCCAGATCCGCGCCGGTGAGGACACGGGTCTTGCCGTCGCTCAGGATGCCCAGCTCGCCGGCGATGGCGACGGCGGTGTTCCGATAGTCTCCGGTGATCATCACAGGCTTGATGCCGGCGCGCCGGCACAGCTCCACCGCGTCCTTTACCTCTGGGCGGGCCGGGTCGATCATCCCCAGCAGCCCCACGAAGACCAGATCCTTCTCCAGATCGTCGGAGGACGGGCGATTCGGCACAGCATCCAACGGCCTGTAAGCCACGGCCAGCACCCGCAGGGCCTGGTTGGACATGGTCTCGTTGGCCGCCAGGATGGCGTGCCGGCCCTGGTCGTCCATCGGCTCCGCCCGGCCGTTCCGCAGGGTCTCGATGCAGAGACCCAGGACGATGTCGGGCGCCCCCTTCACGAAGGTCAGGTAGCCCGGGCCGTTGGGATCGGTATGGATGGTGGTCATCCGCTTGCGATCGGAGTCGAATGGGATTTCGGCAACCCTGGGCTGCTTCTTCTCCACCCCATCTTTCCAGAGGCCGGCCTTGGCGGCCGCCACTACCAGCGCCCCCTCCGTCGGGTCTCCCACCATCCGCCACTCCTGACCCTCCTTAGCGGGAGAGGGGGCGGAGCCATCGGTTGCGTTCTTCAGCTGCTCCAACTGGGCGTCGTTGCAGAGGGTCGACCCCGCCAGCAGGAAACTGAGGGAAGCATCGGCCGCCGCGTCCAGCGCCCGTCCATCCCGCAGGAAGCGGCCGACAGGGTGGTAGCCCTTCCCCTCCACCTCGACCCAGCGGTCGTCGGTGTAGATCTTGACGACGGTCATCTCGTTCTGGGTCAGGGTACCCGTCTTGTCGGAGCAGATGGCTGTGCAGCTGCCGAGGGTTTCGACCGCCGGGAGCTTGCGGATCAGGGCGTGGCGGCGAATCATCCGCTGCATGCCGAGGGCCAAACAGATGGTCACGATGGCCGGAAGCCCCTCGGGGACGGCGGCGATGGCCAGGCTGATGGCCACCATGAACATGAAGAGGATGTCTTCGCCCCGGAAGAGGCCGATGCCGAAAACCACGGCGCAGATGGCGAGACAGGCGATAGCCAGGGTCTTGCCCAACTGCTCCAGCTTCTTCTGAAGGGGAGTCGCCTCGTCCTCGAAGGACTGGATCATCTCGGCGATGTGGCCGATCTGGGTATCCATGCCGGTGCCGGTGACCGCCCCTTTCCCTCGACCATAGGAGACCACCGTGCTCATAAAGGCGCAGTTGACCCGGTCGCCGATGGGGATGTCGTCGGCGAGGGCAGCGGCATCCGCCTTTTCCACCGGCACCGACTCGCCGGTCAGGGCCGCCTCCTCCACCTTGAGGTTCACTGCCTCGACCAGGCGCAGGTCGGCGGGGACGTAGTTGCCCGCCTCCAGCAGCACGACGTCGCCGGGGACCAACTCCCGGCTCGGAACATCCTGGATCGACCCATCTCTGATGACCCTGGCGTTGGGCGCCGCCATCCTTTTCAGCGCCGCCATGGCCTGCTCCGCCTTGGACTCCTGGATGACCCCCATGACGGAGTTGAGGACGACGATCGCCATGATCATCGCCGCGTCGGTCAGTTCGCCCAGGACTGCCGAGACCACGCTGGCAACGATCAGGAGGATAACCAGGAAGTTGTTGAACTGGGCCAGCAACATCTGCAGCAGAGTGGGTCGGGGCTTCTCCTGAAGCTCGTTGGGTCCGAAGCGCTCGAGACGTTTTCGAGCCTCTTCGCTCGATAATCCGGTGCCGGCATCGGTCCCCAGCTCGCTCAGGACCTCAGTCAGTTCCCGGCTGTGGGCTGCCAGGCTCATCTAGTACCTCCTAGCACATGATTACGCACACGGGTCGCCGTGCCCAAAGGGGAGGGATCCCCGAGGGGAGCGGCCCGAAGATCCGTTGGAGGTCCTCACCTCCTGGGGAGCTCATCACTATCAGGTCGACGTCAAACCTGGCCGCAACGCGGTCTATAACGTCGCTGCGATGGCCAAACTCGATCGCCGGCAGGGTCTGAACCCCACTGGCGTTGGCCAGCTTCACGATCTCGTCGACCGCTTGCCTGGCCGTCCTCCTTTCTTCGCCCATGGTGCGGCGCAGCAGGAAGCTGAGCCGGCGGGTGAGGGAATTGGAGACCACGCAGAGCACGATCAGCTGGGCTTGAGATCGTTGAGCGAGGAACACCGCATGTCTACCGGCTTCCTGGGCAGAGGAGGACCCGTCGGTGGCGTACAGGATCCGCTCGTAATGGGGGAGCGCCTTCGAGCGAAGTGGCTGCTGCATCCTTGCCTTCCTCGGGAGTGCGGTGGTCGACCCCGGGGTTGGGGGGGCTAACCGCGAAAGGCGGTCGACGAAAGACGGACGGCCTCGCGCCCAGGGAAAGGCTAGGACGGCAAGGTGAAAATCCGGGTGAAGGAGGGGTGAACGGGAGGGGAACAGCGGGTACCAAGTCGGGACACACCGCACCCCACAGGTCGCCATCGCCGGCAGGATCCGGCTCCTACGATTCGGGCTGACCCGGCGCGAAGCGGTAGCCGAAGCCTCGCTCCGTCAGGATGTAGGAGGGGTTCCGGGGGTCGGGCTCCAACTTCTGGCGAAGCCGCTTGACGTAGGCCTTCAGATACTCCCTATCCTCGGTGCAGTCGGGTCCCCAGACCCGAGAGAGGAGAAAGACGTGGGAGAGCAGCTGGCCGGGGTTCCGCACCAGCAGGGACAGAAGCTGGTACTCAGTGGGGGTAAGCATCACCCTATCGCCCCGGATCCGAACCTCGGAGCGGGAGAAATCGAGGGAAAGGTAGCCGTCGTCGAAGCTGCCGCCGCTCTCGGGCGCCACCGAGGAGGCGCTGCGGCGCAGCACCGCCCTGGCCCGGGCGATCAACTCCAGGTGGCCGAAGGGCTTGGTCACGTAATCATCGGCTCCGGCCTCCAGCCCCCGCACCTTGTCGATCTCCTCATCCTTGACGGTGAGCATGATGACGGGCACGTTGGAGACGCGCCGGATGCGGCGGCACACCTCCAGCCCGCCCAGCAGCGGCATCGACAGGTCGAGGATCACCAGCCCGGGCTGGTGCTCGAAGAAGCAGGCCAGCGCCTCCTCGCCGTTGGTGGCGGTGTGGATGGTGCAGTCGGACCAGTGCATCTTGAAGGTCATGGCCACGACTTCGACCACGTCGGGCTCGTCGTCGGCGATCAAGATTCTCATGGATTGTTGCCCTTTTCCCCCTCCCTCCTTTGGACACCCCAAGACCCCACCATGGGGTGTGCCCGGCGGACCTCCTCGGTTCCCTCTACGCGGGGTCTACCTCGGAGTATACCGGAAGGGTGAAGCGGACGGTGGTGCCGGCGCCGGCGGCGCTCTCCAACCGGATCCCCCCGCCGTGCAGCTCCACCAACCCCTTGGCGATGGCCAGCCCCAGGCCGGTGCCCCCCTTCCCCTCGGCGCCATCGACGCTGAAGAAGGGCTCGAAGGCCTTCTCCTGGATCTCCTTCTCCATCCCCGGGCCGTTGTCCCGAACCGAAAACTCGATCCACCCTTCCCGTTCGGCGGCCTCCACCACTATGGTACCTGCCGGCTGGGTGAACTTGCTGGCGTTGGAGAGGAGGTTGACCAGCACGTGCTCCACCCTCTTGCGATCCACCTCCAGCTTCGGCAGCGAGGGAGCCACCTTGACCTCTACCTGCTGCTTTCGGGCCTCCAGCAGCAGCTTGACGCCGGCCACGGCCTCGTTGACCAGGGTCGACGCGGAGAGAGGCTGGAGCGCCAGCTGCATCCTGCCGTCCTTCATCCGCGCCATCTGGAGGACGTCGGTCACCAGATTGTCCAGGCGAAGGGAGTTCCTGGCGATGTTCTGCACCAGCTTCCGCTGGTCCTCGCTCAGGTTTCTGTCGGAGGACCTCAGCAGGTCGGCCGCGGTGGCGATGGAGGTGATCGGGGTGCGGAGCTGGTGGGAGACGGACGACAGGAAGTCGCTCTTCATCTGCTCCAGCCTCTCCAGCCGCGCCACGTTGCTCCGCTCCCGATCGTACATCTCGGCATTGGCAATGGCCAGGGCGGTGTGACGCCCCATGGCCATCAGCAGCTCCACGTCGGTCGGCTGGATCCGGCTGGGCGACTTCATACCGTTGTAGAGGACGCCGATCACGGAATCCTCCAGCTTGATCGGCACGCACACCAGGGAGCGGCACCTGTGGAAGCTGGAGATCGCCTGGATCTCGGCCGCCTCGTGGGATATGTCGGCGATCAGCAGCGGCTGGCCCGTGCGGGCCACTACCTGCCCTATGGGATCCAGGTGGGCCTCCCGAAAGATGTTGCCCTGCTGGGGGGTGGGCACGCCGTCGAAGGCGAAACGGTAGCTCTGGTGATCGCGACTGGGGAAGAGGCAGACGGCGCTGAATTCCGCCGTGATGGCCCTGCGGGCAAGCCTGGCAATCACGTCCAGGGTCCTGCCCAGATCCAGCTTGGAGCCCAGCTCCAGACTCATCAGGTCGTTCAACACGGTCAGGCGGGAGTTGATCTCCTGCTCGCCCTGGCGGAGCCGACGCTCCATCTCCATCTGCTGGGCCAGGGTGGTGGAGAGTAGCCCGGTGAACAGGAGGACGGTCACCCGCCCGATCAGCACCTCCACGGCCGTCATCTCCCATCCCCAATTGGGTAGGAAGATGCATGCCCCCACGTAGAGCAGGCCGGCCAGGGTCGTGTAACCGAAGCTGGCCACCGGTCCCAGCTGGAGAGCGGAGGCCAGGACGACCAGGAAGTATAGAACGTACAGGCTGCTGTGCCAGCCCCCGGCGGCGGCGACCCCCAAGGTGAACACCAGGGTGTCGGCGATCAGCAACCGGCGCGGGGTCAGCCAGTTCCGCCTAACCCAGGCTACGGAAACGAAGGCGTTGTAGGCCGCCAGGACAAAGATCGCCGTCTCCGGCTCGTGGGCGAAACCCGCGGGCGCCTCGGCCCACAGGTTGAGCAGGAGGGCGATGGCCAGCGCAACCCAGCGCAGGAACAGTAGCAGACGGTCTATCATCGGTTCTACGACATCTCCAGGATCAACCCTTCGTCGGACTCGATCGTGGATTCACGAGACGCCCATATGATAGGGGATAAGGAGTCCCCTTACCAAACCTACCCTCCAGTTCCAAGGGAGCTGGGCGAGACGATCATGGGGTGAAAACATAGAGCCACGGGATTTGCATAGGGATTGTTGGAGGCAAGACCCATACGAATGTCCGTGGCTCTACGAGGGCGCACCCAGTTGGCGGCGCTCCTTTACAGTCTATTGCACAGATCGGCCCAGGGGAGTGAGAGGAAGGGGCCCGATCCCCGCAACCTGAAGACGTGGCGGCAGTTCCTGCTGGGGGTGATAGCCAAGCGATCCACTCGGCTGATGACGGTGGCCCGAGTGGTGGCGGCGTGGCGGCGCGTTAGCAGCGTGAAGTCGGCGGCCATGGCTCTGGGCTACTTCCTGGAGAAGGCGGCCTTCCCGATGAGGCCCCTGGCCCCTCGGCTGGCCTGGCCGTCAGGCTCCTCAAGCGCCAGGCTGTCCTCGGCCGTCGTCTCACCGTCGGCAAACTGGCCCAGGCCATCGGGCTGGATTTCCACAAACACCATCGCGCCTGGACCGCGGCCTGGCTATGGTGATCCCTTGGAACTGGAGTCTCGTCAAGGAAATCGAGCCATCCTGTACCGTGAGATGGCGGGGTTGCCAGTTTCCGCGCGTCGTCGAGTGACAATTCAGAAAGTGGCTCGCGCCTACGGAGTCGCTCCATCCACCGTGTCCAATGCCCTGTCGGGCAAGAACCACGTCAGCGACGAGACCCGCAGCCGCATCGTCGAAGTCGCCCAGCAGATGGGTTACAGACCCTCGGCGATAGCCGCCAGCCTCCGTATGCAACGCTCCTGGTCCATCGGGCCGCTGATCGGCGACATCACCAACCCCTCTCTCCCGGAACTGGTGCGAGGCGTAGAGGATGTGGTGGTCGCCGAGCAGTGCAACCTGATCCTCTGCAACACCGACTACAGCCCAGAGAAGGAAGCCTCTTACCTCCGACTGCTCCTGGACAAGCAGGTTGATGGACTCATTCTCGCCTCCCAAGAATCCAACAGCGAGGCTGTAGTGGATCTGCAGAAGCAGGGTGTGCCCTTCGTCCTGCTGAAGCGGCGTCACCACTCTGTGAAGGCCAGCTACGTAGGGCTCGACAACAAGGGCGGCATCGGCAGTGCCATCACCCATCTCGTGGATTGGGTCGCCGACGCATCGCCCTGGTCAATGGACCGGAGTACACTGCGCCCACGGCCGCCGGCGATAGCTATCCGGCTACACGGCAACTTTGGCAGTCCACAGACTCGCCCTGTACCGGGAGCCGGTGATCGACTGCAGATACACCCTCGACGCCGGCCATCAAGCTGCCCAGAAGCTGGTTACCCTGCCATCCCCCCACAGCGGTGATCCGCACCAGTGATGTCACGGCTCTTGGGAGCCATCGACGGATTCCCGGAGCGGGGCTGGCGAGTTCCGAACGACGTCTCGGCCATAGGCTCGGACGACATCTTCGCCTCCTCCAGTTGCTACATCAGACTGTTCTCAGGGTTGCAGGGCAAGTAGGGGATCGGCGCCATGGCCGCTGGACTGCTTCCTAACGAGGTCCGGGTCAAAGGCAGCGGCGCGCCCAGAAGTCCTCGTCGGCGCGGAACCGGTCGCGCGCAGGCCCACACCGCCACGACTTAGAAAGCAGGGGGCGAAGCCTTCCACCGAGGCGGAATGCCTCGCCCAGACGAGTCGCCCTAGCCTCGAGGCAGCAGGATACCTCTCGGGTCTATCTCTTCCCGGATGATCCGCAGTTGGTCTTCAGTCGGCTCCTCCGTAACAGGCAATCCGCTCAGGTTACCCAGATCAAAGCCGGTGTTCTGCCGCACCTCCTCTGGAGTCACCCCAGGGTGAATAGACTTGACCCGCATCCGACCCCGCTCCTTGTCGAAGTCGAAAATGCATTTGGGGGTCATGACCAACTCCGGCCCTCCCCACTCCAGACCCAGCGCCTTTCTGCCCTCAAGACCGCCCGGATAGCCGACGCCCGACACGAAGTCCACCTTCTGCACGAAGTTGCGCCGGTCGTGATGAGGCATCATGATGATCTCGCGGCGGAAAAGGGCAAGGTGCTCCGGCTGGAAGATCGGGCCCACCAACCGTACCTTAGGGCGATGGTAGTCTCCGATGCAGACGGCGTTAAGGTTGCCCTGGACGTCAACCTGCGCACCAGAACTGAAACCAACGTCGACATCGCCACGCTTCACCGACCACTGGCCAGGGTAATCTATCATCTGGGCATCGCACTCAAGCTCGCGCAGCGCGGGGGCGAATTCCGAATTGGGAACGAAGGACAGTTTGCTGAGATTCGGGTTATGGCTCCAACCAGCCAGCAGAATGGTTAGATTTGGGGCGTGGGTGCGCCGGGCCAGCTCCATGGCGACAAGAGGGGCTACCGTGGCGAAGGTGGCCGCGGGGCCACCGGTGGTCAGCCCTGTGAAGCCGACATCTCCATCTCGAAGGCTCCTGGCGATACTCGCTGTGATCAGTTCATAAAGGGTCCACGGCTGACTACTCATAACACGTCCCCCCTCTGAAGGCTGATCATTCGTCGCACACCAATCAATTCCAAGTACTCCATCTGGTCCTTGGGCCTGATGACGTACTTCTCCAGGTAGTCTTGGAAGGTGGCATCAGACTCCGAGGCGGCCACATACTCCCCGAAATGTTCATCATCCACCTCGTACATGCCCAGCATGGAGGTGGGATGTGCCCCCCACGGCGCCAGCACGACACAGGTGGTCCGATAGGCGGGAATTTGGTTGAGATCAGGGTGTTTCCTCACCAGATCGTGGGGAACGATGCGCTCTACGGTCACAATCACTGTGTCGCAAGACCTAGTCATCAGCACGTCTAGGCTCTGAGGCAAGAGTCTCCGAGGCGAGATAAGCACGTTGCCGTATTCGTCGGCCGCTGGTGCGTGCACCACTACCACGTCTGGGCTTGCTGGTGGGACTGCCCAGTACCGTTTGCCGGTCAATGGGCAGGCAAACTCCTTTATGTCAGGGTTGTATCGGGCGGTGTCGTTGCCCCCGAGAAAGGAGCAGGGCCAAAAGGTCAGATTGTCCTGACTGGCTCGAAATCGGTCGAAGGTGAGCATGTCGGTGTAATCCACTATCTGCAGTTCACCCTGCTCCACCTTGCGGCGGAAGTTGCGAGCCAAGCCAAACTGCTCCAGCCCCACGTAGGACGTCTCCACCCGCTTCACACAGCCCGCCCCAGCCAGGATGTCCACGTCGCTGCCGTTGATGGTACCGATTACGGCCAAGTCCCGCTTTTCCTGTCGGATCAACTCACGAATGAAGGCCATAGGATGCTGTTGAACGGAGATACCGCCGAAAGCGATGCGCGCGCCGTCGTGCACGTAATGGGCGGCCTCTGCCAGTGTAGCTACCTTGGACTGCAACTCTGCCACTTCTCCAAGCGCTCCTTTCATGGAGGGGATCCTGTCTGGTGGGTTCCGGAGAGAAGACCCTGCCCCGACCACGGAGAACGAAGCAGGCGGACTCGCATCAACGAACACCGCGCGCTTCGTTTCTCTGTGGTCTTGCCGGCCGGTTAGGCTTCGGGGATAGGCCGAGGGATGACGGGCTTCCTGGAGTTGGTCGCCGAGTCGTACCAATCGCTCACATTGTTCTTGCTCATGAAGGGCGACGGGAAGACGATCTCCTTTGGCACCTTCTGGCCCTTGAGGATCCGGACGGCCACATCCACACCCTCAGCACCGAAAGGCAAGTAGTAATAGCAGCCGTAGAGATCGCCGTTGTTAATGGCCTGCAACTCCTCCAGGGTCAGGCCGTCGTAGCCCACGAACCACATCTCCTTGTCGCGACCCGCCTCTTTCGCAGCCTTGATCGCCCCCAGCGCCATGTCATTGTTGTGGCAGTAGACGGCGTCTATCTTTGGATGGGCGCGCAGAATGTCCTCCATAGCGCGCAGAGCTTGGGCTCGCTCGTAGTTGGCCACCACGTCGGCCACGACCTCGATGCCCTTCTCCTGATCAATGACCTCCCGGAAGCCCTTGCCACGAGCCTGATTCACCGCAGAGCCCGGCTTGCCCTCGATCTGGACGATCTTCCCTTTACCTCCCAGTTTCTGGACGAACAGTTTGCCGGCCTCTCGAGCTGTAGCCAGAGTATCCACTGAGAGGTGGCTAGTGAAGTCGGCGCCGGTAGCCAGAGCGGAGCTCAGCACCACGATGGGAATCTTCGCGTTGTTGATGGTCTTGATCGCCGGCGTTATGGCCTCCGAGTAATAGGTGGAAATCACGATCACGTCTACCTTTTTGGTGACCAGGTCCTCCAGGTTGGTCACCTCTTTGGCAGGGTTATCCCCCGCGTCGTAGACGATGGTCTTCAGGCCATACTTGGCGGCCATCTCTTCCACACCTTGACGCTGTTGAACGACCCATTCAGTCGTGCTGAAAGACATGGAGAAGCCTAGGGTCTTGCCTGCCACGGAGGACGCTGCCGACCCGGCTGCTGTGGGCGCAGCAGCACCGCCTCCTGAGACCGGGGCGGAAGTTGGGGCAGGAGTCGAGGAAGTGGTATTGCTGCACCCAGCGAGCACAATCCCTCCAAGGGTTCCCGCTCCCATCAGAAGGAAATCGCGCCGGGTGAGTTGACGAGATCTGCTTTTCGAACCCCTCTTGCTGTCCGTGGACTCAGACATGGCCTACCACTCCTCTCTGAATAAAGAAAATGTGAACATTCGTCCTAGAGGTCGCTTTGTCCTTGGAAACCCGGATGATCTGCCGACTCCCATCTTCGCCCACCCATCGCAGAGATCTATCAACGGCGGTTCTTCAACTCACTCACCACCACAGCTACGACGATGATCACCCCCTTGAGCAGCATCTGAGTGTAGGGAGAAACATTAGCGAGATTGAGGATGTTAGCCAGAAATGCCAGGATCACCACACCAGCGATAGTCCCGTGTACCCCACCGACGCCGCCGTCGAAAGCAGTACCCCCAATGAGGGTAGCCGCGATGGCGTCCAGTTCGAAGAGATTGCCAGCATTGGGCTCGCCCACGGTGAGACGGCTTACCATCACCACGCCGGCCAGCGCGGCTAGGAACCCGCTGATGCAGTACACGAGCACCCTGTTCCGATCAACATTGATGCCGGAGAGCCGCGCCGCCTCCTCATTAGCACCCACGGCGTATACCTCTCGCCCGAAAACCGTCCTGGTCAGGATGTAGGCAGCTACCGCCCACACTGCAACGAAGAGTATGACTGGCACCGGCACAGGGCCAATTCGCCCCGATCCCAAGAAAGTGAAGGACTCAGGAGCGCTGTGCACGACGATATTGCTGCCGTTAGAGTAGATGTACACCATCCCCCGCACGAAGATCAGCATGCCCAGGGTAGCGATGAAGGGCTGAAGACGCAGTCTCGTGATGAGCAACCCGTTCACCAATCCCAGCATCGTCCCGGCCACCAGCGAGACGAGAAGGACCAAGGCGATCCCTTGCTGGGACATACTAGCCGCCAGCGCAGCTGAGAGCCCCAGGACGGAACCCACCGAAAGGTCGATTCCTCTGTTGAGAATGACAAAGGTCATTCCGATGCTGACGATGCCGACCATGCTGGCGCCCCGAAGGACGTTGAAGATGTTGGTGACCTCCAGAAAGTAAGGGGAGATCGCGCTGGAGATGCCGAAAAGCAGGACGAGAGCCCAGATGTTGCTCCAGCGAATGAGCAGGCTGGCAGCCCCAGGTCGGGCAGGTTTCGACATTGGAAGCTGGCCAGACGACACCGGAGTGTGAACTACAGGGCTGGCCGCCTCCCTAGAAGAGCTTCGGGACGTGGTCTCATTCATGGTGGTTCCCCCTCACAGAGCTAGGAATCGCCATCGCCAGGATCTGCTCTTCTGTTACGCCGTCCCCAGGCAACTCCCCGACTAGGCGGCCGGAGGAGAGCACCAGGATGCGGTCGCTCATGCCCAGGATTTCAGGCAACTCGGAAGAGATCATAATGATGGCCTTCCCCTCTCGAGCAAGGCGATCCATCAGATGGTAGATCTCTACCTTTGCCCCCACATCAATGCCACGAGTAGGCTCGTCGAAGATCAGAATCTCGGTTCCTTTGAGCAGCCACTTAGCGAAGGCGACCTTCTGCTGATTTCCACCGCTGAGATTCAGCACCAGCTGCTCTACGGTCGGAGTCCTGATATTGAGCACGTCCACATACTCCTGAGCTAGACTCCGCTGACGGCTGCGGTCAAATTGGCCATAGCGGCTCACTTTCTCCGGTGCTGCTACAGTGATGTTCTCGCGAACGCTCAGGGGCATGATCAGGCTGTCCTTGCGGTCCTCAGCCAGGTAGGCGATACCCGCCCGAACGGCATCCTCAGGAGACCGCAGATGTACCCTCCGGCCATGCAGAAACAACTCGCCGCGGGAAGGGGGCTCAGCACCGTAGATGGCGCGGGCAAGTTCCGTGCGGCCGGCACCCACCAACCCGGCCACGCCCAGAACCTCTCCCCGATGGACTACGAAACTGACCCCCTCAAAGCGCATCCCTGTGAAGTCGCGCGCCTCCAGAACGACTCCCCCGACCTCTCGGCGCTTGGGCGGGAAGGTGTACCCCAACTGCCTCCCCACCATCAGGGCAATCAGCCCCTGCTTGTCAATCTGACTTAGTGGAACTGTCGTCACCAACTGGCCATCCTTAAGCACGGTCACGTTCTCTGCGATGTGGAACACCTCCTCGATACGATGGGAGATGTACACGAAGGCTACTCCCTGCTGCTTCAACCGGAGAATGACATCGGAGAGGATTTCCAGTTCCACGGGAGTGATGCTGGCCGAGGGCTCGTCCAGGATGATGACCCGAGTGCGATCGGAGATGGCCTTGGCAATCTGCACCAACTGCTTCTGGGCTATACTCAGGCGGAATACCGGGGTCTTCGGATCCAGATCCAACCCCAGAGTGGACAGTAGTTCCTTTGCGTCGGAGTACAGCTGAGGCCAGTCCACCTGTCCCCGGCCCCTAACAGGCAAGCGCCCCATGAAGATGTTCTCGGCAACGCTGAGAGGAGCCGCGAGCTTCGGCTCCTGATGGACCATGCTGAGACCCAGTTCGATGGCCTTATGGGGATCCTTGATGTGCACCCGCTTCCCATCAAGGAGAATCTCACCAGCATCGGGTTGGTATACGCCCGCGAGGATCTTCATGAGCGTGGATTTGCCCGCACCGTTCTCTCCCACCACGGCGTGGACTTCGCCCGGGCGCAGAGCCAAACTGACCTTCAGCAGTGCCTGCACACCCGGGAATACTTTTGAGATTCCCAGAGCTTCGAGGATGTAGGCTGACTGTGCCTCCATGTGGCTTCTGCCTCCCACACAGTATGGAGCACTCCTACGAGAAACCTGCGATCCCCTTGACTTCCCCAGATCCTCCGACTAAAATCGATTTCCGAAATCGTTTCGCGGGGCAGAATACCAACAGGCCCGAGACTTGTCAAGAGTCTCAACCCCCGCCGTTTCATAATGATTAATGATTACATCGAGGGAGGATCAATGGTGATCAGGCATCGACAACGCGTCAGTATCCAGGATGTCGCCCGTGCCTGCGGTGTCGCTCCTTCTACCGTGTCCAACGCCCTCAGTGGCAAGGCCCATGTCCGGGAGGAGACCCGAAACCGGGTGGTGGAAATCGCCCAGCAGATGGGATACCGTCCCTCAGCTATCGCCCGTAGTCTCAGGATGCAACGCACCTGGTCCATAGGCCTCCTCATCGCCGACATCACCAATCCCTTCTTCCCTGAGGTGGTTCGAGGAGTGGAGGACGTGGTGGCCGCCGAACAATGTAACCTGATCTTGTGCAACACCGATTACCAGCCCGAGAAGCAGGCCCGTTATCTTCAGGTGCTTCTGGACAAACAGGTGGACGGGTTGATCCTCGCCTCCCAGTCCTCCGACAGCCAGGATGTGGTGCAGCTGCACAACGACGGAGTGCCCTTTGTGCTGGTCAATCGGCGACACCACCTGGTGACTGCCGACTATGTGGGATTGGACAACCAGAAGAGTATTGCCCTTGTCCTCGATCATCTCGTGGCGCTGGGCCATCGCCACTTCGCCTATGTCGCTGGACCCCCTGACTCTGCAGCCGCCGAAGAGCGGTATGAGAGCTTCCTGATGGCCCTGAAAGACCGCGACCTACCTCTGGAGCCCACAATGGTGATGGATGGCGACTACAGCATGGCCGCGGGACATCGAGCAGCCTTGAAGCTGGCCGGTCTTCCCACCCCCCCGACGGCGGTGATTTGCACCAACGACCTGATGGCTCTTGGAGCCATCGATGGATTCATGGAGCAAGGCTGGCGAGTTCCAGAGGACATGTCGGTGGTGGGCTTCGACGATATCTCCATGTCTTCCCTAAGATCGATAGGTCTGACCACGATACACCAGCCCAAGCGGGAGATGGGGGCTGCAGCCGCCAAGCTACTGCTGAAGCGGATAAAGGCCAGGCGTCCCCCACCGACTCAGGAGGCCAATCTGGAGCCGGAGCTCATAGTGCGGCGTACCACAGCACCACCTCGGGCCGCGGGCTTCTCGGTTCCAGCTATCTCGGTTGCACTAGGCCGAACCACCGACGTCATCTCCACGTTGAAGAAAGGGGCACACATTGAAGGAGAAGCTGACTACTCTCGGTGAAGCGGTGACCCGCATTCCCTCGGGAAGCTCCATCGCCATGGGGGGCTCGATTCTTCGTAGACAGCCCAATGCGGTAGTCCATGAACTTCTACGTCGCGGGGTGAAGAACATCACCTTGATGGCCTTTCCCTCCAGCATCGCAGCGGATCTACTAGCGGCGGCGGGATCCCTCAACCGGTTCGAAGGTATCTATGTGGGCCTCTTCTGGTACGGCCTCGCCCCCAATTTCCGCCGTGCGGTGCAGCAGGGCCAAGTAGACGTTCGCGATTTCCCAGAGTCGGTAATGGTTGCCCGGTTTCGGGCGGCTTCTATGGGGCTCACCTACCATCCGGTGAAGGCGCTGCTGGGTACCGACATGGCGCGACTCAATCCAGAGCAGGTCAGAGAGATCACCTGCCCCTTTACCGGAGAACAGTACCACGCCGTGCCCCCAGCCGAGGCCGACTTTACCATCATCCACGGATACGTGGGCGACAAGTACGGCAACGTTCAATGGCCCGTGGTGCGGGACAGCGACGACATCGACCAACTCATCGCACGGGCAGGCAAGCGGCTCATCGTCGCGGTTGAACGAATTGTTCCCCATGGGGCGATTATCCGGCGTCCGAACCTGACGTACATTCCACATTCCTGGGTCGAGGCCATCGTTGAGACACCCTTCGGGGCCCACCCCACGGCATGCGACACCTTCTACAACGAGGACGACGACCATCTCCGGGCCTATATTGCCGCAGGGAGGGATCCCGAACACTTCCAAGCTTACTTGAGTGAGTACGTTTATGGAGTGAAAGACCACTCAGAGTATCTGCAGCGCGTAGGTGGCATGGAGAAGTTGGCTCGTCTTCGAGTCGAGGGGGAGGAATGGTGAGCAACTACGCCGAGGACTACAGCAATAACGAGTTGATGGTCGCAACTATCGCCCGCGAGTTGCGAGACGATGAATTATGCTTCGTGGGAGTAGGTACCGCAGGCCGCGCCTTCACCTTGGTGGTGGGCATTCCCATCGCCGCAGCCCGCCTGGCCCAGCTTACCCATGCACCCAACGTCACCATCTACTGGGGCAATCTGCTCAGCCCGGATCTGGAACGCATCCCATCGGACCTGTCCCAGGACAGCATCACTCGCTGGCCGACTGCAGCGGCCTTGGCAGATACCGGCTTCAAGGTGGACATGATCACCAAGGGCGACTTTGACGTGAGCTTCGACTCTGCTCCTCAGGTCGACCGCTACGGCAACATGAACATCACGGCCATCGGCGACTACAAGCATCCCAAGGTTCGGCTGGTAGGTTGTCTGGCCCAGCCGGAGCATTTTGCTTTCGTCCGAAGACCTATCATCGTTGTGGACTTGGAGAAGCGGACCTTCGTCGACAAGGTCGATTTCGTCACTAGCGTGGGGTACTACCAGGGAGGCGACAGCCGGATCCGGAAGGGGTTGCGGCCCTACGGCCCCTGGAGAGTTGTTACCGACAAGGCAGTCTTCGACTTTGACGAAAAGAGCAAGGAGATGCGGCTGCTTTCTCTCTATCCAGGCGTCACCCTGGAGGAGGTCTTAGAGCGCATGCGCTTCCGTCCGCTGATTGCCGAGACGATCCTCGAAACCGAGCCTCCGACCCTCAATCAGGTAAGACTTATACGGGAAGCGATCGATCCCAATCATGTACTGCTGCGGGTGTGAGGTAGGCGGATGAGCGGTCCTTTGGATGGTGTCAAGGTATTGGATCTATCCCGATTCATCGCGGGTCCCCATTGTGGGATGTTGCTGGGCGATATGGGCGCCGATGTGATCAAGGTGGAAAAGCCGGTTGGTGGCGAGGATGGCAGACTGGTGCCACCCACTGTCAACGACGAGAGCCTCTACGTTATGGTCTACAACCGCAACAAGCGAGGTATTACACTCAACTCCCGAGACCCCCGTGCACAGGATCTGCTGCGGGAACTGACCCGACAGGCCGACGTGCTGATCGAGAACTTCCGGCCAGGCACTATGGAACAGATGGGGTGCAGCTGGGAGGTTCTGCACGAGATCAACCCTAGACTTATCATGGCCCGCATCTCCGGTTTCGGTCAGGATGGACCTTACGCCCAGCGCCCCTGTTTTGATGTCATCGCGCAAGGTATGAGCGGCTTGATGGAGATTACCGGTCAGCCGGGGGGACCTCCGACAATGTCAGGCACCTTCGTCGTGGATTACACCACCGCCCTTTACGCCACCATCGGCGTGCTCGGAGCCCTCCATCACCGGGAGAAGACTGGGAGAGGACAACTAGTGGACCTGGCGCTGCTGGATAGTGCCGTGTCGCTGTTGATGACGGCAATACCGGAACATGTGTTGCAGGGCCGGATGACTACTCGGCTGGGCAACCGCGACCGGTACGTGGCACCCGCCAACACCTTCCAGGCGCGCGATGGCTCCTGGGTGGTGGTTGTGGGAGGCAACCCCGCTCACTTCCCTCGAATGGTGCGTGCTCTCCAGAGAGAGGATCTGCTGCAGGACCCACGGTTCGATACTGTGGAAGCTCGCCTGGAACACGTTGACGAGATCGAGTCCATCGTTGCCGAATGGGTAGCAAGCAAGACAGGGGACGAGGTGGTAGCCATTATGGAAAAGGTGGAACTGCCCTGCACCAAAGTGGCTACCATCGCCGACGTCGTGGCAAACCCCCAGCTAAAGCACCGACGGCAAATTGTAGAGACCGAACACCCCACGGCAGGGAGAGTCCCGATGCAGGGCATAACCATCCAGTACTCGGAGACCAAAGCCGAGATACGACGGCCAGCACCCACACTGGGACAGCATAACGAGGAAGTGCTGGCCCAGTGGCTGGGCTACAGTTCGGAGAAGGTAGCCCAGTTGAGGGCCGAGGGAGTGATCTGATGGCGCAGCAACTTCGCATGCCCAGGCTGTCTCTAGCGATGACCGAGGGGCGAATCGTTGAGTGGCTGAAGAAGGAAGGTGATCCAGTCGAGAAGGGAGAGGCTGTCGCCAACATCGAGAGCGACAAGTCCGTCGTTGCGCTGGAAGCCCCAGCCTCTGGAGTCCTCAGGAAGGTGCTGGTGCCGGCAGGGGCTGATGCTGTGGTGGACACTCCCCTGGCAATCCTGGCGGCCCGGGACGAGGACATCCAGGGGCTGCTCTCAGAATCGGCAGGGAAAAGGGAGGCCGAACACGCGAGGGAGTCCGCTCCTGGAACGGCTGCCGGCCCTGCATCCCTCGCGCCAGGCAGGCGCCCGATGGTTTCCCCTGTTGCCAGGCGGCTGGCTCAGCAGTTGGGCGTGGATCTATCTGGGGTGGCTGGAACCGGTCCTGGCGGCCTGGTGACCGAGAAGGACGTACGTACCTTCGCGGAAAGCAGCGCGGCGACCCCACCAGAGGTCGAGACCGACGACGACACGACGGTGATCCCACTCACAGGGGTGCGCCGCCGGATTGCTGAGCGGCTCTCCCGAAGCCGGCTCTCGGCTGCCGACGTGACGACCGTGGCAGATGTGGATATGACGGAGGTGGCCAGGGTCCGCAAGGAGAAAGGGGCCTCCTACACTGCCTACGTGGTTTGGGCGGTCGGCCAGGCTCTGCGGGACTACCCCACGATGAACAGCTGGTTTGTCGACGACCGCATCCACCAGAAGAAACGAATTCACATAGGAGTAGCCGCGGCCCTGGATCAGGGGCAGGGCTTGGTGGTACCAGTGGTTCGTTCGGCGGACGGCAAGGGCGTGGAGGATGTCTCTCGGGAGATAGACGACTTGGCGGCCAAAGCCAAGACAGGGCAACTGGGACCGGAGGAGCTGACGGGAAGCACCTTCACGGTAACCAACTCCGGCGGCTTCGGCTCCCTTTTCTTCACCCCCATCATCAACCAGCCGGAGATCGCCATTCTCGGTATGGGAAAGGTGGCTGACACCCCGGTGGTTCGGGATGGAGAGATCGTCGTTCGCAAGGTGATGTATCTCGCTCTATCCTACGACCATCGAGTAGTAGACGGCTCTACCGCGGTGCAGTTTCTCCAGGCCGTCCGACGGCGGCTGGAGCAGCCTGAATAGAGGAGGCTAGGGTATGGTCTACGGCGAACGGCTTGCAGATCAGGATCTCATCCAGATGTATCGATGGATGGTGCTCACCCGGGTCTTCGAGGATCGGGTGTGCGGCGGCTGGGGCAAAGGCGGAGTCGTGGAGCTTCCCCATGGAAGCCAGGGGCAGGAAGCCATCGCCGTCGGTTCCTGCTACGGCCTCCGGCCGGGGGACCAGGTGCTGCCCTCCCTCCGGGGCCGGGGCATCTTCCTGATACGGGGGGTCTCCCCGCGAGTCCAGATGGCGGGCGTCTACGGCAAGGCCACGGGGCCCACCAGGAGCAAGGCGACCGCCCACCACATGGGCGATCTCAAGAACGGCATACTGCTGGGAAGCGGAATCATCGGCGCCTCCATAACGGTGGCGGTAGGGGCCGCCCTTGGGCTGAAGCTGCAGAAGAGTGACAACATAGTGGTGGACTACTTTGGGGACGGTGGCGCCCAGCGGGGCGACGCTCACGAGGGCCTCAACTTCGCCGGGGCTTTGAAGCTGCCTATCGTCTTCATCCTGGAAAACAACGGCTATGCGGAGTACACCCCCCTCTCCAAGCACTTCGGTGGCAGCGAGTTCGCGTCTCGCGCCCAGGGTTACGGCTTCCCGGGCTACCGGATCGACGGCAACGACGTCTTCGCCGTCTACGAGGCGGTGCAGGAGGCGGCGGCCAGGGCACGTGCCGGCGAAGGGCCGACGTTGCTGGAGTGCGTGACCTATCGGTATCGCAACCACTGCGAGATCGAGCCACCGGAGGGCTATCGGAGCGTCGCGGAGATCGAGCAGTGGAGGACCAAGGATCCCATCAGTCGGTTGCAGGCGAAAATGGTGAAGCGAGGGATCCTCGACCAGCCGTTGATCCAGAAGATGCAGGACGAAGCCGTCGCGGAAGTGGAGGACGCGGTCAAGTTCGCCGAAGAGAGTCCCTTCCCGGAGGTCGAAGAGATCTACACCGACGTGTACGCGCCTGAAAGCCCGGAGCTGGTGGTCGGGAGAAGATCATGAGGGAGATTACTTATCGCGAGGCGATCCGAGAGGCGCTACGCGAAGAGATGCAGCGCGACGAGCGCGTCTTCGTCATGGGCGAGGATGTGGCCGACTACGGCGGGGCCTTCAAGGTGACGGAAGGGCTGCTGGCCGAGTTCGGCCCGGACCGTATCTTCGACACCCCCCTCAGCGAGTCGGCCATCGTGGGGGCCGCCGTAGGGGCATCGCTGATGGGGATGCGACCGGTGGCGGAGTTGATGTTTGCCGACTTTGCCACCATAGGCATGGACGGCATAGTCAACCACGCGGCCAAGATCAGCTACATGTACGGGGGTGAGCTATCGGCGCCCATGGTGCTGCGAATGGCCACTGGGGCAGGGATCCGTTTCGGCGCCCACCACAGCCAGAGCATCGAGGCATGGTTGGCCAATGTGCCGGGCCTGACCATCGTCATGCCCGCGACCCCCTACGATGCCAAGGGGCTGCTGAAGGCAGCGATACGAACCCCGAACCCGGTGATCTTCCTGGAGCACAAGGGGATGCTCAACAACAAGGGGCCGGTGCCGGAGGAGGAGTACATCGTCCCCATCGGCAAGGCCGACGTCAAGCGCACAGGAGAGGATCTGACCATCGTGGCGTCGGGTCTGATGGTGGATCGGTCCCTGGCGGCGGCGAAGCTGCTGGAGAAAGAAGGGCTGAGCACTGAGGTGATAGATCTGCGATCGATCCAACCGCTGGACGAGGACACCATCCTGGAATCGGTGCAGAAGACCAGCCGGCTGGTGATCGTGCACGAGGCGCCGGTACGCGGCGGGTTCGGAGGCGAGGTCGCGGCCGTGGTGGCCGGCAAGGCGTTCGGATACCTGGATGCGCCGATCCAGCGGGTGGGCGCCCCCTGGGCGCCTGTGCCCTTCAGCCCTCCTCTGGAGGACGCTTACATTCCGAAAGAGAGTGACATCCTGCGCGCCGCCCGCACGGTGGTGGGTGCCAGAGTAACCGACTCACGCACGCTCGTGATGCCTTCGTGATTGCGCAGCTGAAAGCAGGGAGGAGATCGTGAAGAAGCTGATCAACGATCCGTACGCCTTCGTGGACGAGATGCTGGATGGGATAGTGCGCGCCCACCCGGACCAGATCCGCCTCGTCGGTCCCGACAGGCGGGCCGTCGTGAGGGCCGACGCCCCGATCCAGGGCAAGGTCGCCATCTGCACCGGAGGAGGCTCGGGCCACCTGCCCGTCTTCATGGGCTACGTGGGCAGGGGGCTGGTGGACGGCTGCTCCATCGGCA
>JAJZQR010000202.1 GCA_021806765.1 Chloroflexota bacterium | reverse complement strand
CGGCCCGCATCGACCCCCCTGCGTCACTGCAGGTCCCGGATGACTTTTGGAATGACAGCTATCAGATCGCTCGCCAGCAGTCGATCCGTCCCGCTGCTGGCGAGCACCTTTTCCGCTGCTGCCCCGTGGATGAAGACCCCCGCCCGTGCCGCCTCCGCTGGGGCCGCCCCCTGAGCCATCAGCCCGGCTATCAGACCGGTCAGCACGTCCCCGGTCCCAGCGCTGGCCAGGGCAGCATTGGCGAAGGGGCTTACCCAGGTGTCACCGCCCTGATCAGCCACCACAGTAAAGGGTCCCTTCAGCACCACGATCTGGCCCCAGCGGGCCGCCGCTTCTCGCGCCACTCGCCACCTATCTCCCTGGATCGCCGCGATCGGTAGCCCCGCCAGGCGAGACATCTCCCCCGGGTGAGGGGTCAACACGTGGCCAGGGCCTATGCCGCTCCACCAGTCGGTCTTCTCGGCCAGCGCGTTCAGCCCATCGGCATCCACCACGGCAGCCACCCGTCCGGCCCGCCGGTTGGCTTCCAGGACGTTCGTGACGAGCCTGCTGGCCCCGGCACACCGTCCCACGCCGGGGCCGATCGCCAGCGCGCTGCAGTCGGGAAGAACCTCGGCGATGGTCTGGGCGTTGGCGCCGGCCGGTTCCACCTCCTCCGAGTCTAGCAGAGGCAGGTAGGTGGCCTCCGGCAGCATGGTGACCAGGGAGAAGCCCAGCCACTCGGGTACCGCAAGGGTGACGAGCCCGCACCCTGACCGCGCCGCCGCAGCCCCGCACAGGTAGGCCGCCCCCAGAAAGTGTCGGGAACCGGACACCACCAGCGCCCGGCCGAAGCTGCCTTTGTGGGCGTTTTGGGGCCGTCTGGGGACGAGCTTCCCCACCTCCTCCGCGGTCATCAGCTCCAGCCGTATGGAGGAATAGGCCGCCAGTGGCAGCCCGATCTCCACGGGCACCAGGGACCCAACGTACTCAGCCGCTGGAAACCTGAGTAGGCCCGCCTTGACGGCTCCCAGGGATATGGTGTAGCCGGCCCGAACGGCGGCGCCACCAACCTCCCCCGAATCGGCATCGATGCCGCTCGGCAGGTCCACGGCCACCACCGGGACCCTGTGACGTTCCGCTTCCTCGTTGGCAGCGGTGATGATCCCGGCGATCGGCTCGCGAACGGCGCCACGAATGCCGATGCCCAACAACCCGTCCACCACCAGAGCGGCCTCGGAAACCCAGCAGCGAAGGAGTTGATGGTCTGCCGCCTCTGCCTCGGCCTGGATATCCGCCCCGCCTGCTCGCAGTCGCAGAAGAACGTCTTCGGAGCCTACCTTGGGGGCCAGGTACGCCCGGATGGACCATCCTCTCTCCCGCAGCAGATCGGCCGCGATCAGGGCATCCCGCCCGTTGTTGCCCGGACCCACCAGGAACACCGCGGGCCTGGAAACCCCGCGGAACAGTCGATCGATCTCCCGTGCCACGGCAGCCGCAGCGTTCCGCTGCAACTCGTCCAGAGAGACCCCCTGCTGCACGGAGGCCTGCTCGATGTCCCTCATTTGCTGAACGGTAACGATCTTCATCGCTGTCGTCCCATCTATCCCTGTGCCACCACTACCGCAACGGCGTGCTGCCTGCTGTGGGAGAGGCTCACCGACCAGGATCTCAGCGCCAGTTTGTCGGCCATCGCCCTGGCCTGACCGTGCAGCAGGAGGCGGGGTTTGCCGCTCGCCTCCCGGTGCACCTCCACCTCTCGCCAGCCCAGCCGCACCCCCAGCGCCTTGAAGGCGGCTTCCTTGGCTGCGAAGCGGGCCGCCAGGGATTCCACCCTCCCCCGGCACTGCGCTATCTCCTCCGGGGTGTACACCCTCTCCAGAAACCGCTGTCCATGCCGGGCCAGAGCAGCCTCTATTCGCTCGATCTCGATTATGTCGACGCCCGTCTCTATCACGGAAAAGCCCTCAGCACCCACCACCCAGCACTCAGCACCCAGAACCCAGAACCCAGAACCCAGAACCCGTTCCGCCCCTACTACAAGGAACCTCTCCCGATTATAGCACCACAAATCCTTATGCTATAATCGCTGGCCATGAAAGAGGTAACCTTCCTCGAGAGACTGGCCGAGAACCTTCTGGAGGGCGGCTTCGCCCGAGCGCTGAAGCCGAAGCTTCAGCCGGTCCAGATCGCCAAGGCCCTTGCCAGGGAGATGGAACGGAGCCAGGTGGTTGGGGCCGAAGGCCCCCTGGCCGCCAATCAATACCTGGCCTACCTGCACCCGGAAGATATGGCCGCCGTTTCGGAGTTCAAGGCCGGCCTCGAACGCGAATTTGCCGGATACCTCCGCGGTTACGCTGCCAGACACGGCCTGCGAACCCTGTCTGCCCCCTCGGTGAAGCTGGTACTCGCCGACCCTGCCCAACCCCGAGGTCGCGTCACCGTGAAGGGCTCCCTCGTCGACGCCGATCCTGTGGAACCGTCCGCCAAGGTGGAAGCGGCCCCGGTTCTGGAAGGCACCGTGGTTATGCCGGTAGCCCAGCCCGAGGCGCCGAAGGTGACGGAGCAACCTGCAGTTTCTCCATCTGAGCAGCCGTCCGCCTTCCTGCTGGACGAGGCCGGCCACCGGTTCCCGCTGGTGGAGGCCGACACCTCCATAGGGCGAGCCGTAGACAACGACATCGTGTTGGACGCGTCGGGGGTTTCCCGCCACCACGGTCGCATCCTCTGGGAACTGGGATCGGAACGTTACGTGCTCCTCGACCTGGACAGCACCAACGGCAGCTTCGTTTCGGGCAGGAGAGTGACCCGCTGCTCCCTCTCGGAGGGTGAGCAACTTTCCTTCGGCGGAGCCATCTTCACCTTTCATCGCTCGGACACTGCATCGGATACTTCGGATGCTGAAGAAGAATAGGGAGGCAGCACCCTGATTGCCGATACCATCATCCTGCTGCTCCGATTGGCGCTCCTGCTGGTCCTCTACCTCTTCCTGTGGCAGGTGGTCGCGGTGATCTGGCGAGACCTCCGCCGCGCCTTGCCCGAACAGGTCAAATCCGTGCCTGCCATCGGCCGGATGATCGTGATCCACCCGGGTGGCACCTCCTACGAGACGGGCCACGCGGTCGCCATCTATGGCACGACCACCATAGGGCGCAGTCCCGACAACAACCTGGTGTTGAGCGACGGCTTCGTATCCTCCAGCCACGCTGTGCTGGACCTCCGGGATGGCACCTGGTGGCTGACCGACCTGGACTCCCGCAACGGCACCTGGGTGAATGGGGAGAAGATAAGCCAGGAGGTCGAAATCCGCCCGGGCGACGTCGTGGCCATCGGGCAGGTCAAACTGAAGCTGGCACGATGAACGAGAGAGCCCTTCCTGCGCGAAGAGGGCGGTGGACCGAACTGTCGCTCCTTCTGCTGCCTGTACTGTTCCTGGCCCTGGGCCTGGCGCTCCTCAGCCTGACCCGCCCCGACCTGCTGAAGGGGTGGCCCTTCCGGGATGCCGTGGCTGTGGCTTGCCTCCTCCTCGCCACCCACCTGGTGCTGCTCTGGAAAAGCCCCAACGCCGACCAGATGATCCTACCGATCACCGCCATGCTGGTCGCCATTGGACTGGTCGTGGTGACCCGCCTGGCGCCCGACTTCGCCGTCCGCCAGTTGGTTTGGATCGCGCTGGGGGTCCTCCTGATGATCGCCACGGTCCTCTTCCTCCCCGATATCGCCTTCCTCCAGTCCTACAAGTACACCTCCGCCATCCTGGGGCTCATGCTGGTGGCCACCACCTTCGTCTTTGGCAGAGACCCCAACCAGAGCGGCGTCCGCTCCTGGCTGGCTTTCGGGGTTGTCAATTTCCAGCCCTCGGAGATCCTCAAGGTGCTGCTGGTGATCTTCCTGGCGGGCTACCTGGAGGACAAACGGGAGCTGCTCACCTGGAGTTCGAGCCGCCTGGGTGGTCTGAGGTTGCCCCCCCTGCCCTACCTGGGCCCCCTGGCGGTCATGTGGGCGGTCTCTATGCTGATGCTGGTCGGACAGCGAGATATCGGCGCCGCCCTGCTCTTCTTCTGCATCTTCCTCGCCATGCTGTACGTGGCCAGCTCTCGCGCGATCTACGTCTGGGGCGGGCTGGCGGCCTTTGCCGTCGGTGCCTACCTCTGCTTCCTCCTCTTCGCCCACATCCGGGTGAGGGTGGAGGTATGGATGGATCCCTGGTCCCACGCCCAGACCCAGGGCTACCAGGTGGTGCAGGCCCTGGTGGCGCTGGCCTCCGGGGGGATTCTCGGGAGCGGCATCGGCTACGGCTCCCCGGGGTATATTCCCGCCGTGCAGACGGACTTCGTCATCGCGGCCATCGGGGAGGAGATGGGGCTGGCCGGGACCCTGGCGGTGGTCGCCCTCTTCATGCTCCTGATCTATCGAGGCTTTCGCATCGCCCTCAGCGCCCGCCACGACTTTTCCGTCCTGCTGGCCACGGGCCTCACCGCCGTCCTCGGGATCCAGGCCTTCGTGATCCTGGCGGGCACCACGAAGCTGATCCCTCTCACCGGCATAACCCTCCCCTTCATCAGCTACGGCGGCAGCTCCATCGTCACCAACTTCATCATCCTGGGACTACTCCTCCGGATATCGGCGGAGAGGGGGATCGATCGTGCATCGTAGCATCCTCAGGCTGGCAACCCTTCTATTGGTGTCTCTCGGTGCCATAGCTCTGGGCCTCTCCTACTGGCAGGTGGTTCGATCTAACGACCTGGTCTACGGCCCGAACAACGCTCGTCTGATAGACGAGGAGAAGCAGATCCTTCGGGGACGTATCCTGGACAGCACTGGCCGGGTCCTCGCCTACAGCGAGCAGACTCCTCAGGGCATCCAGCGCCACTACACCGACCCCACCACCGCCCTCGTCACTGGGTACCTCAGCGATCGGTATGGGTCCTCGGGCCTGGAGAGCAGTTTCGCCCGCTATCTCCGCGGTGACGTTCAGGCCAACCCCCTGGACAGTCTGGTGAACCAGACTCTCCACCGCCCGAGCGTCGGGAACGACCTGTACCTGACCCTGGACCCTCGCGTGCAGGCCGTGGCCACCCAGGCCATGGGCTCGGACAAGGGTGCCATCGTCGCGCTCAACCCGAAGACTGGCGCGGTCCTCGCCATGGTCTCCACCCCCTACTTCGACCCCAACAAGCTGGACCAGCGATGGGATGAACTGGAGAGCAACCCGGCAAAGCCGCTGTTCAATCGGGCCACCCTCGGCCTCTACACCCCGGGATCGGCCTTCAAGATCGTCACCGCGAGTGCCGCCATCGACCTGGGATTGGTCGACCTGAACAAGCACTACCAGTGCACCGACGACCTGACGGTGGACGGCTTCGTCATCAAGAACAAGAATCACCCCGGGGTCTCCGACGTCACCTTCGTGGACGACTTCGCCTACTCCTGCAACGTAACCTTCGCCAAGACGGGGTTGGGGCTCGGGTACAATCCACTCCCCGTCGGTGACGACATCCCCAACCCGGCTCCCTGGGACCAGAGTATCGAAGAAAGCCGGCGCCGCTTCCTGGACTACACCAGGCGCTTCGGCTTGGAGGCGCCTATCCCCTTCGACCTTCCCACATCCACCAGCACGGTGGGCAATCAGAACCTCTCCGCAGTGGAGTTGGCCAATACCGCCTTCGGTCAGGGCAAACTGCTCGTGTCTCCCCTTCAGATGGCTCTGGCCTCGGCGACTGTGGCCAATGGTGGAAAGATGCCGGAGCCCTACCTGGTCTCGGAGATCAAAGATCGCGCCGGCAACGTCCTCCAGCATCACGAGCCCCAGGTGATCCGCCAGGTCATATCTCCGGAAGCCGCCCAGGCCATGAACCGGCTGATGGTGACCAGCGTCCAGGAAGGCTACGCCAAGCCCGCCTCCATTCCCGGCATACAGGTAGGCGGCAAGACGGGGAGCGCCGAGGTAACCACAGGCGAGAAGACCCACTCCTGGTTCATAGGCTACGCTCCGGCCAACAACCCTACTGTAGCGGTCGCCGTCATCATGGAGAACAAGGGTCCTGGCTCTGACTTCGCCACCCCTGCCGGTCGCGAGGTCATGGAAGCGGCCCTGGGCCGCTGACTGGCACCGAACTTGCTTCTCCTTGCCCCCTAGCGTAACGGGGAGTCCAGAGGGGCGAAGCCGCTCTGACGGGGTTTGGGGTGTCCCCAATCCCGCAAGACTTCTGCTCGTTCGGTTAGGGTTCCAGGCTTAGGACCAGGAGGTACCCCATGCAGCCTGATGTTTCTACCACCCGCACAGCGGGAGAGGGTCGGGTGGCCGGGGAAAGGGAACCCGGCTACATCTCGGAGAGGGCCGCCGGGATCGGTCAGCAAGTCGGCTCCATTCTCCAACGGCCGACGGTGATCGGTTCCATGATCGTGGCCATCCTCGGTGCCATAGTGGGCATTCGCGTGGCCCAGGTGCAGGCTGAGCAGAGACGTAGGCGCTTCTACGATCGATGGATGGAAACCCTGGGCTCTCTTGGCGCCATCGCCCTCACAGCGATGAGGATACGACGACGCAGGATGATGATGCAGCAGATGCTGCAGGCTAGGGGCCAGGATATCACGGAGACTACCCGCGGATGGGGCGGCATGGTGATGGGCAGGGCTCGAATGCGCGCTGCCGGACCCAGGAGCACGGCTCAGCAGGTCGGATACGCACTCAGTCTGATCCCTCTTACCATGGCTTTCCTGCGAAACCCCTTGGTTCGGGACGTCGGTACCAGGATGCTTTCTCGCCGCGAGACACGCGGCATCGGCCGCAACCTCCTTCGCAGGTAGCTACGAAGTAGCCACCAGGTAGGGGCGCACGGCCGTGCGCCCCTACCGCCCCGGCTCTTCGCGGCTGTTGACCATCTACGACTAAGCTGCTATACTCCCGCCACTCCAGCTTGTCTCTCATCACTGAGACTTCCTCGGCGCCGCACACGGAAGAGCCTCCCGTTCTTCCGGCCGCTGGTTCCGTAGAGATAGTCCGTGCCGAACCAGGGATGCCACTGAATTGCGGGATGGCGATCCGGCGGCTGCCTAATCCTCGGGAAGGGCATAGCTGTTGCCTAGCAACTGGAATAGCCCCTGGGAGACGGGAAGCGTCTCCCGCGATACCGTTCTTCTTGTCGGACAGGCTCCCCTGCCGGGAAGTCTGCGTCGGGTTGCTGCCTCCAGCCTGCTTTCCGTGGAGATCGAGCTGGATGTGACGACTGGCGTAGCCACCAACGTCCTGTGCCATGATCTCTCCCCCGCGGCCGCTACTCTGCTCGAACAGCTCTTCACCGGTAAGGAACTGGAGGGCTGCTGGGAAACCAGCATCCACGCCCTGGAGAGAAGGTACTTTGCCCCCAACCGTGCCGCCCTCATCCAGGCGGTCCAGGCCGCGCAGCAGCAGTTCCTCCAGTGGAAGCAGACCACGAGGATGGGAAGGCCAGGCGAGCCTGCGGGTGCCGCCGCCCCCGCGTCCTTCATCGAGACACCGGGCTCCAGAGGCACTACCTCTCGCAAGGGCAGCAAACACCAGTTGGCGACGCTGCTGGTGACCCTGCTTGCCCACTCGAAACTGCTGGATGGACACGAGGAGTCCCATCGGGCGGGGCAGCCCATCCCCGTGGAGGCTCGCCGTCAGGCCGTGCAGCTGTATGCCGTGGTCCAGCAAATCCTCCACAGTGTTCAGACCGAACAGGGGCTTCTGGAGCCCCAGATTGAGCCCGTGGCTATCCCGCCCCTGGTGCAGCGAGCGCTGCGGCGATCCATCGCTCTCGGGCGGCAGGTCCCCGTGGAGCAGAGACTACCCTCGGACCTGGCGCCGGCACGGGGGGATCCCCTGGTACTGGAGGAGGCTCTCGTCCTGCTCTTCGACGAGGTGGCTTCCTACGCCATGGCTGCCAGTGCCGCGGTGGAGATCAGCGCAGAGCGACGCCGAACCGAACTGCAGGTCACTATCGGGCTCCACCAGCGGGATAGCGACGATTCCGCCCGAGGGGAAACCGAAGAGGTTACCGCCTCGGATCTCCTGGAACAGATGTGGGAGGGCGGCCTCGGCACCCTCGCGGCTCGGGCCCTGGTGGAGCATCAGGGCGGGAAGTTGTGGATGCAGGACAGCTTCCCCCAGGGTCACCAGGTTCTGTGTCTGGCCCTGCCTGCCCACAACGTTCAGGAGGAACCGGACCGACACACCCCTGACTGGCGCGACGACCTGCCCATCACCCCCAAGAAGTCAACTCGGATCACCGCAGCCTGGCGCTGAGCGGGCAGGGATGCTACAATGGCCCTCGCGTTCGCAGCGCTGCGGGCGCCGGTTCATGGAGTCCCCTCAGGATGGCCACCGTTAGCTCCTGCCTGAGCCCCAACGGAGGTGGCTCCCTAGCAAGGATCGCAGGGGTGGAGAGTTTTGTCGCCCTCGACCTGGAACTAACACCGTTCGCCGGCGACCAACAAAGGATCATAGAGATCGCCGCGGCCAGGTTCCGCGACGGTCAGGTAGCTGACGCCTTTTGTAGCCTGGTCGATCCCCGTTGCGGCCTCACCCCTCGGATAGAGGTGCTGACTGGAATATGTCAGGCGGAAGTGGACGCCGCACCTCATCTGGAAGAGGTCCTTCCTCGGTTTCTCAGCTTCGTTGGCTCCGATCTCCTGGTGGGCCAGAGCATCGAACTGGATCACGAGTGTCTGGCCAGCGCGGGCGTCTACCTCTCCAACCCACTCCTCGACACCTTCGAGTTAGCGTCTCTCCTCTTACCAGGCCTTCCTTCCTACGACCTGAGCACCATAGCCAGGTCGCTGGGCGTGGCAGTTGAGCAGGAGCACCGTGCTCTGGGCGATGCCCTGGTAGCAGGACGGGTCTTCCTCGCCCTCGCGGACCGGGCCGCGCAGTTGACAATTCCCGTGCTTGCTCAGATCAACCAACTGGCAGCTCAACTCCAGGATTGGCCCTTCGCGGACCTCTTTCGGGAGGCCCGCCGGCGCCGGGTACGCGACCACTTCACTCGGCCCTCAGCGCTCAGCACCCAGAACCCAGAACTCAGAACCCAGAACTCAGCACTCAGCACTCAGCACCCAGCACCCGGCGTCCAGCCCTCAGCCCTCGATGCCGATGAGTTGACCCTCTTCACGCAACCTTCGCGCTCCGCACCGCGTTCCTCCTTGCAGCCGGCACCATCCCCGATTCCGGTGGACGCCGGAGAGCTTAGAGCCCTCCTGGTGCCGGGAGGGACTGTGGCTTCCGCCCTCTCAGGCTACGAGGAGAGGGAAGAACAGGTCCGAATGATGGAGACGGTGGCGGAGGCGATGAACGGCGGCGAGCACCTGATGGTCGAGGCTGGAACGGGCACTGGAAAATCCATGGCCTACCTGCTGCCGGCCATCTACTACTCCGTGCGGAACGGGCGCCGGGTGGTCATCTCCACCAACACCCTGAACCTCCAGGACCAGCTCTACCAGAAAGACATTCCGGCGCTTCAGGCATGCCTGCCGGTGGCGTTCAGAACCGCCATCCTCAAGGGAAGGGCCAACTACCTCTGCCTGAGGCGGTGGCTCGTGCTATCCCGGTCACCC
>JAJZQR010000201.1 GCA_021806765.1 Chloroflexota bacterium | reverse complement strand
GCAACTGACCCGAGGCGAGGCAGCGCTCGGCAATGGCGAAATCGCCCGACTCACCGAGGGCCGGCAGAAGCGAACGTTCGCGTTCGGGATCCCCGAGGGCGAGGGCGAGCCTGATGGGCGGGCGCAAGCCGTGGCCAGGGGTTCTCGGTCGGCGCTCCTCGCCGGGGTCTCCACCTCGTTCCTCCAGCTCCATCGTTTCCCTCTTCGTTCCTTCACCGTGGGGGTAGCAGGGCCACATCCAGCTCGCCCGCCCACTTCGCCTGCGCCAACTGGAGGGCCTGCTCCTGGGTCACCACCAGCGTGAGCCACTTGGCTGCCCCTTGAGCGCCGGAACGATCAGCCAGCTCGGTGTTGACCACGGCCACTCGCTGGTCGTGGCCGACGTCGTAGACCGTAGCCCGGGGCAGCACCACCACCGTTCGAGCCTCGGGCTTCCCTTTGTTGGTGGTCAGCAGTACCTGCACGGCATCTCCTGCTCGCAGGCGGCCGCCCGCGGCAGTTTCGGGGCTGACGGCGATGGTGAGCGCCATCTGGTCGGGGCCGAGGCGTGGTCGGGAGGAGAGCTGGGCTCGCACCAGCAGTTGCCCGGTGTGGATCGGCTCGGCCAACTGCTTCCCGACGAGGCCTGCCAGCTCCGCTGCAGGAAACGCTGCCTGGTAGATAGCATCGTCCACCCGGACCCTGGCAACGGCGAGGTCTTCCGCCGCAAGCTCCGCCCCCGCTGGAAGATCGCGGGTGGCAACGAGGAGGGCGCGGGTATCCGACGAGGCGCTCCAGAAGGTGATGGACCCGCCGGTGGCCACGAGCAGGAGGAATATCCCGAAGACGGCGCGCCAATCGAGGCGTCTCGGCTGACGCAGAGCGCGGGTTGGAGAGAGTGTTGTGGAGCTCACTCCCTGGCCTCCCTATCTCACCTGGTTCCGAGTCACACAAGCCAATGACAGACGTTCTTCGCCACGGTCCAAGTGCGCGGCCCCTGGAATCCCTGTCCCTGCCCTCCAACGCACCTCAAGGAGCCAGCCTCGCTGCCGCGCCGTCAGCAAGTCCTGCGAACCGAGGCGCCGCGCGAGGACGGCCGATGGTCGCCTGCTGTGCCGGTCCTGTTGGATCTTCGGACGATCGGTCTGGGGATTCCGGACGGGTTGAATTGATTAGCGGGCGTCATTGTAGCACAGACTAAGTATGGGCGCTAGCAATACGTAGCTCCGCACTACTGCAGCTCACTGTGACTTGTTACAGGAAGAAGCCGCACTAAGTTGATGTAGTCACGCAAAAGCCGTGAGAAGCGATGCAGACGGAATGCATGGCCGCTGTGCGACTCGATTGGCTGTCAACCCAATCGCCAGCGACCCAACTCGCTCCTTATCAGCGGGTAGTCCTGCACCCCGCGCCGGTTCGGTCCCCACATCTCCATCTCAGTCCCCCCACAACACTATGCTCTACCATAGGAACGGTAGGCACCTGAAGGCAAGGAGATTGGACGCAGGGTCGGCAGGAGGCGAAGTACTCAAGGGGTGAGCAAAGCCGATCCCGGGCTGCAAAGCGGACATTGAGTCCGGGTTGATAGCTTCCTCGGGATCGGCACCTCTCTACCCACTGGCTCACGCCGGCGAGAGGGATGTTGACGCTGCCGCCAACCGGTCTTATACTCATGATCAAACGACCGTTTGATTATTAGCCGGGGGTGATGCTATGTCGCTGCCGTCTTTCGACGATTATCGGGAGGAAGCGCCGGTTTGCCAGGTAACCTGTGTCAACGAGGAGCTGGTGGGCCGGCTCAAGGCCCAGGTCCCTCGCACTGAAGGCGTTGCCTCCATCTTCAAGGCCCTCGCCGACGACACCCGGGTGAAGGTGGTCTACGCCCTCAGCCGGGCCGAGATGTGTGTCTGCGACGTGGCGAGCCTCATCGGCAGCAGCAAGGCCACGGCCTCCTACCACCTGCGCCTGCTTCACCACATGGGTCTGGCGGCCTACCGCAAGGAGGGGAAGCTGGTCTACTACCGCCTTTCCGACCCCCACATCGGCAACCTGGTGGGCGAGGTGGTCCAGCACCTTGAGGACCAGGACTCGCACGGTCGGGCCGCCTTCCGCTCACCGACACCGCGGATGGTTTCCCAAACCCAGCAAGCAGCTCGGATCAAAGGGGAGTGAGACAAGATGGCCCAAGCCGAACTCGTCAAGCCCGGCGTTGCCAAGGTCTACCGCGTCGAAGGCATCACCTGACTGGACTGCGCCGCCAAGTTCGAGAAGAACGTGGCGGCTCTCCCTGGCGTCGCCAGGGCTGTCCTCAACCCCACGGCTGGCAAGCTCACCGTCGATGGCATGGTCGATCTGGAAGCGATAAGGGGGGAGGCCAAGAGCGAGAACTATCTGATTACTCCCCTAGAAGGGCGGCGGATGGAAGCCGCGGGAGTCAGGCGCAACTGGACTCTGGTGAGGACCGTTCTCTCCGGCGTTGCCTTCGCGGTGGCCTACGCGCTGTCCCGGGCCGGAGGCCCCTCCACGGTCTTCGTCCCCCTCTACATCGCGGCCATGGTGATCGGCGGGTGGGGCAACTTCCGCAAGGCCCGCTACGCGCTGCCCCGTCTCAACTTCAACATGAGCGTCATGATGGCCTTCGCCCTGATCGGGGCAGCAGCAATCCAGGAGTGGGAGGAGGGTGCGGGAGTTGCCTTTCTGTATGCCCTTTCCGAGCTGCTGGAGTCCTGGACCATGGAGCGGGGGCGCCGCTCCCTGCGCCAGTTGATGGACCTGGCACCGAAGGTAGCGAGGATCCAGCGGGGCGCTGAGGAGATCGAAGTCCCCGTCGAGGAGGTGCGAGTCGGCGACGTGATGGTCCTTCGCCCGGGCGAGAAGATCGCCATGGACGGGCGGATCCTCAAAGGGTCGTCCGCCATCA
This sequence comes from Chloroflexota bacterium, assembly GCA_021806765.1. The sequence continues at coordinate 6,673 of JAJZQR010000201.1, read as the reverse complement.
ACGAGGCGGCGATCACCGGCGAGTCGGTGCCCGTGGAGAAGGGCCCCGGGGACGAGGTCTTCGCCGGCACCTTCAACGCCCACGGATCCCTCGAGGTCGCGGTCACCAAGCTGGCGGAGGACACCACCCTTGCCAGGATCATCCATCTGGTCGAGGAGGCGCAGGCCAAGCGTGCCCCCTCCCAGGCTTTTGTGGACCGCTTCGCCGCCCTCTACACCCCCATCGTGCTGGCCCTGGCCGCCGGGGTCGCCGTGATCCCGCCGCTTGTCCAGGGTTACGAGTGGGCTCCATGGCTCTACCGCGGCCTCGCCCTATTGGTGGTCTCCTGCCCCTGCGCCCTGGTGGTCTCCACACCGGTCACCATAGTCAGCGCGATCAGCAACGCTGCGCGAAACGGCGTCCTGATCAAGGGAGGCATGAGCCTGGAAGATGCCGGGGCAGTATCAGCCATCGCCCTCGACAAGACAGGTACCCTCAGCAGGGGAGAGCCCATCGCCACCGACGTCCTGCCTCTCGACTCGATCTCTGAGCGGGAGCTGCTCCAGCTAGCCGCCAACCTGGAGGTGCGCTCGGAGCACCCTCTCTCCGTCGCGATTGTCAAGGCGGCGGAGGCACGGGGCATGAAGGCTGAGCCGGTGGAGGGCTTCTCCGCCCTGCCCGGCCGAGGGGTTCAAGGGACCGTCATCGGAGAAACCGTCTACGTGGGAAACCTGCGCCTGTTCGAGGAACTGGGAGCGTCCACCGAGCCCGTCGCGGGGGCTGTACGCCGCCTCCAGGAGGAGGGCAAGACGGCCATGGTGGTGGGAACGGCCGAGGGCTTCCTGGGGATCGTCGCCGTAGCGGATGAGATCCGTGAGACCAGCAAGGCCGCTCTCGCGGGGTTGAAGCGGGCGGGGATCCGCAGCACCTACATGCTCACAGGGGATAACGAGGCGACAGCAAGGGCCGTGGCGGCTCAGGTCGGGGTGGACGAGTTCTGGGCGGAGCTACTCCCCCAGAACAAGGTGAAGGCCATCGAGAGCCTTCTTGCCAAGTATGGGAAGGTGGCCATGGTGGGTGACGGCATCAACGACGCGCCGGCCCTAGCGACGGCGACGGTGGGCATCGCCATGGGAGGGGCGGGGACGGACACGGCCATGGAGACGGCCGACATCGTGCTGATGGCCGACGACCTCTCCAAGCTGCCCTTCACGGTGCGCCTCAGCCGGATGGCCCTCACCGTGATCAAGCAGAATATCACGTTTTCCCTTGTGATCAAGGCCGTGGCCGTCGCGGCCGTCTTCCCTGGCTGGCTCACCCTCTGGCTGGCGGTGCTGGCCGATATGGGGGCTTCGCTGCTGGTCACCATGAATGGGATCAGGCTCCTCGGGATGAAGCCGGACAAGGAATAGGAGTGAACGGGCTTGGTCGATGCGGTAGACCGAGCCTGTTTGCGCAAGCCAACGAGCGCAGCCAACGAGCCACCCTAATCCGTGGATTCCTGCGTGTACGTTCACCCGATGGGTGAATGAGAAGAAGTAGACAGGGCGGGTGTGGCGGGACGAGGAACCATCTTCCGGGTAGACTGTGGACCTGGGAGGTGGGGGATGGCGAGGAGGAAGGTACTGCCGAATGCCCTGGACATCGACTTTCGGGGAGGACTCACCAACGAGGTAACGCCCCATGCTGGGGTGGCGCTCCTGGTGGAGTTGGGGCGAGTAAGCGGGGTGATGGGCGCAGCCGAGAAGTGTCTGCCGACGAAGGGGAACCCGAAGGGGCTCGCTCAGGCCCAGATGGTGGAGTCCTTCATCCTGCTCTCGGCCCTGGGAGGGGAGTGCATGGACGACCTCGACTCCTTGAGGCGGGACCGCGGGCTCTCGGCGATAGTTGGATACGACCTGCCGGCCGCATCGACGGGGCGGCAATGGCTGGAGCGGAGCTTCCACGACGAGAGCCTCCTTGCCCGACGACCCCTCCAAGGGAGCTTCATCCCGGAGGAGTCGGCTGGGCTCGCAGGGCTCGGCGCAGTGAGGGATCACTCAGTGCGGGCCTACATCACGGCAGTAAGACCGAAGGCAGAGGTGACGCTGGACGTGGACGCCCACCTCGTCGAGTCGAGTAAGCGGGAGGCGCTACCAACCTACGAGGGCTATCGGGGATATCAGCCGATGCTGGTGGTGTGGGCCGAGACTCACCTGGTGCTCGCCGATGAGTTCCGCGACGGGAACGTGCCCGCCGGCAAGGATATCGCCAGGATGGTGGACAGCGCCTACGCCGCGCTGCCTTACAGGCAGGGGGGCTGGACCGTCTCGGTCCGATCCGACTCGGCCGCCTACGACCAGGAGGTGCTCGATCACTGGAACACCAGGGGGTGGAAGTTCGCGGTCAGCGCCGATATGAGCCGGCAGCTGCACGCCGAGATCGACAGGCTCTCCTTCGAGGAGTGGCAGCTGTGGGAGGTGGAGAAGGGGGGTTACGTGCGGGAGTGGGCGGAGGTGGCCTACGTGCCCAGCCGGACAGGCGAGAAGAAGGACACGAAGCCTTATCGCTACCTGGCGATCCGGATCCGCTCTCCCCAGGGCGTGCTCTTCAACGACGGCACGAAGGTGAAGTGCTTCGCCGTGGTGACGAACGACTGGGACACGGCAGGCAGGGAGCTCCTGGAGTGGCAGCGGTGTCAACAACGTTTTGGAATTCAGCAATAACACCGGTTTGAAATTCACCAGGTGAGCTGGCAGCACGCCTTGCCAGCAGCCGTCCTCAGCAGTTCTTAGCGGCCCGTTTCGATGCTCGGCAATGGCCCACCGCCATGGGCCGGCGGTAGCTAGGGGGCATCACCTCCATCCGTCGGCAGGGAGATCGGAGAGGGCCACCGGCTCATCGCAGTGGGGGCAGCGGCCACCCGGGCCCACTCGTCGGCAGAAGAGCCCGCACTCCGGACATCGCTGCTCTCCCAGGTAGCGGGATGAGCAGGACGGACACTCGTAGACCGTCGCCCAGCGGGTCGTTCGCGGCCCATCCTTCGGCGGCGGCACCGGCTCCTTTGGGCTGGGGTGGCGAGCCCTCCAGGCGGCCTGGCGGCACCCATCGGAGCAGAAGCGGCGCCGGCCGCCTGACTGGAAGCCGCGCCCGCACACCGGGCAGATCGCCCTTTCCTTCGTTACGCCATCGTTACCCGACGGGCAGAGGCCGACGAGCGAGCCCCCGCTGCTACCTCCTTGCAGCTCAGCCATGGACGGCCTCCCCCTCCGCCCTCGACAGGAGCCCCGCCTTTCGCTTCTCTCTCAGCCGGTAGCTCTCCCCGCCTCGGATGTTGATGGTGGTGGAGTGGTGCAGCAGCCGGTCCAGGATGGCGGAAGCGATCGCCACGTCGGGAAACAGGCTCGCCCAGTCGGAGAAGGACTTGTTGGAAGTTATTATGTGGAATATGGGGATCCTGTCGAGGTTGCAGGGGTCTCTGCGATGGGGACGTTGGCTGGAGGAAGCGGACCGGGAAGCGCAGCGCTTGTGGCTTCGTGACAGATCGAGTCTGCTGGCTGGGCCGTTTCGAGTCAGGGGCTCTGCCCCCGAACCCCCGAAGTTTTCTTAGGCATAGGGGGATAGCTCTGGGTGACAGGTGGTTGAGTGGGGGGGGGAAGCCCCCGGGCTTCCCCCAACGGTCACCCGTCGCCACCCCGCCTGGCTATCCCTGGTGGGTCGGTCTTCACCGGAGCCCACTTCCGTTTCACCAGGCGTTCTTCAGCGTACGGCCTCACAGCCTTCGCCGCAAGCCCTTACGGCGATGAAGCCCGCGCCCCCGGGGTCTGCAATCCGGCAGGCGGGTCGGCTGGTCGCGGCTGGCGCCGCCGCCATCTGGCCTGGGGTCTGTCCGCAAGGGGTTGGTTGATCGACCAGCCTCGCCACCAGGCGGTCCAGGGCCGAGAGGTCCCCATCCACCGCCGACCGTTCCTCCTCGGTCAGCGGGATCTCCTGCAACAAGCGGAGAAGGCTCGTCTTCGCCTCCAGGAGTTGGCCTCGACCCGAGTCCTTGGGGCTGTAGAAATCGCACCGGGCACAGGCCATTCGGTGGGGACACTGGTCGAAGAACTCGTAGCTGCACAGGCCGTGGCCCAGGTCGTAGTAGCGCCAGGGCTCACCCGCTGCCGCCGCGGCGCTCCTCACCGCGTCCTGATCGATCAGCACCTCGATGGCCCGCACGTTCCTGGCGAAGTACCCGGCATCGACATAGGCTTTGGCCAGTTTCGTCGGCGTCAGGGCCACATAGTTCTGCGTGGTCGCCGGCGAACGATGGCCAAGCCACGCCTGTAGCTCGAAGAGGGACATCGGCTCTCGGGCGTTGAACAGCTGGCTGGCGATGGTGGAACGCGCCCGGTGGCTGGTGATGGAGCCTCTGGCATCGGCCTTGGACACGCCCGCCTTGCGGCACAGGATGGGGATGAGGGAGCCGTTGAGGTACTCCGGAGTCAGGGGTCGCGCCCGCTGGCAGAACAGGAAATGGACCAACTCCCCTGTCTTGCGGTCGGCAAAGACCGGCTGCTGGGGCCGCACTCGCTCCCACTCCCCGATCGCCTCCCCGACGACGGGGTCCACCGGCTTGGTGAAGGCTGTCCCCGTCTTATTCACCGGGATCTCCAGCAGACACACCGTGCTCTTGGGCAGCACCTCGCCAGTGCCCGGCACGAGGATGTCCTCCCGTTGCCAGCGGATGCACCCTACCCGCAGCCTCACAATTTCGTCGCTGCGTAGCCCTGCGAAGAGCCACACGATGGCCACGGCCCGAACGAACTCGATGGGGTAGTAGGTGGGCTGGTTGTCCGAGCGGCGCAGGTCCTGGGCGCCAAGGTTCAAGCCCGCCCAGAGCAGTCTCGCCCAGACGTCGTCCGCGATCACTCGCGGGGAAGGCCCGATCAACGCCTTGACGCTGCGCGGTGTGGCGAGGGCCCGGGCCGGATCGAAGCGGTGGGGGATCCAGCCCCACTCGTGGCAGTCCCAGAAGAACACCCGCATGGCGCTCAAGTAGCTGTCCTTGGTTCGGGCGGAGAGGGGATGGCCCGTGGAGCTGCGATTCTTCATCTTTACGTGGGGTCCCGTGTACTCCCCGGCCTTCATGCGGTCGATGGCCGCCACGTAACCGACGGCCAGCTCCCGGGTCCACTGCTCCGGGGTGGTCACCTCGGGATGGTTGGCTGCAAGCCAGCGACCGGCCTTCATCAGCACGATCCGGGTGCTCCGGCGGGTGGGTGGGGCCAGGGTGGAGGTGCTCTCCCAACGACGAACCCAGGCCATCCAGTCGGGATGGATGCCCTCTTCTACCCCGGTCGCGTTGGCCCTCGCCCAGGGGCTGGTCTCCGCTGGAAGCGGCCCCTTCAGGAAACCGAGCGCCACCAACCCCCTTCTCAGCTTCAGGAAGTGGGAGCGACGAGTAGGGGTAACGCCTCGACCCAACTCCTCCAGGCGCCTCGGCGTGATGTCTTCCAGTCGGGGACTGCCGATCAGCAGAAACACTTCACAGACCGTGGACTGGAGGGGAACACGGCTCGACCGATAGTATCCCCAGCCGGATATGACGCTCCCGACCGCCTGGATGGCGGCCTGGACGGCCTCGCGGCCGAAAACCTTGGTGGCCAGAGCCGCTCGCTTGAAATCGCCCAGTGCCCGGACGCCCCTGAAACAACCCAGCAGGTAGGCGGCGGCCATCATGTATTGGCGATGGTCGCCATCGGCCAGGTGGCCGTTCTCTCGAAAGAAGGCGGCCTGGGTTGGCCCCAGGATCCGACACCAGGTATCCCCGTCCCATCCCCAGAAGGCGAGCCCTTCTCGACCACAGGCCCGCAGCAGTCCCACCGCCGCCGCTTCCTTGAGATCAACCCGCCCTTCGATTGGATCGAGAGCCTCCTGAAGGGGGGTCAGGAGACGAGCCAGAGCCCGTTGTCTTCCCGCCACCGCCTCCACTCCGCCATCGCCCCATCGGCTCCGGCTGGCCAGCAGTTCCACCAAGGCTTGTTGCTCTGTCGCTGTGAGACGTGGCGTCCGGTCGTACCGGCCATCTTCGACTGGGGCGCGCCAGAGCGCGTCCCCGCCATCCAGCACTGGTTGCCCGCTCATTCCGCCGTCTCCTGCTCCAGGAATGCCTCGGTCATGGCGCGGACTCGCCACTGGTGGATCTGCTCCATCCCCTGCTCCAGCCGCTCGGCCAGGTCGCGGCCCGACAGATGGATATACTGCTGGGTCGTGTCCGGGTTGAGATGTCCGGCGAAGCGGGCGATCTCGTGGAGGTCCCAGCCTGCCCTCGCCAGATCGGTCAGGCAGAGATGGCGCAGGGTGTGAGTCGAGAACTGGGACAGCCCCGCCCGGTCGGCGATGCTCCGGATCACCTTGGACCAGGTCCAAAAGGTGATGGGCTCCGCCCGGTTGCGACGCGACTCGGACAGGAAGAGAGGGCCTCGCGTGTTGCCGAGGGCGCGACGATGGACGAGGTAGCCCTTGAGCAACTCGCCGGAGGCCGCCGAATAGGGGACGACCCGTTCCCGTCGCCCCTTGGTCGTCTCTCCCCGGATCCGCAGCAGCCTGTAGGCTGGGTCGAGGTCGGTGGACTCCAGCAGGCACAGCTCCTCGCGGCGGAGTGCGGCATCGTAAGCCAGGCCGATCATGCAGCGGTTCCGGATCGGCTCGCTCCGGGCTGCCAGGAGGAACG
>JAJZQR010000200.1 GCA_021806765.1 Chloroflexota bacterium | reverse complement strand
ATCGTTTTCCGTGCCCGCCACGCCAAAAGGCTGCTACCCTTCGGCAGCAGCCTCCTCATGCATGGGGTTGGCCCTCTTCACTTCCTGGGGTTGGTCCTATCCCCCTTCATCCGCTGCGCAAGCCCGGATGCTCCTGAGATTGCACCATAAGGGGAAGCGGGCTTGATAAGGGATTCCTTCCTGCGGCCGTCGCCAAGACGCTCCCTTATGGTGCAATTTCAGTGGATGCTCGGACGCGGAGACACGGGGACACGGAGAAGAGATGGCAACTCCTCCCCGCCTCTCCCCCTCTCCGCGTCCCCGCGTCCGAAAGTTGTGGTAGACTGTGCGCCGCAGCTTCAACCGGAGGGTCCCCTTGCGCGCCGGCATCAACGCCCAACTGCTCTACCTCTCCAACTCGTACCGGGCCGCGGGCATCAGCCGATACATCCATCAGCTACTGGCCCACCTGCGTCTCCTGGCCTCGGAAGAAGATCAGTTGGTGGCCTTCACCGGCCGCTGGACCCTTCCCGCCGAACTGGCGCCCACACCCCACTTTCGGGTGAAACAGTCCTCCCTTCCCACCTGGAAGCCCCAGGTTCGGATCGCCTGGGAGCAGTTGCTCCAACCACCGACCGTCCTGGGAGAGCGGCTGGACCTGCTCCACTCCACCAGCTACGTCCAGCCCCTGATCTGCCCGACCAGGTCCGTGGTGACCATGCTGGACCTCTCCTTCCTGCGAATGCCTGAGAGCTTCAACCGGTGGAACCGGTCGTACCTGTCCACCATGGCGAGGATCACCGCCAGGAGATGCGACCGAATCCTCACCATCTCGGAGAGCACCAGGCAGGACGTGATCCGCTTCCTGGGGGTCCCCCCTGAGAAGGTCCAGGTGACCTACCTGGGCGTCGATCCCCAGTTCAGGCCCCAGGAGGACCAGGGCCTCCTATCTCGCTTCCGGGCGGAGCGGGGACTGCCGGAAAGGTTCCTCCTCTACCTGGGAACCCTGGAGCCTCGCAAGAACGTCGAGAGGTTGGTGGAGGCATACGCCCGAGCCCGGCGGAGCCACCGGATCCCCCATAAACTGGTGCTGGGGGGGGCCAAGGGATGGCTGTACGAGCGGATCTTCGCACGGGTGCACGAGCTGGGGCTGGAGGACGAGGTCGTTTTCACCAGCTACATCCCCTACGATGAGCTTCCACTGTGGTATAATTGCGCCGATATCTTCATCTACCCTTCTCTTTATGAGGGTTTTGGGCTGCCCCCCCTGGAGGCGATGGCGTGCGGAACGGCGGTGATCACCTCCTCGGTATCGTCCTTGCCGGAAGTGGTGGGAGAAGCCGCCCTCACCGTAGATCCCCTGAACGTGGATGCCCTGGCGGACGCGATTGCCATGGTGCTAGGGGATGCCTCGTTGCAGCTTCGGCTGAAGACCGAAGGGCCACGACAGGCCGCGCACTTCTCCTGGAAGGAGACCGCGGCCGCGACCCTGAGGGCATACCACGCGGTGCTAGACAAGTAGAGAGCCGAAATGAGGTAGTGCTGAGTGCTCGGTGCTGAGTGCTCACGATACCGAGCACCTAGCACTCAGCACTCAGCACTTAGAATGGATAGAGACGGTCGAGTGAAGGTCGCAGACAAGAACAGCCCTCAATCCACAGCGGTCCCACCGGCTCCGCCCGGGCCTCGCCGGATAGAAGCCTTCCTGACGGTCTCACTGGATGCCATCCTCGCCGCGGGGGACCTCCTCGCCCTCAACCTCTCCTTCCTGGTGGCCTACTTCCTCCGCTACAACCTGCAGGTCGGAGGAGAGATCCCGGGGGAGTTCGACGTCTCCTATCCGGACTACATCCCCATTCAAGCAGCCATGACCGGCATCCTATTGATCACCTACGTGCTGAAGGGGATGTACCGGCTGCCACGCCGCGGTTCCTGGGTCGGCGAACTCTCCTCGGTGCTGAACGCCACCAGCGTCGGCGTCATGCTGCTGTTCGCCGGTGTCTCCATGGCCCGATATCCCGCCTCCTCTCGCGCCCTCTTCATCTACCTCTGGCTGCTGGCCGTCCTCTTCGTCGGCGTGGCCCGAACCCTCCACCGGTTGCTGGCCATGGGTCTCCGGAAGCAAGGGGTTGGCGTCAAACGGGTGTTGGTAGTAGGCGGCAACAACGGACTGGGCCGCCGCATCATGCACAGCATCGCCACCGAGCGGAGCGCCGCCGCTCAGGTGATCGGCTTCGTGGACCTGGAAGAGAGCGACGACTTCGGCCGTTTCCGCTGTCTCGGAACGGTCAAGGACATCCCTATCATCGTCAACGACCTGCAGGTGGACGAGATCGTCATCGCCCTGCCCGCGGCCTCCCACGACCAGATGCTGCGCATCATGGACCATTGCCAGCGGAAGGGGGTCAGCTTCCGGGTGGTGCCCGATCTCTACCAGCTACGGCTCAACCGGGTGGACGTGGACAACGTCAACGGGATCCCCCTGATCGCCGTGAGCGAGTCGAAGATCCAGGGCTGGAACCTGCTGATCAAGCGGGGGCTGGACGTGGTCGTGTCGGTGGGAGTCCTGACCCTGCTCTCCCCACTCCTCCTGGTGGTCGCCCTGGCCATCAAGCTGGACTCCGCCGGCCCCGTCCTGTTTCGCCAGACCCGGGTCGGCAGGGACGGCCAGCCCTTCACCCTCTACAAGTTCCGCTCGATGCGCCGGGATGCCGAGCAGCAGCTGAATCAGCTGTGGGAGCTGAACGAGGCCTCGGGCCCCCTCTTCAAGATCCGCGACGATCCCAGGATAACGAGGGCCGGCAGACTGCTGCGCCGCACCAGCATCGATGAGTTCCCCCAGCTAATCAACGTGCTGAAGGGTGAGATGAGCCTGGTGGGACCCCGCCCGCCCCTGCCCAACGAGGTGGAGAAGTACGAGGACTGGCACCTGCGGCGGTTGGAGGTCGCGCCGGGTCTCACCGGCCTGTGGCAGGTGAGCGGCCGGAGCGAGATACCCTTCGACGAGATGGTCATGCTGGACATATACTACATCGAGAACTGGTCCCTGGGGATGGACCTCAGTATCATGCTGCGCACCGTCCCGGCCGTCCTATCGGGCGGCGGAGCGTTCTGATCCCTTCAATTCAACGTTGTATCAGATGTAGGGCGCGTAACGCGAGCGGGTGCAGCGTCACGCCTGTGCCCCGCCGTCCTGCAGAAATCCAGCAACAAATGTAGCCGCACCCTTTATGGGTGCGCGTCACTCGGTGCGATAGCATGGCCTCACCACGAGGAACGCGCAGGCTGAAGCCTGCGGCTACAGCTCAAGGTTCGCTACCATCCATGAAGCTGGCCATCATTCACGACTACCTGAATCAATATGGCGGCGCCGAGCGGGTGCTGGAGAAGCTCCACGAGCTTTTCCCGGAAGCACCCATCTACACCTCTATCTACGATCCCTCCGCCATGCCTGCCGAGTACCGCCGATGGGAGATCCACACCTCCTTCATGCAGCGACTGCCCGGCGTCATGGGCCACCATCAGCTGTTTCTGCCCTTCTATCCCCTGGCCTTCGAGGGGTTCGACCTGAGCGAGTACGACGTGGTGCTCAGCAACAGCAGCGCCTGGTGCAAGGGAGTCCACACCCCGCCGACCACCCTCCACCTGAGCTACTGCCTGACCCCCATGCGGTGGGTCTGGAACTACCGGGAGTACGTCCAGCGGGAGCGCTTCGGCAAGCCGATCCGGCTGGCCCTTCCGCTGATGATGAACTGGCTGCGGCTCTGGGATCGGGTCACCGCCGACGGAGTGGACCAGTTCGCCACCATATCCCGCACGGTGGCGGCCAGGGTAGCCAAGTACTACCGGCGGGACTCCGTGGTCATCTACCCGCCGGTCGATACCACCTCCTTCCAGATCTCGGAGGACCACGACGACTACTTTCTGGTGGTCTCCCGCCTGATACCCTACAAACGAATAGACCTGGTGGTGGAGGCCTTCAACCGGCTGGGGCTGCCCCTGGTGATCATCGGGGACGGTCGCGACCGGGCCGCCCTGCAGGCTAGGGCCAAGCCCAACATCCGCTTCCTTGGCAAGGTCTCCGACGAGGAGGCGCGCCGATACTACTCCCGCTGCCGGGCCTTCCTCTTCCCGGGCGAGGAGGACTTCGGCATCACCCCGGTGGAAGCCCAGGCTGCGGGCCGGCCGGTGATTGCCTACGCTGGTGGTGGGGCGCTGGATACCGTGGCCGATGGGGTCACGGGCAGGCTGTTCTATCCCCAGACGGCCGAGGCCCTGGCGGAGGCAGTGGCCTCCTTCGACGAAGCCGGCTACGATCCCGCCGCCATCCGCCGCAACGCTGAGCGGTTCGACAGCTCGTCCTTCAAGAGGGACCTGCTCCAGTGGGTGGGCCGGCACTACCAGCAGCACCGGGAGATGCCCATCCTGGCCGGGAGGAGTTCGCCTTGAGGCAATCGACCTTCTGGTCCCGACCCTGGGCCCTCCCCCTGGTGGCATGCCTCCTCATGGCGGCCACCGCCGCCTCCAGGCTTCCCTTCGTCTCCAGGATGCTCTACGCCTGGGACTCCGCCAACTTCGCCCTGGCGCTGGGCTACTACAACGTCGCCTTTCACCAGCCCCATCCCCCCGGATACCCCCTCTACGTGGGGATCGCCAAACTGGTGGACCTCTGGGTGCAGGACCCCAACGCCAGCTACGTCTACGTTAGCATAGCCACCAGTGCGGGAGCGGTGGCTGCCCTCTTCCTCCTGGCCTCCCGCATGTACGACCCCTGGGTCGGGCTGGCCTCGGCCGCCGTCCTGGCCGCCAGTGTCGGCTTCTGGGGTTACGGCGAGGTCGCCTATCCCTATACCTCCCTGGCCTTCTTCGGCACCCTGGTGGCCTGGCTCTGCTACCTGATGTGGCAGGGGCATCGATCCGTGGCGATCCTGAGCGGTCTGGTGCTGGGCATCGCGGGGGGCGTGCGGGAGGACACCCTGATCTTCCTCGGCCCCCTGTGGCTGATCAGCGTGTGGCGCACCGGTTTCCTTCGTCTGCTTTTCGGTGGCCTGGTACTGGGGCTGGTAGTAGCCTCCTGGTTGATCCCGGCGGTGCAACTGTCGGGCGGGTGGGCCACCTTCCAGAAGGCCAGCGACGCTCAGAGCAGCTACGTCCTATCCACCTACTCCGCCCTCCTCGGCGGACTCACGGGCCTGCGGCGAAACACCGAGACCCTCATCCTGTTCCTGAAGCAGATGTTCGGCCTCAGCCTGGCGGTAGCGGTCTACTTCGTCGGACGGTTCCTCACCTTCAAGGCGCTGGTGGCCGACCACCGGCTGGCCTTCCTGCTCCTCTGGTTCCTGCCACCGACCATCGTCTACCTGCTGATCCACATCGGAGATCCGGGCTACGTCCTCTCCCTGCTGCCACCCCTGTGCCTGGTCACCGGGGTGGGGATTCGAGACATCGCCTACGACGCCCGCTCGGCCCTGCTGCTCCTCTCCGGCCGGCACCGGCGGTTCTCCAGAGTAGCGGGCCTGGCTGGCTGGGGATCGGCGACCCTCGGGGCCCTGCTGGTGGTGGGGCTGGTGGTCTGGAACGTCGACGCCTTTCTCGAGACGCCGGGCCCTGTCAGGCTCACCGAGATCCGCACCATCGACAACATCCTGTCCAGGCAGGTGGGTTACGCCCGAGACTTTCAGCCGAACTCGGTGGTGATCCTGGCCAAGGATCGGCTGCGTCAGTTCAAGTACTACCTTCCCCAGTACAACCTGCGGCTGCTGTACGACGAGTACCAGCAGGGATATCGAGAGGCCCGCTACAGCTACCAGATCCCCGAGGGGGTCACCAAGGTGCTGGTGATGGACTTCGAGAAGCCGCCCGCCCGGTTCCCCGGTGCCGAGGGCGGCGAGAGGGTGCTGAGCGACGGCACCGACGGACGGGTGAGCCTCTGGCAGTTTGACGTGAAGCCTGGGGACACCATAATGTACGGCTACGATTACTTCGCCGTGAACGGGAGGAGCTGAGACTTGGAACTACGGGAATACTGGGCGATCCTGGTGCGGCGCTGGCCCCTGATCGTGGTCGTGACCGTCCTCACCCTGGCGGCCAGCGTCTACATGGTGTGGTTCGGCCCCACCTACTATTCATCCGAGCTGAGGCTGGTGGTCAGCGTGACTCCGGAGCCTGCGCCGCCGCCGGGGCAAAAGGACTACTACAGCTACGACCGCTACTATACCTGGCTGACCTCCGAGTACCTGGTGGACGACCTGGGGGAGGTGATCAAGAGCGACGCCTTCCTCAAGGAGGTCGGCCAGCAGTTGGGCGGCATGACCATCGGCAAAGAGGCGATCAACCGCGATCTCAGCATCAAGAAGACCCACCGCATCCTGGCCATAACGGTCACCACCCAGAACCCTCACACCAGCTACCTGATAGCCAACGCCATCAAGACCACCCTGGACCAGCACGCCAAGGAGTACTTTGCCCAGCTGGACTCCGAGCAGGCCCAGATCACCATGCTGGACGATCCGGCTGCCCAGAGAGACATGGGCACTCTGCGGCGCCTCATCGAGATAGGGCTGAGGACCGCGGTAGGGTTCCTGGCGGCGGTGGCCCTGGCCTTCCTCCTCCACTACCTGGACCCCACGGTACGCAGTCCTCGAGAGACCGAGGAGCTTCTGGGGCTGCCGGTACTGGCGGAGTTGCCTTGACAATATCCGTGGGGCAACGCTATATTGCCCCACGTTCACGATGCGGAGAAGGCAGTGCAGCTAAAGGACTACCCGGCAGCGATCACGCGACGCTGGTGGATCATAGCTCTCGTGGTTCTGTCCGCTACGGCGTCCAGTTTCCTCTTCAGCAAGCTCCAGGTGCCCGTCTATAGATCCTCCATAGTGCTGGTGAACACGGCCCGACTGGATTGGGGCACCACCATGACTGTCCAGGTCCTCCTTCGCCAGCAGGAGGAGGAGTTGAAGACCCTGGCCCTGGCCTCGAAGGTGAACGAGCGGATGGGGCTGAACCTGCCGCCCGATGCCATTCAGGGCAAGATCAAGACGAAGTCCTACGCCGATTCCATCAGCATTCAGCTGGACGTCGAGGACCAGGATCCGGAGCGAGCCCGCAAGATCGCCCTAGGCTATGGCCAGCTCTTCCAGGAGGAGAAGGCCGCTCAGTACGCTTCGGCCACGCCCGAGAACCGCCTTCGGGTGACCATGCTGGAGGAACCGAGACCCGGGGTCCTGGTCCGCCCCAACACCAAGTTCACCACGGCGGCAGGAGCAATCCTGGGGCTGGTACTCGGCCTGGTGCTGGCGGTTGCCCTGGAGTTTCTGGACGACACCCTGAAGTCGCCCGAGGAGGTGGCGCGCCGTCTGGGCATCCCGATCCTCGGGCTGATCCCGAAGGCTTAGAATCTCTCTGTAGCCGCACCCTTTATGGGTGCGCGTGGCCTCGTACGGCGCAAGGTTCCTATCCGACGGGTTACGCGCAGGCTGAAGCCTGCGGCTACATCTCATTGTCGATTACGGAGGCACAATCAGGTGAAGGCAGGCGCCGGCAGGCTCATCACCCTTAGCGACCCCAGATCGCCCGCGGCGGAGGCTTACAGAACCCTTAGAACCAACCTCCAGTTCAGCAGCCTGGATAATCCCCCTCGCACGCTGCTGGTCACCAGCGCCGGAGCCGACGAGGGCAAGTCCTCGGTAGTGTGCAACCTGGCCGTTACCATCGCCCAGGCGGGAACACAGGTGATCGTCGCCGACTGCGACCTTCGACGGCCCTCCGTCCACGAGTTCTTCGATGTAGCCAACGACAAGGGCGTCACGAGCGCCCTGCTGGACCAGAGCCCGGAGGAGTTGCCCCTCCAGCAGACGGCCGTCCCCAACCTCCAGCTGCTTACTGCCGGCCCGCTCCCCCCGAATCCCGCGGACCTCGTCGGCTCCCAGAAGATGCAGCGGATCATCGAACGGCTGTCCACCTCAGCGGACCTGGTGCTCTTCGACGCGCCGCCCGTGGGGCTCGTCGCCGACGCCACCCTCCTGGCCTCGAGGATGGACGGGGTGGTCCTGGTGATCAGCGCCGGCAAGACCCGACGGGATGCGGCCGACCGCGCGAAAGCCGCCCTGGAGAAGGCCAGCGCCAGGATCCTCGGTGTGGTGTTGAACAACACTCGGCTGGACACGAGCCTCTACCAGTACCAGAACTCGCGAAGCAAATGATCGATCTTCACTGCCACATCCTGCCTGGGGTAGACGACGGCCCCGAGGGTGTGGACGGCGCGGTTGCCCTGGCTCAAGATGCCTTGCGAGACGGAGTGCACACGGTGGTGGCAACACCCCACGGCAACGTAGAGTGGGGGTTTCAGGGCGACGAGAGCGAAGCCCGAGAAAGGGTGGCGACCCTTCGTGCGGAGTTCACACGAAGGCAACTGGAATTGGAGCTGCTTCCCGGGCTGGAGGTGGCTCTCACACCGGACGTGCCGGCACTCTGCACGGAAGGCCGTCTCTTCACCCTGAACGGAAGCCGCTACCTTCTGGTGGAGTTCCCGATACAGCTGGTCCCCTCCTATGCGGAGGCGACCCTCTTTCGGTTACAGATCCAGAAGCTGGTGCCGGTGATCGCCCATCCGGAGCGGAACACCCAGATTGCGGCCGACCCCGAGATCTTGCTGCAGATGGTGAGACGTGGGATGCTGGCCCAGATTACGGCAGGCAGCCTGGTGGGAGCTTTCGGGGCGGCAACCCAACGGGTAGCGGAAGCCCTGCTGACCCGGGGGCTGGCTCACGTCATAGCCTCCGATGCCCATCTCATTAACGGCCGGTCCTTCTCCCTGTCGCGAGCGCTCCAGCGAGCGGAGTCCCTGGTGGGCGAGGAATCTGCCAGAGCCATGGTCACCACTGTACCCGAGGCGATCCTGCAGGACCAGGAGGTGGTGTGCCCGGAACCTCGACCGGCTCCCCGCCGAACCTGGTTCCCTTTCAGCCGAAGGAAGTCCTGAGTGCCGAGTGGAACTAGCTCGACGCTCAGGACTCAGCGCACAGCACTTTGTTTGAGTGGAGGTTACGAATGAAGGGCGTCGTCCTAGCCGGAGGCGGCGGGACCCGGTTATACCCCCTGACCCGCATCACCAACAAGCACCTCCTTCCGATCTACAATAAGCCGATGATCTACTACCCGATCCAGGCACTGGTCAACGCCGGCATCACCGACATCCTGATCGTCACCGGCGGGAATAACGCGGGCGACTTCCTGCGGCTGCTCGGGAACGGTCGGGAGTTCGGCCTCAAGCACATCAACTACACCTACCAGGAACGGGCAGGGGGGATCGCCGAGGCGCTGGGGCTGGCGGAGCACTTCGTCGATGGCCAGAAGGTGGTGGTGATCCTGGGGGACAACATCATCGAGGGCAACATCTGCGGGGCCGTCCAGGCATTCGAGGAGCAGGAGCAGGGCGCCAAGGTGCTGCTGAAGGAGGTCCCAGACCCCGAAAACTACGGCGTCCCGATCCTTGACGGGAACCGAATCGTCCGGATCGAGGAGAAGCCTGCCCGGCCGGCCACCAACTACGCCGTCCTCGGCATCTACATGTACGACCCCACGGTGTTCGAGATCATCAAGGCCCTGAAGCCCTCAGGCCGAGGGGAGTTGGAGATCACCGACGTCAACAACGCCTACATCCAGACGGGCACCATGACCTCCGATGTCCTGGAGGGCTGGTGGGCCGACGCAGGGGCCTCCATTGACGCCTATC
>JAJZQR010000005.1 GCA_021806765.1 Chloroflexota bacterium | reverse complement strand
CCCCTTCTGGGTGCGCAACCGCCGGGCCCTCATGACGGCGGGCTCGGGGCTGGCGCTCCTCGCGGGCTCTGCCCTCGGGCTGCTGGGGCAACCCTCGCTCTACCCCCAACTTCTCTACGCCCTGGCCATGCTGCTGGGCGGCTATCACATCGCCCGCAGCGGCCTCTACGGGCTGGTCCGCAGCCGCACCCTGGACATGAACGTGCTAATGACTATCGCGGCGCTGGGAGCGGCGGCCATCGGCGAGTGGGCCGAGGGGGCCACCGTCGTCTTCCTCTTCGCCCTGGGCAACGCCCTGGAGGGCTACACCATGGACAGGGCCCGGGGTGCTATCCGGGCCCTGATGGAGCTGGCCCCCAACCAGGCGAGGGTGAGGCGCGGCGATGGGGAGGTGAGTCTGCCGGTGGAGGATGTCCGGGTCGGCGAGGTCGTGTTGGCGAGACCCGGGGAGAAGATACCGCTGGACGGAGAGGTGATCTCGGGCTCCTCCAGCGTCAACCAGGCCCCCATCACGGGGGAGTCGGTCCCGGTCGAGAAAGCCGAGGGCGACGAGGTCTTCGCCGGCACCATCAACGAGCGGGGGTACCTGGAGATCCGGGTGACGAAGCCCTACGCGGAGAACACCATCGCCAAGATAATCCACCTGGTGGAGGAGGCCCAGGCGCAGCGGGCGCCCTCCCAGCGGTTCGTGGATCGCTTCGCCCGATACTACACACCAGCGGTCATCGCCCTCTCCGCCGGCATCGCCGTCGTGCCCTGGCTCCTCCTCGGCCAGCCCTTCGATCCCTGGTTCTACCGGGCGCTGGTGCTGCTGGTCATCGCCTGTCCCTGTGCCCTGGTGATCTCCACGCCGGTCTCCATCGTCTCGGGGATCGCCCGGGCCGCCCGCCTCGGTGTGCTCCTCAAGGGTGGCGCATACCTGGAGGAGGCGGGGAGCCTCCGGGTGGTGGCCTTCGACAAGACCGGCACCCTCACGGTGGGCAGGCCCGAGGTCACCGACGTCATTCCGCTTCCCACCGAGAGTGGCACCCTCTCCGCCGAGGCGGTGCTCCACCTGGCGGCAGCGGTGGAGGCTCGCTCCGAGCATCCCCTGGCTTCGGCGGTGCTGCGGAGGGCAGAGGAGGACGCCGGCAACGCCAGGCCGGGCCGTTCGGCGGAGCACACCCACCAGGTGGCCGACTTCGAGGCGGTCGCGGGCAAGGGGGTGCGGGCCAGGATCGACGGGGACCTGTACTACGTGGGCAGCCCTCGCCTCTTCGAGGAGCTGGGGCTGGAGCTCACGGCCGTGGAGGGCCGGTTGCGGGAGCTGCGCGAAGAGGGCAAGACCGTTCTCCTGCTGGGAACCGAACGGGGGTTAGTGGGCGTGATCGCGGCGGCGGACCGGCTGAGGCCCGGGGCCAAGGCGGCCGTGGCCGCCCTCAAGAAGGCCGGGATCCGGCGGGTCGTGCTTCTCACCGGCGACCACGAGGTGACGGCTCGGGCCGTGGCGAAGGTGGTGGGAGCCGACGAGTACAGGGCGGGCCTGCTACCCGAGGACAAGGTGGGTGCCGTGAGGGAACTCCGGGCGAAGTACGGAAAGGTGGCCATGGTGGGCGACGGAGTGAACGACGCCCCGGCCCTGGCGGCCTCGACGGTGGGGATCGCCATGGGGGCCGCGGGCACCGACGCCGCCCTGGAGACGGCGGACGTCGCGCTGATGGCCGACGACCTGGGGAAGGTGGCCTACACGATAGCCCTCTCGCGTCGGGCGCTGTCGACCATCAGGCAGAACATCGCCTTCTCTCTCCTGACCAAGGCCATCTTCCTTGCCCTAACCTTCCCGGGGCTGGTGACCCTCTGGCTTGCCATCCTGGCGGACACCGGCGCCTCGTTGCTGGTGACGCTGAACGGCATGCGGCTGCTGGGCTACGGGGGCCCGGCCGGCCCCGCGAGCAAGCGGGGCGATCACGGATCTTCGGCTCCTACGCCCGTCCCGGATCGGTGTTGCGAGGGCCACCATGGCCACGACCACGAGGGAGGCCACCAGCACCGCGGACACAAGGAATCGATCTAGAACCGATCTAGAGAGGGAAGACTCAATCATGGGTGGAATAGAAGACATTTTCGAGGACCTGTTCGAAGGCATCGGCCGAAGACGGCGAGGCCATGGTGGCTACGATGGCCCTCGCGACGACCGAAGGGAGCCGGACCGCGACTCCGGCCAGAGGTACTGCGCCAAGTGCGGCGCCCGAGCCACGCCCGACGCCGCCTTCTGCGGCCAGTGCGGTGAGCGGTTGGCACCGACGAACGTGGCGAAGGTCTGCTCGGCCTGCGGCCGTGAGCTGGAGGCGAGGGCGAAGTTCTGCCCGGCCTGCGGCACTCCCGTGAGGTGAGGGCGCCATCGGACCAGAAGCGTCGGGCGAGTGCATTCGACAACAAGAGGAGTACAACTGTAATGGGACATCACGGCAATCGCGGTCTCGGGGGCCTGTTTGGTGGCGGGCATCACGGTGGGGGCCAAGGCGGTGGCGGGCACCACGGTGGAGGCTATGGCGGAGGTGAGCGTGAGGAGGACTGGGACGACCGGCGTGGACGCGCTCCAGAGATCGAGCGCAGGCCGCCTCCAGCCGACGCCGTTTATTGCTCGCGCTGCGGAACGCCCAACGAGTCGAGCGCGGCCTTCTGCGTTCAATGCGGCACCAAGCTGGCCCGGCCCGAATCCGCGACCTGCTCCGGCTGCGGCGCAGCGGCGCCTCCGGATGCCAAGTTCTGCCCGGCCTGCGGCGCCAAGGTGGGATGAGGACGCCCAGATGCCGATGGACAATCGCATCCTGCTGGTCGACGACGACGCGGAGATCCAGGCATCTCTGAAGCGAGCCCTATCGCTGGAGGGCTACAGGGTCAGCCTGGCCAGCGATGGGAATGAGGCTTTGCAGTTGATGCGCGACCGGCAGCCCGACCTGGTGGTGCTGGACGTCCTGATGCCCGGTCTCGACGGTCTGGAGGTATGCCGGCGGTTGCGGGCGGCGGATCGGCATCTCCCCATCCTGATGCTCACGGCCAGGGACGCCGTGCCGGACCGAGTAGCTGGGCTGGAGACGGGCGCCGATGACTACCTGGTCAAGCCCTTTGCCTTCGAGGAGTTGCTGGCTCGCATCCGGGTCTGCCTGCGCCGGCGCGAGTCGGCCGGACAGCACGAGCTTCGCTTCGCGGACCTCCGGCTCGATACGATGACGCGCGATGCCTGGCGCTCGGGTCGCCGCATCGCCCTGACGACCACCGAGTACGGGCTGCTACGGCTGTTCCTCTCGCACCCTCGGCAGGTGCTCACCCGCGATCTGATCTACGAGCGGGTCTGGGGCTACGATTTCGAGGGCGAATCGAAGGTGATCGAGGTCTACGTCCGCTACCTGCGGGAGAAGCTCGAGGCCTCCGGCGGATCGCGCCTGATCCATACGGTGCGAGGCGCGGGCTACGTCCTTAGAGAAGAGGATTAGCTTGTCCATTCGGCTGAAGCTCACGCTGTGGCATGCTGCGCTACTGGCCCTGGTGCTGGCCGCCTTCGCGGTTGCCGTCTACCTGGTCATCGCCCGACAACTGACCACCGAGATGGACTACGCTGTCCACCTCAAAGCGCTGGACGCCTCTCGGACGGCACACTCGGTGTCGCTGGCCACGGCTAACCCCCGGGTGCACCGTCTCGAGTTGCCATCCACGATACCCTCAGCCGACGGGGCCGTGTACGTTCAGTTGCTCGGCATGGACGGGCGGGTCCTGGCATCTTCGAGCAACCTGCCGCAACCTTTGCCAACACTGCCGGAGAACATGCGATCGGCCCTGAACGGCCAGGAAGCCCACACCACCATCAGCCTGCCGGGCGAACGCATGGATCTCTACAGCACACCCCTTCTGATGGACGACCAGATCGTTGGCGTGGTCCAGGTGGCCGCCTCCCTCCGGCCGCTGGAGACGAGCCTCGCCCAGCTCCGCCTGGTCCTGGCGGCCACGGTCTTCGGCGCCGCCCTCCTGGCGGCCGTGACGGGCTGGTTTCTGGCGAGCAGGGCGATGGAGCCAGTTGACCGCCTTACTCAGACGGCCCACCAGATCGGCCGGTCGGCCGATCTCTCGCGGCGTCTTCCCGAGCCCCGGCAAAGGGATGAGCTGCAGCGGCTTGCCGCTACGTTCAACGACCTGCTCGGCAGGCTGGACGAGACGCTGGCGGCGCAGCGCCGCTTCCTGGCGGACGCGTCCCACGAACTCCGAACGCCCCTAACGGCGATCAACACCAACGTGGAGGCGCTTCTCCGTGGCGCTGCCGCGGATCCAGAGGAGCGCGCGGACGTACTCGGCGCCATCGCCAGGGAGACGCGCCGGATGGGGCGGCTCGTGGCAGACCTGCTCACCCTGGCCAGGGCCGACGCCGGTTATCGCCTGGAGCGCCGTGGGCTGGCGCTCGATACCCTTCTCCTCGAGGTCTACCATCAAGAGAAGCGACTTGCCCACGGCGTGCGGCTCACCCTCGGCGATCTGGAGCAGGTGGAAGTTGACGGCGACCCCGATCGGTTGAAGCAGCTCTTGCTCAATCTGGTGGACAACGCCCTGCGCTACACGCCGGAAGGTGGCCAGGTGACCCTGGATCTGACTCAACGCCACGGGTGGGCGCTGCTGCGGGTGGCTGACACGGGAGTCGGCATCCCAGCCGATCAGCTTTCACGGATCTTCGAGCGTTTTTACCGCGGCGACCACCCCCGATCCCGCCGCGCGGGTGGCACCGGGCTCGGGCTCTCCATCTGTCAGTGGATTGCCGAGGCCCATGGCGGCAGGATCGAGGTCGAAAGCGAGGTCGGGATTGGCTCGACCTTCACCGTGCTGCTCCCGGCTTGCTCTGGTGCCGCGAACGCGATGCCGCCTTGTCCCCCCGGCCGGGGCCGGCAGACTCTTACCCCCGCCTAATCTTCCTCTAAACCGGCTCTAAACTTGGTGCGGCACACTCAGACCGAATTCGCTACACGGGGAGGGTGCTATGCCACGGACCAGGGTTCAGGCGGTCTGCGGAAGCTGTCGATGTCGCGGCAACTGCCGGGATGCCGGCACGCTGGATCGACTTCGCCGGTTCCTCGAACACAGCCGTCTCGCGGCCGAGTTCTCGCTGTCCAGCGGCAAGCGCTACCGGCTCGGCTGCGAGCGCTATCGATCCTCGTGGTCTGAAAGATCCTCGAGCGGATCCTGGTCGACGCCCACGGCAGTAGTCGAGCGAGGTGATCCATGCGGCTGAGAGTCGCGCTCACGATGATCGCACTGTCCGTCCTCATCGCCAGTTCGAAGGATGACGCTTATGCTCATTAGCACCGTGAGACAGGTGCTTCACGACCTCCGCGATGCCCTGGGGGGTACCATCCCTTCCACGGTGGCCCCGCCGGCGGAAGCGCCGGCGGGTTCAGCGGAGCCGACTGAGATCCCGGCGGATCAGCCAGGCGACGGGCGGGCGGCAGGTGCCAATGCCGAGGCCGAACCGACGAGGGCTCCCTCGGCGCCGCGAGGCCGAAGGCTCTGGGCGGGAGGCGCCGCGCTAGTCCTGGTCGTTGGGCTGTTTCTCGCGCGTTGGGCGCCCTGGGATGCCCGGGAGCCGGCCGACCCAACCGTGGTAGCCACCTACCGGGGAGGGGTGGTGACAGGGGAGCAGATCCGGCAGGAGTTCGTCGCCATCCCGAAGGAGGAGCAGCCTCACTATCGCAGCGTCGGCGGCATCCGAGCGCTGGTGGGCCACGCGGTGGTCGATGCCGTGACCCGCCGGTGGGCCTCGGAGAGACAGGTCGACCAGAAGCAGGCTTTCACCGAGGCGATGAAGCATGCCACCGAGGAGATCAAGATCGCCGACGTCTCCGACCAGTTGCACGAGGGCCGCGTACAGGTCGGCGAGGCCGAGATCCAGGCCTACTACGACCAGAACCGCAGGCAGTTCGGAGACCGGCCCCTGGTGGAGGTGAGGGAACAGGTCCGCCAGGCCGTCGTCGAGGAGAAGGAGCAGCCCTTCGTCGAGGGCTACCTGAAGGATCTCAAGGAGCGGGCGAGCCTGCAGGTCGACTACGGCCTGCTCGAGGTGCCCGAGCCGGCAGAGCAGGAGCTGGTGGCCTACTACCAGAACAACCGAGAGAGGTTCCGCGTGCCCGAACAGGCGAGGGTCGCCGAGATCCAGGTGAGCGTGGCCCTGGCCGGCGGCGACGAGAAGGCCAGGGCCAGGGCCGAGTCGGCGCGGGCGCGGGCCGCAGCCGGCGAGGACTTCGCCCTGCTCGCCGGGGAGTTCGGCGACGGGCCGCGCAAGGCCCAGGGTGGCGAGCTGGCGGACCCGGTGGCGCGCGGCGGCCGGAGCCCCGAGTTCGACGCGGCCGTGTTCCAGCTTCAGCCGGGGGAGCTTTCGCCGGCATTCAAGGAGGGCGACAGCTACTACGTCGAGAAGCTGATCGAGCGCTGGCCGGAGAGGCTTCGGCCGTACGAGGAAGTCCGTGGCGAGATCGCCGGCACGCTGCGGACGGAGCGCGAGCAGCAGGTGTACTCCGATCGGAAGGACCGCACCCTCTTCACCATTCACTCGCGCCGGACCACCCTGGGGGAGTTTCTCGGCGAGCTGAACGAGCTGCCCGCGGAGGTTCGGGGACAATACTCGGGCGCGGAGGGCAAGCGAAGGATCCTGGACAACCTTATCGAGCGGCTCCTGGTCGTGGAGGATGCCTCGGAGCAGGCGGTGGACGTGAAGCGCAGCAAAGAGATCGATCACGCTCGCACGGAGCTGATGGCCCAGTTCCTCCACGAGGAGGAGGTGGACGCCAAGCTGACGGCCTCCGACGCGGAGGTGCGGGCCGAGTACGACCGCGACAAGGCGCGCTACGCCGATCCTGCCCGCGTCAAGGTGCGCTACATCCGGGTTGGGCGCGGGGCCTCCGGGGACACGGACGAGAAGGCCCGGGCCAAGATCCAGGAAGCCGAGGCCAAGCTCAAGCCTGGCGGTCTCTTCGGCTCGGGTGGGCAACCGGCCGATTTCGCCGAGGTCGCCAAAGGGTACTCGGAGGACCCGGACACGGCGGCCAAGGGCGGAGAGCTGGATCGGTGGCTGGGGGAGAGCGGAGACCCGATGGCCGAGCTCTTCGAGCATCCACTGCACGAGGAGCTCCTCGGGCTCAAGGTGGGAGAGATCTCGCCCATCCTGCCCCTCGGCGATAGCTACTACCTCTTCCAGGTCCGCGAGAGGCAGGAGAGCCGCCAGCGCCCCTTCGAGGAGGCGAAGGAGGTGGTAGCCCAGGACCTCAAGGCCCGCAAGCACGCCGAGCTCACGGCGAACATGGAGCGCCAGCTCCTGGAGCGGATGCAGCTTCGCATGTACGACGGGCGCATCCAGGGTCTCCTCGCCGAACTAGGCGGGCAGGCACCCGGCAACCGATCATCTGGTAACCGTTAGGGAAGAAAGGAGGGGACATGGGCCGCAAGGCGTCCACTATCCTCATCACGATCGTCGTCAACCTTGCCCTGATCGGGCTCAAGTTCCTGCTGTCGAACGCTTCCGGCAGCCTCTCTTTGCGGGCGTCGGCCTGGCACTCCTTTTCCGACGTCATCGTCTCGACCCTGGTGCTGATCGGTCTGCTCCTGGCAGGGAGGGACCGCTCCGCCAAGGGGGTTAGCCGCGTAGAGCATCTGGTCAGCCTGCTGGTGGCAGGCTTCATATTCTACATAGGTTTCGACGTCTTTCGGGAGGCGCTGGCGGGCGATGAGCCCGAGCTTCGGAACGTCTTCTGGGTGGCATTGGCGGCGCTGCTCACCATCGCCTTCAGCTACTTCATGGCGCGCTACAAGACCTACGTCGGGCGGGCGACCGGCTCCCCGGCGCTGGTGGCCGACGGCTATCACTCCCTGATGGACATGTACAGCTCCATCGTGGTGGTCGCCGGACTCTTCGGCTACGCCATCGGCTTCCGCAGCCTGGACAAGGTCGCCGCCGTGGTGGTCGTGCTCTTCATCGCCTTCGCCGGATACGAGATCGCTCGCGACGCTCTGGCCGGCCTCTCGAACGGAGGTCACCTCGAGCACGGTGTGCTGGCGCAGCCGAGCCGCCTCCTTCGGCCCGCATTGCCCTACCTGGCGCTCGCCCTCGCGGTCATGTACCTTCTTTCGGGCATCTACGTCGTCCAGGCGGGAGAGGTCGGAATCCTCCGGCGCTTCGGCAAGTTCGTCCCCGCCCAGGTGTCCCCCGGGCTGCATTATCGGATCCCCTGGCCGGTGGACGAGGTCACCCGCGTGCCGGTCGGCGTGCAGCGGGCAGAGGTGCCCCGCTCGCTCATGCTGGCCGGCGACCAGAACCTGGTCAACGTCGCGGCCACCGTCCACTACCAGGTTCGGGACGCCGCCGATTCCGTGTTCAACGTCGGCCAGCCTCCAGCCCTCGTGCGCAGCGCCGCGGAGGCCTCGCTACGCCTCACGGTCGGCCTGAGGCCGGTGGATGATCTGCTCACCACGGACAAGGCCCGCATCGAGCAGGAAACCCGGCAGCAGCTCCAGAGCCGGCTGGACACGAGCAGATCCGGGCTGGAGGTGGTGGCGGTGCAGCTCACCGAGGCGAGTCCGCCCCAGGAGGTGGTCTCGGCCTTTCTGGACGTCGCCTCGGCCCGGGAGGACCGCGCGACCTACATCAACGAGGCGCTGGCCTACCAGAACGAGATCCTGCCCAAGGCCCGGGGTGAGGCCGAGAAGCTCCTTCGCCAGGCTGAAGGCTACAAGGCCGAGAAGACTGCCAACGCCACGGGCGAGGCCGGTCGATTTGCCAGCCGGCTGGCCGAGTACAAGAACGCGCCGGCAGTCACCCGGGTGCGCCTCTACCTGGAGGCCGTGGAGCGCGTGCTGCCCAACGTCCAGAAGTTTCTGCTCAGCCCGGAGGTCGGCAAGGGCAGCCTGGACCTCTGGCTCAGTCGCGGTGCCAGCGCGCCGCTTCTGCCCGGGGGCGGCACCTCGATCGCCCCGCCGGCAGCAGGCCCGGCCGCGCCGATGCCGGCCCAGCCGGCGCCGGCCCGGCCCCAGCCGATACCGGCGCCGGCCTCGCCGAAACCTTGATAGACACGGAGGGAAGTACGTCCCATGAGAGTGAAGGGCCTGCTAGTCGTCGTCCTGTTCGCGGTTGTCTTCGTGGCGGCCAATCTCGTCTTCTTCACCGTAGACGAGACCGAGGCCGCGGTGCTGACCCAGTTTGGCCAGCCGGTCGCCGCCATCACGGAGTCCGGACTCTATGCCAAGCTGCCCGATCCCATCCAGTCTGTTCAGCGATTCAACAAGCGCCTCCAGATCTACAGCCCCGACCAGGCCGAGTATTTGACCGCCGACAAGAAGGCCATCCGGGTGGAGAGCTACGTAAGCTGGCGGTTGGCGGACCCGGTCCAGTTCCTGGTAAGCGTTGGCGACAGGAGCGGCGCCGAGACGCGACTCGCGGACATAGTGAAGTCCGAGCTGGGGGTGGCGCTGGGCCAGCAGGAGCTGGCCTCGCTGGTGACGACCCAGACCGAGCAGTTCAAGCTGCCCGGGCTGATCCAGCAGGTGACCCAGGGCAGCTCCCGACGAGCCGAGGGCTACGGCATCCAACTGGTGGATGTGCAGCTCAAACTGCTGAACTTCCCGGACGCGAACCGCCAGGCGGTATTTGCCAGGATGAAGGCCGAGAGAGAGCAGATCGCCCGCCGCTATCGCTCGGAGGGCAGCGAGGAGGCGGCCAAGATCCGCGCCGAGGCCGAGCGCCAGCAGAAGGTGCTCCTCTCCGAGGCCTACGCCAAGGCCGAGCAGTTGCGCGGCCAGGGGGATGCCGAAGCCATGCGGATCTACGCGGAGGCCTTCGGCCAGGACCCGGAGTTCTACCAGTTCATCCGGACCCTGGAGTCCTACGGGAAGTTCGTAGACGACAAGACGACCATCGTCTTGCCCTCTGACTCCGAGCTGCTGCGCTACCTGAACAGCGCCCAGACGGCTCCCAGGGCGGCATCCCCGCAACCCACCGCGCCTCCCTCGGGCACGACGGGGCAGCCAGCGCCGGGTGGGCGATAGGAGGCGGACGATGTCGAAATCCGTGGACCAGAGCAGCAGCCCGGCGCAGGACCCAGAGCCCGCGAGCCCCGGAGGTCAAATCGACCGGGCGGGAGGGGCTGTGAACCGACTGCGGTCGCTCACGGGCGCGGCAGTCGCGGGCTCGGGCCCGACGGCCAGGGCGGTCCGCCAGGACCTCGGCGGCGCTTTCGGCCACCTCCGGCGCTACCGCCATCTCGGGAAGGTTCTGGCCGGCTTGGCCCTCGCCTTCTACCTTCTCTCTGGCACGTACCTGGTCAGCCCGGGTGAGGCGGCGGTGGTGACTCGCTTCGGCAAGGTGGTCCAGGCGAGAGTCACCCCGGGCCTGCGATGGCACCTTCCGTGGCCTTTCGAGGCCGCACGTACGGTCAACGTGGCCCAGGTCCGGCGCGAGGGCATAGGCATGACGCTGCCCGGCCACCCGGCGGAGGTCCATCCCCCCGAGGAGATCCAGCTCCTGACCGGTGACGAGAACCTGCTGACCGCGAAAGCCATCGTTCAGTACCGCGTCAAGGAGCCGGCCGACTACCTGTTCCGCGTCGACTACAACGAGGACCCACTGTTGCGAACCGTCGTGAAGTCCGCCTTCACGGAGCTCGCCGGGAGCATGCAGGTGGACGCGCTGCTGACGAGCGGCCGGACCGAGCTGCAGCGGCGGGCCAGGGAGCGAGCCCAGCAGGCGCTGGACGGTTACAGAAGCGGTCTCGAGCTGGTGAGCGTCGACCTCCAGGAGATCGTCCCGCCGGGTGACGTGGCCCTGGCCTTCCGCGATGTGGCCAGCGCTGCCGAGGAGAAGAACAAGCTCATCAACGATGCCCAGGGCTACACCAACAGCATCATCCCCCAGGCCCGGGGCGAGGCGCAGAAGCAGCTGCGGGAGGCCGAGGGCTACGGGACGGACGTCGTCAACCGGGCTCGCGGCGAGGCCCAGCGCTTTGCCGACACGCTGGGCCAGTATCAGAAGGACGCGAGGATCTACGGGCCGGAGGTCACCAGGTACCGGCTGTACACCGAGGCAATGGAGAAGATCCTGTCCAGGGCCAAGAAGTACATCGTGGAGCCCGGAAGGAATGGAGGAGGGGTGACTGTTCGGATCCTCGACCAATTGCCCACGAGTTCGCCGGCCTCGGGAGCACGGCCGTGATCGCCGTACTCCCTTCTGCAGCCTGTGCCACCTGACCGGCTGATCATGCCTCGATGGCTGACTGTGGCAGGCTTCATCCTCGGGCTACTCATGTCCATGGGGTTGCAGGCGCCGTCCACGGGGGTTCCCGCGGCACCCGATTCTCCGCGCGAGCTTGGCAAGGAGACCATCAATCGGCTAGAGGCGGAGCAGAGGACACTCAAGCAGGCCCTCTCGGAGCGGCGGACGGAGCTTGCCGGACTTCAAAAGGATGCCTCGGAGCGCAAGTCCGCCCTGGGGAGTCTGAACAGCGAGTTGGAGGCTCAGCGGTTGCTGGCCGGCCTGGTTCCGGTAGTGGGGCCAGGCGTTCAGGTGATCTTGGACGATAGCAGCCTCAAGAGCATCCCGGCAGGGGATGACGCCAGCCAGTACGTAATTCAGGACTACGACGTTCGCGACGTCGTGGCCGTTCTCTGGCAATCAGGAGCCGAGGCGATAGCGGTTGGAGACGAGCGGGTGGTGAACAGCACTTCCTTCTATAGCGTGAGCCGAAGCCTTCTCGTCAACGACACCATGATGTCCTCACCATACAGCATCGTGGCTATCGGCCCACCGGCCATGGAAGAGATGCTAGGTTCGTCCCCACGGTTGCAGCGCCTCAAGGAGAGCGTCAGGAAGTACGGCCTGCAGTTCAAGGTTTCGCGGGCCAGAGAGCTGCGGCTGCCCGCTTTCTCGGGCCGGCTCCCCGGTCGATATGCCAGCCAGGGTGATCCCGGGTAAGGGGACACGCGGGCTCTCGCGACCGAAACTGGGGCGGCGCGCCGTGGAGGTCGGGCTGAGGACCACCGTCCGTCCAGGAACGTCCTGATGGTGGGAACGAAGAAGCAGGAGCCGGTAGTCCAGTCGACGGCAAGCCAGCCGACAGCCCAGTCGATGGGCGCTCCCTCCGCCACGGGCGCTCCCCGACCCACAACTTCCATACCCCTTGGGGCGAACCCGCGCATCGCCGCGGCACTCTGCCGGCGCTTCGTTTCATCCCACGATCACTCGTGAATGCGGGTCTCCTCCAGATTCTCCTCCTCGAACTGGAGGGTAACGTGCTCGATGCTGAAGCGGTCCCGCGCCAGCCTCTGCAGCTCCTCCA
Source organism: Chloroflexota bacterium (assembly GCA_021806765.1). The sequence continues at coordinate 35,436 of JAJZQR010000005.1, read as the reverse complement.
GCAGCCGACGGCGGTCGGCAATCCTATCTATCCGAACGTGGGCGCTCATGGCCTCGAAGCCCGAGGTGATGGTCCAGACGTGCAGGTCGTGGACATCGAGCACCCCAGGCACAGCCAGCATCCCCTGGCGCACCTCCGCCAGGTTGATGTGGGACGGCGTGCCCTCCAGCAGGACGTTCAGGGCTTGTCCGAGGAGCCGCCAGGTGCGAGGTAGGATGAAGAGACCGATGAGGACGCTGAAGATGGGGTCGATCAGGTAGAAGCCGGTGACGAGCACGACGGCCCCCGCTACCATCACCCCAAGGGAGCTCAGGGCGTCGCTCACCACCTCCAGGAAGGCACCCTGGACGTTCAGGCTTTCCCCGGCGCCCCGGTGGAGCAGCCAGATCCCCACCAAGTTCACCACCAGGCCCGCCCCGGCCACGGCGAGCATCGGCCCGGCCTCCACTGAGGGCGACGCCTGAAACCGCCTGTACGCCTCGTAGAAGATGTAGCCGGCGATCAGGAAGAGCACCGCGGCGTTGGCCAGGGCCGCCAAGATCTCCGTGCGGTAGTAGCCGTAGGTCTTCTCCGGTGTGGCTGGGCGCTGGGCGAACCAGATGGCGAAGAGGGATAGGCCGAGCCCCTCAGGTCGGTCAGCATGTGACCGGCGTCGGCCAGGAGCGCCAGGCTTCCGGTGAGGAGGGCGCCGACCACCTCCACGACCAAGTAGACCGACGTGAGCCCCAGGACGAGGGCGAGGCGACGGCGGTGGCCGGTCGACGGCAGCTCGGTCAAAGAATCCTCCGGGCCACGGCGGCGCAGTTCACCGCCCTTCCTCGCCTGCCAACGACTGGCCGGACTGTTCCGGAGCGGGGCCGTGCTCGAAGTGGGATAGGGCCACGGTGAGCAGGGTTCGGACGTGGCCGTCGTCCAGGGCGTAGTAGACGAGCTTGCCCTCCCGGCGGGTCTTGACCACCCGGAGCTGGCGCAGCATCTTCAGGTGCTGGGAGGCGGCAGCCTCCGAGACACCGGTGAGGGCGGCCAGATCGCAGGTGCACAGCTCCTGGTGCAGGAGGCTGTAGACGATCTTGGCCCGGGTGGCGTCGGCCAGGGTGCGGAAGGTCTCCGCCAGGAGGAAGAAGTCCTCGTCGTCCAGTAGGAGTTCCCGCCCCCGGGCCACCCGCGCCGGGTCGGCGCCGTGGTCTCGGCAACGCCCCGCTTCAGCCTCTAATCCCCCCTGCCGTGAGATCATCTCTCAACTCCTGTGCCCAACCAAAAAGTGACCGCCTAATCGTAATGATACGCCATCGGGAAGGGATGAAGCCAGCATCTCGGCAGCACCGCTCCTCAGGCCGGGTTTGGGAGTGCGGGCCTCACTCCGGCGAGTCCGTCACCAGGACGGCGCCACTAATGATGCCAGCCTCGGAGGGCGGTGAACACGATCCACGCACCAGCGACGGCGGCGCCCAGGAAGTGGAGGGGCAACTGGTGTGCCAGCAGGTCAACTCTCGGCATATCCATTGCGGTGCGGCACGGGTACGATAGAGCTGGTTCTGTTGGAGGCAAAAGGATGAACGGCAGGACGCTTCTTCGTTGGATCGCGGCCTCGGCCATAGCCGATGGGCTAGGGCTCCTTATCGGCGGCCGGCTTTACGCAGGGCTGTGGCAGCTCGTGCCCGGCCCCGGCATCTGCCGGCGATCCGCAGCCCGGTTTGCAGCGCTTCCATCCCCTGTGCTCCGCTCGGCAGGCCTCGCTGAGGCCGCCTGCGGCCTGGCGCTCCTCGGTCGGGTCCCCATTCCCGTCCCGGAGCTGTACCGCAGCGTCGCCCCCATCTACGACGCCGCCAGCCCCCTGTGGCGACGCTGGCTCTATGCCGACGCGGACCAGGAGGTGAACAGGGCCCTTAGGGAGCACCTGCCTCGAGAGGGTCGCGTGCTGGACCTGGGTTGCGGTACCGGCGTGAACCTGGGAATGCTGTTGGAGATGGAGCTTCCCTTCGGCTCCTACCTTGGAGTGGATCAGTCAGAGGAGATGCTGGCGGCGGCCAAGGCCCGCTTTCGCCATACCGAGAACGCGTCCTTCCAGCATCTGGACCTCCCGGCCGATCCCCTGCCGGAGGGGACTTTCGACCTTGTGATCTCGACCTGGGTGTTCTCCCACCTGCCCGACCCTCGCCTGGTGCTGGACAAGGCGTTGGAGAGGCTCGTCTCCGGGGGCCACGCCGTGCTCCTCTTCCTGGCGGAATCGGACAGTTGGCAGGCTCGCCTGGTAAGGCCGGTGTTGGATGCCATGAGCGCCCGACCCGTGCCAGAGGAAACCTACCTGGCCTTTCCAGGGCGGCTCCGACTCGAGAGGTTCGCCGGCGGCTCTGTGGTGGTGATGGTGCTGAGGCGCGGGTGATCAGCTGCGGAAGCGGACTCCCTCCGGGTCACCACTCCGTCCACCGGGACCTTGTCGCGCCGCAGTTCAGAGACGGGTGCACTGGGCCAAACTGAATCGGCGCTGAGCGCCCCATGGGAGTTGGCTTAGAATCTCAGGTCGAAGCGGCCAACACCCGTCGTCGGGGTATGCCCCCTGCCCCAACCTCTGCCTCCGGCCGAAGCCGGAGGAGAGCGGCGAGGCCCTTCACGTACAGAGCTGTTCGACCGAGGGCCCGCGTCGCCGACTTCACAGTATGGAGGGATCCTGCTATGAGAGCTCGGATTCACGCAGCCCTGATAGCTGTGCTGATCGTCGTGGCCAGCGTCCTCCTGCTACCGGGCGGAACGGCCTCGGCCCAGGAGTTCAGCGTCGTGGTGGTTTCAGATGAACTGAACGCCCGTACCGCACCGAACATCTCGGCTCCCATCTTCGACGTACTGGTCCGGGGGGACGTGGTACCGGTGTTCGGTCAGGTGGCCGGCGACGAGGTTTTCCCGGGCAACGTCACCTGGTTTCGCACCAAACGCGGGGCTTACGTTTACAGCGGCCTCACGAGGCCGGCCAGATCGGCTGGCGACGTCAGCACCGGGGGGATGACAGGGCGGTGGATAGAGGTGGACCGGAGCGCGCAGGTGGCCAGGGCGATCGAGAACGGGAGAACGGTTTACACGGCTCTGATCACGGTAGGCACACCTACCTTCCCCACGCCCATCGGCAGCTTCAGAATCCTGAGGCGAGTAGCCAATGAGACCATGGATTCCCGCACCGTCGGGATCCCGCTGGACTCGCCCCATGGATACTACTTGCAGAACGTGCTCTACACCCAGTACTTCACCGAGGATGGCGCGGCGATCCACTACAACTACTGGTCGCCGCCCGAGGCGTTCGGCACTTATCCTGGTAGCCATGGCTGCGTCGGACTGATGTTGGACGACGCGAAGTTCTTCTGGGACTTCGCGGACATCGGAACACCGATCATCATCAACCCGTAGGGGGTTGATTGGGCACATTCGTGAAGGCGGTCCGCGAACAACCCGGCAGGCGTTCAGCGGGATGTGACATCAGGCCGTATCGGAAGCGGACCGCCAACACGGAAGCCCCCATCTGACCATCCAAGGCCACAACCCCGCACAGGTTGTCCGCTGCCGGCGCTAAGGAGCGACGTCGGTCACCACCGTCAGGCCGCTGCCACCCCGCTCCTCGACGCCATCGTTGGTGATTTCAGTCCACCGGCGTCCGCTGGAGCAGCAGCGCGTTGATCGTCACCAGGACGGAGCTGCCGGCCATGGTGAAGGCGGCGATCTCCGGACGCAGCAGCAGCCCGATGAGCGGGTAGAAGGCCCCGCCCGCGATGGGGAAGGCGATGATGTTGTAACCTGCCGCGTACCACAGGTTCTGGACCATCTTGCGCCGGGTGGCGCCGCTAATGGCGATGGTCCTGGCCACGTCCAGGGGGTCGCTGCGCATCAGCACCACGTCCGCCGCCTCCAGCGCCACGTCTGTGCCGGCCCCTATGGCGATCCCCACGTTGGCCTGGGCCAGGGCCGGCGCGTCGTTGACCCCGTCCCCTACCATCGCCACCAGCTTCCCCTCCCGCTGCACCTCCTTCACCTTGTCGACCTTCTGGGTAGGCAGCACCTCGGCAAAGATCTTCTCGATGCCGAGTTCCCAGGCGATGCGCTTCGCCGTCGCCCAGTTGTCGCCGGTGAGCATGACAACCTCGACGCCCCTCTCCCTGAGACGCCGGACAGCATCCCTGGAAGTTGGTCGCGGCGCATCGGCCACTGCAACCAGCCCTGCCATCCTGCCGTCCCAGGCCACGTAGACGACGGTTCTCCCCTCGGAGGCCAGCCTCTCCGCCTGCTGCTGCATCCCGTCCATGGCCACCCGCCGGGTCTCCATCAGCCGGGGGTTCCCCACCAGGACCAGTCGTCCATTCACCTCTGCCCGGGCCCCATGGCCGGGTATCGCCTCGAAGCCGCCCACCTCAAGCACCGCCAGCCCCTCTGCCCGCTTCAGGATCGCCTTCGCGATCGGGTGCTCCGAGCCCCGCTCCACGGCCGCCGCCATCGCCAGCAACTCCTGCTCGCTCACCCCCTCGGCTGCCACCATCTCCACCACCTCGGGCTCTCCCTTGGTGAGTGTGCCCGTCTTATCCATGATCACTGCCTTCAGCCGCGAGGCGTCCTCCAGGGCGGTGGCGCTCTTGAAGAGGATGCCGCGCTGGGCGGCCATGGATGTGGCCACCTGCACCGCCATGGGGGTAGCGAGGCCCAGGGCATCGGGGCAGGCGATCACCAGGACGGTGATCATCAGGGTGAAGCCGAAGATCGCTGGCTCGCCCACCAGGTACCAGGCGGCGAAGGTCAGGGGAGCAATGACTATGGCCGCGATGGTTAGCCACTGGGAGGCCCGGTCGGCCAGCACCTGGGCAGGAGGCCTGGAAGCCTGGGCGGCGGCAACCAGCTGGACGATCTGGGCCAGGGCGGTGTCCGCCCCCACCTTGGTGGCCCGAAACTGGAAGGAGCCGGTTTGGTTGATGGTCCCGCCGATCACCTCGTTCCCCGGACGCTTCTCCACCGGCAGGCTCTCGCCCGTGACCATCGCCTCGTTCACTGCGGACTCCCCCTCGGTCACCTCTCCGTCCACTGGGACCTTGTCGCCGGGCCGGATCAGCACCAGGTCCCCCACCTGCACCTCGGCTGTCGAGACCTCCACCGTCTGGCCGTCCCGAACGACCCTGGCCATCGGCGGGGCCAGCTCCAGCAGGGCTCGGATGGCGTTGGATGCGCCGCTGCGCGCCCGCAGGTCCAGCCAGTGTCCTCCCAGGATGAACACCATCAGCACCGTGGCGGCCTCGTAGAAGGTCTCGGCCTGGAAGAAGAAGGTGGCGGCCACGCTGAAGAAGTAGGCCGACAGCACCGAGAGGCTGACAAGCACCGACAGGTTCAGGACCTGGTTCCGCAGGGCGTAGAAGGCGTCCACGTAGAACATCCATCCGCCCCACAGCACCACCGGCGTGGCCAGGATGAACATGACCACGTTGGGCGACACGCCGAAGGGGGTCGGAAGGGCGAAGCCTGTGAACTGCTGGAACAGGGGGGCGTAGAGGAAGATCAGGATGGTCAGCGGTATGGAGACCAGGGTCCGGCGCAGCATGTCCCGGGCCATGGCCTCGAGGTCCCCGCTCATCCCCCCGTGTTGCTCGTGACCCCCGTGACCGGGAGGCGGCTCCGGTGAGGGACCGGCCTCGGCAGCACCCTCTCCCCTGGGATGGACGTGGGCAGCGTGCCCTTCCTCCTCGGGCAGCGCCGATCCTCCTGCTATCGGGTGAGGGGGATCAGATCGGTGCTCGCGCTGTGGGCCCTCGATCTCGCGGAACAGGTGGCGGGGTCCAACGGCCCCCCGGCAGTGGAAGCCGCATTCCGCCACCACTCGCTGGATCTCCTCGATGGTGACCCGCTGCTCGTCGTACTCCACCACCGCCAGCCCGCTCACCGGGCTTACTTCGGCCTGCCGAATGCCGGGGTGTTTGCGCAGCCGCTTCTCCACCGCCCGGGCATCCTCCGGCATCAACAGCCAGTCGACTTCGACGATCTCACGTTTCATAGTCCTGAGTCCTGTATGCTGGGTGCTGTGTTGGTTCTCAGTTCTGAGTTCTGAGTTCTGGGTTCTGGGCTTTGACGCTCATCGAGAACTCAGAACGCAGAACCCAGAACCCAGAACTTCTTCAGGACTGAGGGCATCCGATTCGGTCTTACCTCCTCTGGGCCACGGTCGGGATGGGCTCGGCCGGCTCCTCCGCCCCCTTGAAGCCCTCCTCCATGAACTCGGCCTCGGAGGCGCTCAGCGCCTCCCCCATGGCCGCGTGCACGGCCTCCTCGGGCACCGTTCGCGGCAGGAAGCTCTTGACGATCCCCAGGGTGCGGTTCGTCTTCTCGATGGACCTGAGCCCATCCCTCTCGATTCCGGTCAAGGCTCGAATGGCGTCGACATTCTCGGGGATGACGATGGCCTCGTTGTGCACCTGGAAGGTGAGATACAGCTCCTCGCCGTCGGTCGCCAGGGCATCCTCCCAGATGGCCACCTCCCACATGTCGTTGCGGGTGCGGCCGAGGTCGCGCATCAGCTCGATCACCGAGTTCAGCGCCACCAGCCCATCGGTCCCCCGGACGAAGGCGATGCGGGGCTCCTCCCAGAGGGCATGCCTCAGCTCGTCCAGGCTCACCGGGCGGGTCGTCTCCACCATGGCGAAGTGCAGGTGGCTCAGGTTGTATGGTCCGGCCCCGGCCATGGTGGTGATGTTCAGCCCCTCGATGACGGTCTGCGCGTCCGGACCCTGGTGGCTGGGCACCTTGGTCTCGGGGATCGCCGTGTTGATCATTCCGTTCTTGTGACTCTCCCACGGGTCCGTTCCACGCCTGAGTAGCACCGCCCGCGCCTTCTTTATCCAACCCCGCTCGTGCAGGGCGTGCAGCATCCGGCACAGGGCAGTGGTGTTGCAGGAGACGACCCTGGCGAACTGTCGGTTCAGAGCGCCAGCGTAGTTGACCTGGGCGGTGAAGGAGTAGCCGGCGAGCTCGTGCTTCTCCCCGCCCTGGAAGATGGCCTTCACCCCAGCCCGCTCGTAGATCGGCTTGTTCCTCGCGCCGATCCCCTTCGGCGTGCAGTCCACGACGATGTCCACCTGCTTGAGCAGATCTTCCAGCGTTCCCGCCACCGGGATGTGCGCCTGCTCCATCTCGCCTCGCCTCTCGGGCACTGATGCGTAGATGGAATAGCCCCTTTCCGCCGCTACCCGCATACGGTAGTCGTAGGTGACGTCGCAGACGCCCACCAGCTCCATGTCCTCCTGGAGGGCCACGGCGTCGGCCACCCGCTTGCCTATGACCCCATAACCGTTGACCCCCACGCGAACCTTTCTATTCCTTGCCACGTCTAGCTCCTCTCCCTGATGGTACAGTCGAGTCAGCCCTGGAAGCCCGAATTCTCAGTCGCGGCCGGGAGTCCGCCCCGGTGAGTTCCATCGGCCGCCAGCATTTCCCATACCGCAGGGATCCCGTGCTCTCAGCAGACTCTCAGCACATTCAAAGCAAAAACCGATTGACCGGTGCCAATAGGGGCAATAGCATTGGTCCCAACCTCTTGTTAGTAGGAGAAGTACGTCCATCCTCCACGATGGCTTTGAAGGGAGGTGATGGTTCAAGGCTCATCGGCAGCTCATCTGAGAGGGCAAAGTGGCCCGACCGAGGAAACTAGGAAGGAGGTTCCGTTCATGGCAGTGAAGCCAAAGGGCCTGGTGGCCCTGGCTGGCCTGGTTGTGCTGGCCCTGGCGGTTTCGGCGGGGACGCTGATGGCCGCAGAGGCGCAGCCCCAGGCAGGGAAGCTCGCCGCCGCCATCAAGATCGTGCCAGTGGCCGCCAGCGCCACCGACCCCAACGTCATCGAAGCGACCCTGGCCGACGGAAAGACCAAGGTCCAGATGGGGACGACCGGGTTGAACAACGTCTCCATCGGGGTTCCAGTCACGTTGCAGGGTTCGGCCTCGGATCCCAAGGCTTCGGTATCCAAGTACGCCTGGACCCTGACCAAGCCCGGCGGCTCCAAGAGTGTCCTCACGTCCAACAACGAGCCCACGGTCAAGTTCACTCCAGACGTCTCCGGCGTCTACAAGGTCGACCTGGTGCTCAGCAACGACGCCGGGTCGAGCCCCGTGGCCTCCGTTCAGATCCACGCTGGTGAGTACATCGGCACCGGTGTCGGCAATTGCTTCCAGTGCCACTCCGAGAAGACCCAGGGGTGGTCTGAGACCGGCCACGCCACCAAAGTGACCAGGGAGATCAACGGCGGCACCGACCCGGCCACCAGCCACTACGGCGAAGCGTGCCTGCGGTGCCACACCACCGGCTACGACCCCGGTGTGAAGAACGGCGGCTTCGCTGACGTTCAGGCCGCCCTCGACTGGAAGTTCCCTGCCCCGGCCGACGTCCAGGCGGGCAACGACAACTGGGGCGCCATGCCTGAGGCGCTGCAGAACGTCTCCAAGATCCAGTGCGAGAGCTGCCACGGCCCCGCCAAGGACCACGTGGCCAACAGCAGCATCAAGCCGGCGGTGAGCGCCGACAACGGCGTCTGCAACCAGTGTCACAACGCCGGCAAGTCCCTGAAGGGCACAGCGGTCGCCAACTCCAAGCACGGGGACGCGACTGCCCAGGCATGGACCTATCCCACAGGTCCGAGCCGCCAGGCGTGTGTCCGCTGTCACTCGGGCGCGGGCTTCGTCTCCTTTGTGGCCAACCCCACGGAGATGGCCTCGTGGGATAACACAGCTCAGACGCCTGGCTGCTCCACCTGCCACGACCCGCACTCCGATGGCAACAAGTTCCAGCTTCGCGTGGTGGGCAAGTCCCTGGAGGCAGCGGGCGTGACCAAGGACTTCGGTCTCTCCGCGACCTGTGCCAGCTGCCACAACGGCCGCACCGTCCCGGCGGACGCTCAGAAGGGCTCTTACCCGCACTATAGCCCCGCGGCTGAGATGCTGAGCAACTCGGGCGGCGTGACCTACGGCCAGGAAGTCGCCAATTCGCCCCACAGCCTGATCGTTGGGGTAGCTCCGGTGAAGGACCCGACGGACACAGAGGGCAAGAAGATGCTTTACGGTGGGGCGGTTCCAGGGCCCTGCGTAACCTGTCACATGGCACCGAACGGATTGAGCGACAATGATCCCAATCGGTGGGAGGTCGGGGAGCACAACTTCGGCATGACCAGCCCCGACGGCAAGGTCGAGAACACCAGCGCCTGTCAGACCTGCCATGCCGGAGCCACGAAGTTCGACTTCGAGGCCAAGGCCGACTACGACGGCAACGGCAAGATCGAGGGGGTGCAGGAGGAGGTAGCCGGTCTGGTGAGAACCCTTCAGCAGGCTATCGCCGACTCGGGGGTCAAGCCGATCAAGGGCAACCCCTACTTCGATGCGGCCGACCTGGCCAAGGCCAACGAGAAGCAGAAGAACGCTATCTACAACTATCGCTTCGTCCGAGGTCTGGAGGGCGACGACGGCAAGGCCAACGCCATCCACAACTTCAAGCGTTCCGTGGCCCTGCTGCAACTCTCCTACAAGGATCTGACAGGGCAGGACGTGCCCAACGCGACCCTGATCAAGTAGCAGTCCGCGAAACAGAGCGCACCACGGCTAGGCCGTGAAAGACACCAGCCCCGGCAGTAGTCCCGCCGGGGCTGGTGTCTTCGTTCAGCATCACGGTACACCGGTCAGTCCCTGAAGGCCGGTTGCGCCTCGAGCGGAACTCCTCACCGAGGCAGGCACAAGAATACGGGCCACGAAGGTTGGGCATTCCTTACGTGGCCCGTATTGCAGGGAGGAACCTTAGCGTCTTCTCTTCTTGAGTGGGTTCGATCCAATACTACCGGCTCGAGGTTAACAATCCATGAGTTGCGGCTGAGAGTATGTTGAGAAGCTGGCCCCTTCGTTTGAAGAGGGTAGGACTGGCACTCTATTGGAACTGAGCACCCGGCGATGCTGCTCCAGTGGACGCGGCCGCATCGGGCTACGGCTTCTTGGTCCCCACCATCAGGACGTTCCGTGAGGGCTGATATGGGCTCACAATTCGGAGGGTGCGTACGTCGCTGCCCTGGGTGACCCTTCGGATGATGGTCACATCCATCCCGTCTGTCGCCCGTTCCACCCAGAGTTCCGTCCCCGCGGGCATCGATGGCTCCTCCTGACGCACCACCGCCGGGTCCGGCTTTGTCACGTTGGTGACTATCGGCCCCTCTACCTCTACCTTCCAGTTAGGCTTCGTACCGTACAGATCGAACTCCAGGAAACCCCCGTCGGTCTTCGTCTGAATCAGCAGGTAGTTCTCCGTGTTGTTCCGGAACTTGAAGTCCAGGTTGGGGTCGTACACGGTAGCATCCAGGCCGAGCATACCTCGGGGGGGCAAGCCGTAGGTGGCGATCCAGTAGAGGTGAGGGTAGCGCTCCTCGATCTGGTAGCCGGCCCAGAAGACGGACTGGAGCAGGGTGGTGGAGACCTGGCAGATACCACCTGCCACCGAGGGCACCGTCTGGGCCTCCCCGTTGCTACCGGATACGATGCCGAAGCCGATCTGATAGCCCGACTTCAGGGTGGTGGGGCCCAGCTCCTTATTGAAAGAGAAGACCTCGCCGGGAGGCACCACCACGCCGTTGAGTCGAGAGGCTGCCAGCTTGATGTTGTATATCTTTTCGGGGACCCCAGCCAGAGGTGTTCGGCTGGACTCGATCAGCTCTTTTATGCCCAGCTTGCCTGTATCCAGGGAGCCGCCGACGGACTTCTGTACAGCTACGGGCAATGGCACTACCCGCCCGTCGCTGGAGATGGCGTCCTTCAATGCTGCCAGCGCCTTGTCCCTGTCCACCTGGCGGCCGTCCTGGCCGGGACGGATCACCTTCAAGCTGCCCCCATTCCAGTCCAAACGAGCGCTGGCTTCCGGCTGGTCAACCTCCGAGGCGATCTGGTCCACCATCTGCCGGAGGGGCTCCTCCTGCAACGAGACCACCGGCGCCACCAGGCCGACCTTCTGCTCCACCGTTACGAGGCCGGCGATCTGCTTCGCACTGAGCGTCCAGCGGCGTCCCTCGAACTTCAACACCACGGGACCTGAGTACATCTGGCTCAGCAGGACCCGGTCCTTCTCGAGGTCCTTCTCCACCCGCTTCGGCTGGGTCTGAATCACCGGCAGATCCAGGGATGCAGCTCCCTCCCTCATGGCGCGCTCCACCACAGCCTCGGCTGCGGTGAGGTCGAGCCGCCTTCCCACGACCGAGGGGGTTACCTGGACGCTCAGGTCCGGTCCGACCACCAAATCGGCATCCCGAACCTGTGTGTCGATCTCCTGCGCCCGTTGCTTCAGGTACCCCTCCAGCTTGGGGTAGTCGATCCGGAGGACGGGAGCCTCAACGGAATAGCCGCGAGTGAGCGCGCTAACATGTGCTGTGAGTCGGTCGATCCAACCACCCGTGCGACCCACCGCATAAGCGGCATCCACAGTTGCCGTGGTATCGAGGGTGGCGCCCAGATCAGCGAGCTTCACCCCTTGCTCCGTACCCGCCCCACGGACCAGCAGCGGGCGGCTTACCCGCTCCGCGAAGCGCGGAGCCAGATCGGCCCGCGCCTTTTCTCTGGTCATCTCTCCCACCGACACGTCCCCCACCCGCACTCCCGGGTATATCGTGTCGGCGTGGACTTCCTGGAGGCCGGCCGCTGCCCCCACCCCAAGGAGGCCGAAGGCGGCTATCGCACACAGGCCGGCGACAAGAGGCCTGGCCCATCCGGCCAGGGCCGGCGTTTGATGCCTGGGCGGAGGATCGGCCGCCCTCCGCATCTCAGTGATTCTATCCACTGGCTGACCCTTTCCTTTCCTCGCACCCGACCCGCGATGGCCGCTCTCGGGCGGAGATGTTGGCTCCTGTGAGGAAGCCTACACCACCATACGCCCGACCTATTAAAGGCAGCTTAGGAGGAACTTAAGCTAGGTTTAGGAGACAGGACGAATCACGGGGGTCCTGCTCCAAATGGCAGGGCCCCCGTGATTCGGTGCCACTTCCGTAAGATGCGTGGAGCGTCCTCTACCAGGGCCTGGAAGCCCCGACGTAACGCGGCGCCCAGTAAGGATCCGAGAGGGAGCGGATCTGCACCCCCACGGCCTCCGTCTCGGCGTTGATGAACCGCCCGCCCCCGATGTACAGACCGCTGTGCGAGAGCCCGGGCTTGTAGGTGTTTTGGAAGAACACCAGGTCACCGGGCAGCAAGTTCTCTCGACTGATCCTCGGCCCCGCGTTGAGTTGGCCCGCCAAGTCGTGCATGGGGATGTTGATGCCTGCCTCCTTGTACACGTACCAGGTGAAGCCGCTGCAGTCGAAGCCGCTGCTGGGCGAGTGACCGCCCCAGAGGTACCGGTAACCCAGGTACTGCTGCGCTATGGCGGCGATCCGGGCACCGGCGTTACCCGAGACCGGCTGTGCGGGCTCTGGAGCGGGAGCAGGTGCCGGCGCGGGCTTGGCTGGGGCCGACGCAGCCGCCGGTTTGGGAGCCTGGGTGGCAGCCGATGTCTGGGCAGTTCCACCCGGGATCGATAGCTCTAATCCTATCTTCAACATGTCGGGGTTCAGCAGATTGTTGGCCACCTGGATCACCGAGGCCCTAACCCCGAAGGAGTCCGCTATGGAGAGAAGGGTATCGCCGTCCTTCACTACATACTTTGGGGCCTTGGCCAGTTCCTGCTGGCTCGGCGCCGTGGGCAGACCGGTAATCGGCTCCGTGGTTCGCTTCATGCCGCCGGGAACTATCAGCAGTTGCCCTTCCGCGAGGGCGTTGGTGTCGCTGAGAGCATTCGCCTCAGCGATCTTGGCCGCGTCGGCACCATACGCGCCGGCGATCCCCGACAGGGTGTCCCCTTTCTTCACCGTATGCAGGACACCGGAGACAGGCGGGATGGTTAGCGTATCGCCGATCTGGAGCAACTCGCCGTTGCCCAGATCGTTGGCCCATAGAACGGTTTCGGGAGTGACGCCGAAGGCGGCGGCTATTCCCGACAGCGTATCCCCAGCGTTCACCTTGTAGGTCTGTGGCTTGAGGGGCTCCTTCTTGGACTGGGGATTCGGGTTGGCGACGGCCGTCGGGCTGACTGAGGGCGCAGGCACGGGATCTGAGCGACGGCTGCCACCCCGGGAAGAGGTCATCGACCTCGTGGCTAGCACGCCGTCCTCCTGTCCGGCGGACAGAAGGGCCGACTGGGACTGCATCGACAATGAAAGAGCAGAGGCCACAGGCCCTTCACGCAGCGGGAGCTGACCTTCGGGTTCCGCTACCTTAGAAGGTTCGACCCCGTTGGGCAGAGCTGAGACCCTCGACGGGGACGCAGGCATTGCCCTCGAGACTAGCTCCATCGGGGCGATGATCTGAGCTGGCTGGGTCCGGGCTGAAGGACCCGCGACGATTGGCTGGGTGCCAACTGACAGGAAAGGGAAACCACGGCCGCTACCCAGGAACACCGAAGAAGCTACCAGGGCTAACACGGCCAGGTGCAGTAGCGTGCGAGGATTGGGTCCAAGAATTCGTCTTAAGCTATCGCCGGGATGCGGCTTAACTCCTCCTAGAGCGCGACCGCGCGCGCGTCCACTTCTGGTGATGATTCTCGTCACCTCTCAACAGAACGTGAGAACGTGCCACAGGGCACAATCCGGACGTTCACATGTTCGATGCAGGTAGGCTGGATATCGTTAGGTGAAACGCGAGGGACAGGGAAGCTGCCCGACGGTCGGGGGCCGGACAGAGGCTTCGCGGGTGCGAGGCTCGCCGCCTGGCGTCCGCGAAGCCTGCAGAATGGACCGGGAATCTAGCCCCGCGTCGGCGTAGGGCCCAAAACCGGAGACGATGTTACCTCACCCGGATTAAGGGCGACTTAGAGCCGACTGAGAAAAGGCGTAGCTTCTTGTTGGTGCTCGCCGGGATGGCAACGAGGCGGTTGTCCGAAGTGTCGCGGTCTGCCATCCGCTTCAGGCCTGGCCGTGCATCGCCCACGCCATGATCACGAACAATACCCCCACCATAAGCCAGTAGACTTTGCGCGGCAGACGGTCGAGCATGACCTAACCTCCCTGAGAAAGTAGTGCGCCGCGAGCGGCGGACCTATCTGGCCCGCCGTGGGCTCCTGCTCTTGGTGCGGCTCGCCGAGGCCGTCTCCACGGAGGGAACTGCCAGGGAAGGGCCTCCTGCCGTCGCTGGCCCACGCCTGGCAAGCCAGATCAGCAAGGCGACCGCCGTAAGCCCGCCTGCCAGCGACAGCACCTGAGCCTCCTGTAAGCCGCCCAGGAACAGCACTTCTCGCCGGAAGAAGGTCACCCCGAACTTCAGGGCGGAGTAGAGGGACAGGTACACCAGGAACAGGGTTCCCTCCGTCTTGAGCCGGGTCCGCAGGCGCCACAGCAGAGCGAAGATCAGCAGGTCGCCGATCATCTCGTAGACCATCGTGGGGTGGTAGGCCACCCCCAGGCTGGGGGCCATCGCCCCGGGGTTGAGGTAAACCACCCCCCAGGGCAAGGTGGTGGGACCTCCCAGCGAGTCTCCGGTGGTAATACAGCCGATCCTCCCTATGGCCTGGGCGAGGATCAGCCCGGGCGCCGCGAGGTCCGCCATCTGCGGGATGGAGAGACCCCGGCGCCGGGCGTAGATCGCTCCGGCAGCGAAGCCTCCGATGATGGCGCCGTAGATGGCCAGTCCGCCGTCCTGAATAGCGAAGGCTGCAGCCGGGCGCGTGATGTAATCTGGCCACCGGTCGATGACGTGGAAAAGCCTCGCCCCCACGAACCCCCCCAGTACTCCCCACATCCCCAGGTTGTACAGGTCGTCCTCCGCCACGCCCCTCCGTCGAGCCTCTCGCAGGGCGACGAGGAAGGCGGCGAAGATGGCAAGGCCGATGAAGAGGCCATACCACCGCAGGGCGAAGGAGCCCAGATGAAATATCACCGGATCAATGTCTATGACTATCGGTCCCACGCTTGCCTCCCAAGAACGAAATACCGTGGGTGAATGATGGCAGATCAGCCTTAGTCGCCCCTGAGACGCTCCTGAAAGCTCCCTGAGAGTCGCGCTCCTGGCTTTTCATTCTCATCGCCTTTTCAGATGGTCCTCAGAGGAGTTTAAGGTGAAACAACTAACCTTGCTGCCATGGATGCGAGTGTCGGTCTTGCCGGCTTGAATAGGGAAGCACCGAGGAGCCCCGTTCTCCTGGCTATGCTGCTAGTTTCCCTTGGGGCGATGGTAGTAGAGATCAGCCTCACCAGGGTTTTCTCGCTGGTGCTTTTCTACCACTACACCTTCCTGGTGATCGGCCTGGCTATGCTGGGACTGGCCGTCGGCGGCCTCCTGGCCTGGCACCAATGTCAGCGGAAGAGTCTCTCGTCCGGACGCATCGCTCGATGGGGCACCCTATCGGGGTTGGCGGCCTCGACAGCAACTGTGCTCCTCGTTCTGGCTGGTCCGGCAGGGGGTCTCCCCGCCTACACCATCCTTGCTACTCTCCTTCGTCATGGTGGGGGCGACAACGGCGGCCGTTCTCACCCGCTTCTCCAGGTCCTCGGGACGACTTTACGCCGCCGACCTGGATGGCGCTGCAAGGGGATCTCTCCTGTCCATACCGCTTCTGGGCTGGTCGAGGTCGCGCAGGCCCGAAGTCCCATCGCCGCCCAGGCGGACCTTCCCTGAACTTGGTGCAACTCCGGCTATGTCGCCCGCTAAGTCCAATGAAACGCTAAGCCCCTTCTCAGCAGCAGTTAAGGGCCGTATGTCACACTATTGTTGGTCCGATGCTGAAGGATCAGCAAAGCAATGAACGGGAGGTGAAAGGTGAAGGAGCAATCCGCTAGCAGCAAGCACATGTTGATCATGGCGCTCTGCTGTCTGGTTCCCCTGGCGGCCATCTTTATGGTATCGGTCCTCGGCATTCCGCTCAGCAGCCTGGGAACGGTCGCCCTGGTGCTGCTCTGCCCGCTCATGCACATCTTTATGATGCGCGGGATGGGGCACCACGGCGCCCAGGGTCAAGCGTCCTGCCACGAAAACCAGTCGGAGTCAGGTGCTACGCCAGCCATCGGCAAGGGTGAACAGCCCTCCAGGCTAGCGCCGCCGAACCCGGGGCTAACCGTTGGCGACGCAGAGCTGCCCTCCAGGCAACAGCCGGTAGTAACGCGCACGTAGCCTGCGGCTGGGGCCAAGGCGAGATACAGGAAGCCGGCAACCAGCCTAACGGGCTATCCATTCCCCTGACCTGACGCTGCGTTTCCACCGAGCGTGGATCGACTTCGGCCTGCCGGCCGGCGTTGCCCGAGAAGGCGAGGATGCGTCCCTCGGCGTCGAACAGGCGCACGTACACGTCCGGCGATCCGTACTCATCCACCGGGGGAAGCTCGATACCCTGCTCGGTTCCGGGCGGGTCGCCCCTGGCTCGCAGCTCACCCAACACGTGACCCGCAGTGGCAGCGAGTGATCGGTCCACGTCTTCATAGTGGAAGGTGCTATGGAAGCTGTACGAGAAAAGGGATGCAACGGCGAGAATGAAGCCCAGTAGCACCGCGTACCACACGGCTAGCCGCAGCCGAAGCGAGCCGGACATGAGTCAGTCCACTCCTTCTTGTTCCCGTGGCTCCCGGAGCAGATATCCGGCGCCTCGAACGGTGTGGATCAGGCGAGGCTCGCCCCCAGCCTCCAGCTTGCTCCGCAGGTAGCGGACGTACACTTCCAGGATGTTGAAGTTACCCTCGAAGTCGTAGCCCCAGACCTTGTCCACCAACTGCTCCTTCGTCAGCACCTGCCGCGGATGGCGAAGGAACTCCGATAACAGCTCGTACTCGGTGGTCGTGAGATCTATCTCCCTCTGGTCTCTTCGGGCCGTGTGGGTGCCTGTATCCAGGGCAAGATCCGCAAAGCGGACGACCTCGGGTTCGGGTAGTTCGGTCCGCCTCAGGAGAGCTCTGATCCTCGCCAGCAGCACCTCAAAGGTGAACGGCTTCACCACGTAGTCGTCGGCACCGGTCTCCAGTCCGAGGATCTGGTCGCCCGTTCCGTCCCTGGCCGTCAGCATGAGGATGGGGAGGGTGGCGTCTGCTGCCCGCAACAGACGACACACCTCGAAGCCGTTGATCCCCGGCATCATGACGTCCAGTATCACCAGGTCGGGTGGCAGGTCCCTGGCCTGATTGAGCCCCTCCCTGCCCGAGGCCGCCGTGGCCACCCTGTAGCCCTCGTAACAAAGGCCTCGCTTCAGCAGGCTGGTAACGCTCGGATCATCGTCAATGACCAGGATTCGCCTCTTCATCGGTTTCGCCCCCTGCCTTCTGTTCGTCCCCGGCACCTCCCGCCTCTTGCGCCGCACGGGGCACCACTCGGTGCGACCGTGGTTCTGCACGCGGCTCTATCCGGGGGGAGGCAATCGCTGGCTGGCTTCGATTGTCTGGTCGGTTCCTGAGTTTTCCCTGAATCCAGGCTGAGGGGATCGTGAGAAACGGGGTGGCCTACATGGTGCCCATTATCGGCCGACCTGGGACCCCCGCGGGGAGGCTGCCCGGCGTAGCCGAAGTACCTCGACCTGAGGGTTATCGTAGCGAGCGAGGGTCGTGAACCAGCCGTGGGTGGGAAGGATGCCCTTCCTCGAGAAGGTCTGGATGGATCAGGCCGGCAGGCCAGTCTCGCAAGGCTCGATGCCCGACCGGCAGAAGCCAACCCTCGCTGGTCGGGCGTGGAGGGGGAGAGAGTGTCAATGCAATGGGTGCCGGTAGGCGGACATGCCCCCACGGTGGGAAGCCCGCAAGCACTCGCCCGTCTCAGCGACGCATCCCGCGGTGCGCGACATCGAGCCGTGCGCCCGCATACTTCTCCGGACTCTTCTCGAAGGTAGCCTTGCAGCCCGGCGCGCAGAAGTAGTAGGTCTGGCCCTCATACTCCGCTTTGGCCGCCGCCCACTTAGGGGCGACGTCCAGCCTACAAACTGGATCCTTGGCCCTGCTTGTGCCCTCCGGTCGAAGGTTTCAATCGCGTTGTAGCCTTTGCCAATCATAGGAGTTCAGATGGGACTCAAAAGCGGTTGAGCCTTGCATGAGAAGGAGAGGGGGAAGAGTTACTCAGGCCTCGACTTTCTTCGGGATCCCCAGTCGGAACTCCTTGTAGTCGACGACCAACTTGCCACCCTCTATTCGGTTATCCAATCTGTCCAGCGGCCGTGGGGGTGGGCCCGCTATCACCTGCCCCTCCATCGAGAAGACGCCCCCGTGGCAGGGGCTCTTGAACGCCTGCTGCTCGGGTACCCAGGAGACGATGCATCCCAGGTGGGTGCACCGGGGGCTGTAGGTGATGAACTTGTCCTCCCCGGTTCGGACCACCCAGACCGACTTGGCGGCGTCCTCGACTATCCACCCGTCCTTGCGGGGCAGCGAGAACTGTACCAACTTGGGCACGCCCACCTGGAACCCGGTCGCCGCGCCCAGGGGTACCTGCACGTCGCGCCTCCCAGTCAGCAGCGGCGAGGCCGCGAAGATCGCCGTCGAGCTGCCAAGCACCGTCGTCACAAAGGCACCAATGGCGGCAATGATGTAACCCAGGAAAGACCTTCGCCCAACCTTGTCTTTACTGGCTCCTAGTTGCATTGGCCTACCTTTCCCTCCACGAATTGCAGTCTCATCGGGCTGGCTCCCACATGGTACGGCTGTGGGAAGCAGGTACGATCTCTTAACAAGGAGTATATTTAACCAGGCTTAACAAGCGCTGAATGCACCCTGAGACAGGGCTTAGTATGGGACCGACAAACACATCATCAGCAAGTCTCACGGCCCGCATCTGACCCTCCATCCCGCTGCCGGAAGCGAAGTTTCGCCGCAGCGGCTAGGCCATAGCTTGAGTCATAACTGGCCAAATCACACAGCTTCCTCACGAGCTCTTCACAGGCTATTCACAACCCGGCGCCACCATTACGTCCAGCGAGATAGGGGCCGGTCGCTCCCCACAGATCACGAATTCCGAATGCGGAGGCACGAAGTGAAGCGGATGATGCTCTCCCTGGCAGCGGTGGCGGTACTGGCTGTCGGTCCGGTTGGGGCGGCCTCTGCACAAACTCCCACTCCCCCCAGGAGCCAGCCCGGATGGGGGCCCATGGGCCGGAGCGGCGCTGGGACATACGGGAACTACGACCCGACGAGCAATCCGACCATCAAGCGCCTGGCAGACAAGATCGGCATCGGCGCGTCGGACCTGGTGAAGGAGTTGCAGTCTGGCAAGAGCGTGGTCGAGGTGGCCAAGGGGAAGAATGTGGACGAGCAGGCGCTGGTGGATCTGTTGCTGGCTCCCCAGACGGACACGCTGGCGATCAAGATCAAGTACAGCTACCTCACCCAGGACCAGGCCAATAGCATCCAGAAGCTCGCGGCCGACCGCATCAAGTACCAACTCGAGCAGAAGGGCTTCTTCGGCGGCTTCGGCTACGGTCACATGATGGGCGGCTACGGCTTCGGCGGGATGATGGGCCACGGCTTTGGGCCCACCACGCCTCGCTCCAGCAACTAGGCTTCGTAACTGCACCAATACCGTCGTGAGGCGAGCTGAAAGGTTCCGCCTCGCGGACGTATGTCTGAGGTGCATGAACGAGCAAGTGAACACCGGGCGTGCCCGCGCGGCGCCCGCGGGCTGAAAGGGGAGAGAACCCGATGCCCTTCGGTTTAGACCTCGGCAGCCTGCTGTTCGTGGGGATCGCGCTCATTGCCGTCTTCCTGGTGCTCGACCTGTTGGTGGCTGGCGGGAGCATGACGTGCGGCGTGATGGGCGGCATAGGAAGCATGATGGGCGGCTTGAGCGGCGCGATGAGAGCAGCGGGAAGCATAATGGGTGGCATAGCCGGAGCGATGGGCACTCCGTGGGGGTGGGGTCTGTTGCTCCTGGTCGCCGCAGCCGTAGCCGTGCTACTGGGGTTCCCCGCCCTGGTGCCTCGACTCTGAGATCCGGTCGCCAAGGCCCTCCATCGGACCCTGCGCCCTGGGTAACCACGATTGAGACTTCCCTGTCCGCACACTACCAGCAGTGGTTTAAAGCCCTTGGTTCGGGCACAAACTTGTTTGCCATCGCTCTTCATGATGCTGAGTCCATCCTACCCAGTGCTGGCCTGAGGGAGCTTCGTCGGGTGCTGGTGCCGGGCGGCCAACTCCTGCTGCTGGAGCACGTGCTGTCGACTAGGGCGATCCTGCGTCCAGTAATGCGCCTGATGAACCCGATGGTTGTGCGGATGATGGGCGCCAACATCAACCGCGAGACGGTTGAGAACGTCCGTCGGGCCGGACTGGACGAGCTTCAGGTGAGGAACCTGGGCCCGATGGATATCGTAAAGAGCATTGATGCCCGCGCTCCAGGGATGGAGGTTCGTTCACAATGAACGCTACCACTTTGGCCAGGCGAATTCGGAGGCAACAACCTGCCTCCGCCCGCGCACTCGGAGCAGTCCGTTGAGGCAGCTTGCCGTCCGGCACCTCACCTCGAGGCCGGCATGGACCCGAAGCTCGACGGGTCTGCGCCGATCTCGGGCAGCTCGCGGCCACGCAATCGGCTGAGGGATGCAGGGCAGTTGACGCGCGTGCGGGCGATCAAGGTCGCGAGATCGATCGAGTCACTGGCTGTGCCACTCACAGTGGCTGGAGTCCCAGCCATCTGCCTCTTATAGCTAAGGCTCCCGCGCCGTGCTAGACTGCACAGGATCGCAGCAGATCTGGTGGGGGTGGGGAGTGAAATCCGTTGGTGAACTCAAGGACGTCGTCCTCCGCTACAAGAGCGATCCCGAGTCGGTGTACAACACCTGGTTCATCGAGAGCCAGGCCCGCCTGAAAGCCTTTCGGTCCATCCGCCGGGGAGTCCAGCAGGTGGTCAAGGCCGTCTACGACAGCACCTTCGGGAACGACTTCAAGGGCTCTCCCCTGGAGACCGTACTCACCAGTATCACCGAGCAGAAGCAGGTCTTCGAGGGGGCTGCCCACCCCTTCTACTGGAAGCCCAAGATGCGGATCCCCGATATCTACGAGAACGAGGGCAACAAGCGGGCCTTTGCTCATTTCCTCGAGAGGTGCCTGTCCGAGCAGCGGGAGGATCGCCTGGTCAGGGAGATCCTGGACCTGGACGCCCGCCGCATCAAGGGACTGGGACCTGCCGCTTCGAACTTCCTATATTTCCTGCACCCCGAGCTGTTTCCACCCTTCAACACTGCGATAGTCAGAGGGTTCAATGCCCTCTTCGGAGACGCGAAGAAGCTGGGCTCCTGGCCGGACTACCTGGCCATGCGCGAGGTCATCCGGGCAGCCAATGCTGAACTGCTTGTCCTCCTGTCCCGAGACCTGGGAGCCATCTCCGGCCTCCTGTTCGACGTGGGCGCGGGGAAGATCGTGGCCCCGGGCTGCACAAGCTCCCTGTCCGGGGATCGGGAGCAGATCGAGAGGATGGCGAGGAAGCGGCATGAGGAGGTGGCAGCGGATCACGCGGAGGAAAGCGAGCACCTGAAGATCCAGTATCTCCTGGCCAAGATCGGCAAGTCCCTCGGTTATCGGGTGTCCGTCGCTGCCAATGATCGGTCCAGGAGTTACGAGGGACAGAGCCTTTCGTCTTTGACTCTTCAGGCGCTCCCGGAGCTTGGTCTCCCCAGTAGCGTCGGCGACACGGTTGGTCTGATCGATGTTCTTTGGCTCGAGTCCGATGCTCCCCGGGTAGTCTGTGGCTTTGAGATCGAGAAGAGCACTTCCATCTACTCCGGCATGCTGCGGCTGGCGGACCTCGCGGAGTCCTTCGCGGACGAGCGTCCGCACCTTTTTCTGGTGGCACCCGACAAACGAGAGAAGGAGGTCCAGACCCAGCTCTTGCGACCGTCCTTCAAGAGGCTGGGCGATCTCCAATTCCGCTACTTCGTCTTCTCAGATCTCTGCGAGCACTGCGCGTCTATCTGCAAGCTGGGTGATGACTACCGAGTGATGTTGAAGTTGGCCAGAAGGGCCTGAGCATGCCATCTCGTATGTCCGCCACAACACCTTGACTCCTCAGGGTCGGGAAGGCCTGCTTGACGATGAAAGGGCGGCACCCGGTTCCGATCAACTGCCGGCCCAGGTGCCGACTGGGGAGCTCTGAGGATTGGACGCGGCCGAGCGAAGCGTCCAGGCGCGCCCCTACTGCCGGAGGTTCGGGTGTTGCCGAGCTTTGGAGTCCAAAGCTCGGCCCGCATCAAGCAGCGATCTCATCGTCACGCTGCGCACCGCATCCGGTGCAGCCGGCGGATCATCCGCACCATCAGAATGATCCCCACCAGGTTGGTCGCGATCCCCAGCAACATCAGGGGCTGGCGGTAATCGTTCAAGAAGAGCGCCGCTCCAGAGATGCCGATCAGCGGAAGGATGTCGGTTAGGTGGTGAGCGCAGCAAGCCACCATGGAGACGCTGGAGGTACCTGTGCCGACACCAGTGAGAGTCTTGGCAGATCGGGTGCTCTGTTGGTGGGAACTCCTCCGGAGGTGAACGAAGAGGCCCACTTGAACGCCGAAGCCCACGACGATAGGCAGCACGAAGTACCAATCCTCTAGGAGTAGTTCGGCGGCGTGTTCGAAGCCCTGAGCCGCCGTAACGAGGCCGGCGTAGAAGGCCACGAGCAGCGACGAGGCCAGGAACCCGAAGATGACGGGCCGCGTCAATCCACCCTTCGCGACCACAGTTGATCTGTCTTGGGCCCCGTCCTCCGCGAGAGGAGTGTCTGTGATGCCGATAGGTTCCCCCGGAACGTACCCGGCCGCCTCGACGGTATCTTGAAGCATCGCAACCGTGGCCCGAGCCGGGTCGAAGGTGACCTTCGCCAGACCTGCGGCCAGCTCCACCCGGGCAGCCATGACGCCGGGCACGCTCTCCAAGGCTCCGCGCACGTGGTGGGAGCAGTTGGAACAGGTCATGCCCCGAACCGGCATCGCCAACTCAACCAACCCCCCAGGCGTGAAAGGCTTCTCCTCTCGGCCTGTCTCCGATGCTTTGCTTGTCATCCCGGCAGTTCCCATCGCAGCACTCTCTCCTTCACTCCGGCCACGTCCCGGATCACGAGTTCGATGGCCTTCACCCCAGGCTCCACTATGAGGCCACCTGAACCGTCCACCGCTGAGAACGAAAGGGACCCCGAACGATGATGGCCCCCGGAGGGTGCCTCCCACTGCTGCGGCTTCACCTCCTGGCCGCGGTCGTTCCTGAGCACCGCCTGCTTGCCCAGGTCGACTCCGTCCAGGTTCACAGAATGGGTGTCCATGGTTACCGAGAAGGTAAGAGGGCTGGCTGCCTGTCCGGGGTTCTGCCAGGTGACGTCGATGGACACGCTACCACCCTCGTTGCGGCGAACCGGGCCGCCGGAGATGGCAAGGGCGGCACCGCTCTCGGTGCCCTTGGGCGGAGTCTGCGGCGTGGCGGCGTCCGCCTGAGCGGGCGGCCTGGTGGCTGCGGCCGTTGGCGACTGCGCACTGGCTTGCGGAGCAACGGCAGTTGGAGGGAACGGCTTGGTTTCCAGAGCCACCGCCGCCGGCTCGGATGGTTTGGCAGCAGTGGCGGTCGCGCTGGGCAATGGTGCCACCGAAGTCGCCGCGAGAGCAGCGGAGGTCGGCGCCTTGAATGCCGTTGACAGTGCGTTCGAGGAGGGTGAAGGCGTCTCTCCGGCTCCCAGCGAGCTGCATCCGACCAGGGCCAGGGCTGCCACCAGCGCCAGGGCCGGGACCAAAGCCTGTCGCTTTTCATAGTGAGAAGATCGCACGTGGATTTCTCCTTTTACCCCGGCCGGGGAACAACCGTTTGGGTGTGCGGGACCGGGCCCTGGCCAGCGTTCTGCGGGAAACGGGCAGCCATCAGCCACCGACGATCAGCCCTCGACGGGAACTGACATGTGGCTGCCCGACATCTGACAGAATAGAGGACGAAGCTTAAGGCAGCCTGAACCGGGTCTGGAAGCCAGCTTAGAGTTTCTTGTGAGGACTGCTGAAGGCGAACTGGGCAGGGGAGCTGTCTTCCACTTCACTGTGCCAACGGCAGCCCTGCACCAGGATCGGGTAGCCCGAGACCACGCCGCGAAAGAAGGGCTTGCCGAGCGCCGTGGGCCGCGAAGGTTGCTACTTCCTTCGCGGGGATTCCTGAGTCCAGCCTTAGGCCGGGCTGAAGCGCAGATGAGAAAGTGGATGGTGGCGCTGCTGCAGCAGCGTAGAATGGGGCAGAGGGAGGCGGTAGACCAGCTCCTCCCGTGTGACCGCTTTGCGAAGGCGGTCTGCAAGAGCCAGCCCGCCGCTGCGTGGTGGGCAAGGGGAGAATCCAGGTGCGACAGATGGGATTCCTGGTGCTAGCGATAGTTCTGGCGCTCCTAGCCGTCGCGGCCAATCCGCCTCCTCTTGCAAGCGAGCTCCTGGCGCGATGGGTGCTTACCCCTGGGGTGAGGTCGCAGGCGTCCCTGTCGGCCAAGCCCACTTCGACCGCTACCGCCACCGCTGTACCTGCTACTCCCAGGGCTGCGCCTGAGCCCGGTGCAACGGCTGCGGCGGGAGCCTTGGAGGGCCACTCGGGGTTGAAAGCGAATGATGCTATTGCTCGATCGCTCGCCGCGCCCACGTCCACCGTTGGGCCCATCGTCCCGGTTCCAGACAGGTCGAGTCTGGGGCGAGGGAGGCTGGCCGCGAAAGCTCCGCGAGTAGCGGTGGAGCTGCCGAGGCGTATCAGGATCCCATCCATCGGCGTCGAGGCCGGATTCGAGTACGTCGGCCTCACAGCAGACGGCGCCATGGATATCCCGAAGGATCCCAACGAGGTGGCGTGGTATAGCCTCGGGCCGAGGCCCGGCGAGCCCGGGAACGCCGTCATTGCCGGTCACGTGGACTGGGGCGGCAAGACGGCGGTCTTCTGGAGGCTCGACGACCTGAAGGCAGGGGATGTCGTGCAGGTCGTCGCCGTCGACGAAAGGGTGTACGAGTTTGTGGTGCTGTGGCAGCGATGGTACGACGCCGAGGCAGCTCCTGTGGCTGAGGTCTTCGCCCAATCGGATGCTAACGAGATCACGCTGATCACCTGCGGCGGGGTGTTTGACCGAAAATCGAGGCAGTATCTCAGCCGGTTGGTCGTTCGAGCAGCCCTCAGGTAGTCCAGTTCACTGTGGCATGGCTCTACGCCTAAACCTTCTTCCGGGATTCCCCGCCGTTCAACGGTGCTCGCCGGTGATCATCATTCTGTCACCGCCTCCACGACGATGAACCCGACTGCTCTGCGGTCCAGACACCGAGGCCAGCCACCAGGACGATAGTGGCCACGTCGATGGCCCGACGCAGTGGGGTAATCGCTTCCAGCCAGGAGTGCACACTCATCGCGGCCACGGCCAGGGCGGTGAATATGGAAAGAGCTGTTCGAACGAAGGAGAAAGACCAAACGGCGGGGTGGACAGAGAGCCCACCTCGCCGCTGCTGACGGGAAGGAGTTAAGGGTTAGTTGGCGTTGCCCTGGAAGCCGGGGCCGAAACCACCCATCATACCGCCGTAGCCAAAGCCGCCGCCCATCATCCCGCCGAAACCGCCCATCATCCCGCGCCCGTACCCGTAGCCGCCGAAGAAGCCCTTCTGCTCCAGTTGGTACTTTGCCCGGTTCGTCATGTACTGCTGCAGGCTGTTGGCCTGGTCCTGGGTCAGGTATCCGTACTTCACCTGAACGCCGAGCATGTCGATCTGAGGCTGCAGCAGGACGTTCACCAGGTCCTGCTCTGATGCCTTGCCGGCGGCCACGTCCACGATGCTCTTGCCGTCCTTCAACTGCTGCGCCAGGTCGGCGGCGGCGATGCCGATCTTGTCTGCCAACCGCTTGATGGTAGGGTTGCTGGCCGGGTCGTAGTTCCCGTAGCCCCAGCCCATGTGCCCCCACCCGTATCCGTTCGCCGGAGGTGTCGGGGTTTGGGCGAAGGCTGCCCCCACGGAACCGACCACCAGCACGCCCACCGCTGCCAGAGCTACCACGAGTCGTTTCATCTCTCGTTTCCTATCCTCTCTTCTTGGCGTGTCCTGGGAGCCGTCTGGCTCCCACGTCTCGATGGCCCTAAGGGTATCGGCAGAATGTGAACTCCTGGTGAAGACGCGGTGAGATTGCTGTGAGCTTTTGCCGCGTGGCCCCAAATCTGCCGAAGGGCCAACGATGGGTAGAAGGGGGCTGAATCCCAACTCCCTTCTGTGGCGCTTGACTGCGAGCACGAGACGGAGAAACGGGTGGGAAGGGTTTCGAGGGTGACGTCTCGGCCTCGAATGGCGCCCTTCCCATGAAGATCCCAGCCACTACAACGGAGGTCACGATGCAGGAGCACGAGAACGCGGGTGGCGAGGGTGCTGGCCGGGAGCAGGCCGGCCCCGAGCAGAAGGGTCAGACAGGCACGGGCCGAGGAGGGATGCACCACGGCGGGATGCAGCGGGGCGTGGGCGGCATGCGTGGTGGGATGGGTCCCATGGGGATGATGGCCCGAATGGGGATGATGGGGCCGATGCACCGAATGCCGGGTCGCATGGGCGGCATGGGCATGATGGGGGGCATGGGGATGTGTCCCATGTGCGGCCGCCCCATGGGAATGGCCGGAGAGGAAGAGGAGGGCCCCCATCAAGGAAAGGGGCCAGCCAAACGGAGCGATGAGCAGATCCGTTCGGAGGTGGAGGAAGCGCTCACCGAAGACTCTTGGCTGGATGCATCCAACGTACAGGTCGCAGTCCAGAACGGAGTCGTCACCCTGAGCGGGACGGTGGACTCCCGGGATTCCAAGCGACGGGCCGAGGATCTAGCGGACGAGGTCTCCGGCGTCACGGATGTCCAGAACAACCTGCGAATAGCCCAAGCCTAACCCCGCTTCCCGGCGGCTGGCCGGCACAACGCCACTCTCCGGCGAGCCAGCCGCTGCCGGAGGAACCCGCCCTCCATGGCGATGGCGAACTCGTGGATCAGCTCCTCTGAGCGGGCTCCCAGGATATGGGCTACCAGGATCTCCCCGCTGACGGCGTCCTCCACGATCTTCACGAATCCCTCCGTCTCGCCCTCGACCACCGCTCGTCCGATGGCATCGAAGGACAGCCGGCTAACCTCCACGTTTACCCCTTTCGTCCGGGCCTGCGCCTCAGTGAGCCCCACCGACGAGGCCGGCGAGCGCGTGAAGACAGTGCTGGTGACCAGCCGGTAGTCGGCCCTCTCCACGTGTTGCCCTCCAGGGCGTTCCTGGCAGCCAGCCGCCCCTCGTAGGAGGCCACCGGGGTCAGGAAGAAGCCCCCGTCGGCATCACCGCCGGAGTACACGTCTGGGTTGGTCGTCTGGAGGTACTCATTGGTGGCGATGCCCTGCTTCTGGACCTGTATCCCCACCCTGTCCAGTCCCATCCCCTCCGTGTTCGGCGCCCGCCCGGCGGCCAGCATCACCTTGCCCGCCTGGACTACGCGGCTATCCAGAGCGATCTCATGAGGAGCCACGAGAGCGGCCCTATCCCGAAAGACGGCGATACCGCGCTCCTCCAGGGAGCTCTGCTTTGCCTCCTCCAACTGGCGAACACGCTTGAGGGCGTGGCTTCCAAGATGCACCACTAGAGTCCGCCCTTCAATACTCGTGACAGGGCACGACGGCGAGGTGGCAAGATCGGTACCGAAGATAGGGAGAAGGGGACGCCGGAGCGTGCAGAGCCCAGGATCCATTGATCTCCGGCTTTCTTCTCGCCCAGTAGCTCTTGAGGGATTAAGCTGAGGGCGCTGGAGTTCACCCCCCAGAAAGCAGGACTGTGTCACCCCCGGCCTCCAGCGCCCGCTTGATCGCCTCGGGGTCGGTCTTAGCCGGATCGTAGGTAACGGTCACCTTGTGGCTGCTTAGGTCCACCTGGACCTGGTCCACGCCCATCACCCGCTTGGCGCTGGCGGTGACACGCGGGACGCAGGAGCTTCAAGTCACCGTGGGCACGTAGAAGGTCACGCTGCTCAAGTCACCGGCTTGCCCTGTCGAGCTCTCAGTGGCTGACTGGGCAGCCGAGCCGGAAGCCGGACTCGCAGCGCAGCCTGCGACCGTGAGGACGACGGCCAGGGTCAGGGCGATCAGAAGGCACATCCTCTTCACACTTGCTCGCATCTATCCAGAGCTCTCCTGTCTTTAGGGTTGCCGAGGCCACGTCCTACATCGGCGCCATGGACCGCGAGGCTACATCGTAGAGCCAGGGGACCAGGAGGTTATTGATAGCCAGGTAGAGGACAAGGAAGAGGCCCACCGACAGCAGGGGCCAGAGGTAGAGAAACCTTCTCTGCTCGGGGGTCGTGCAGCACCGTTCTCGCCGCCGGACCGAGTACCAGTTGAGACCTCCGACGAGCAGGAGGCTTGCCGCCAGCAGGAAGGGCTGATACTTGCCCAACTGGACCAGGCCTGCGGCGCCGCCGAAGCCCACTGCCAGGGCGAGGGCCGGCACCAGGCAGCAGACGCTGCCAAGGAGGGCACCTCCGAGTCCGGTGCCGAGGGAGAACCCTCCTGTGCCGCCCGGTGATCCGGCGATGGGCCTGGTCGCGTCAGTGGTAGTCGATTCGGTGGTAGTCACGTTCGTCCTCCACTAGGCCGCGCAGCAGGAGAGCTTGGACACATCCCGCCCGAAGGTCTGGGCGGCCAGCTTCAGCCCCTCGGCCATGGTAAGGTACGGGGCGAAGGTCGAGGTGAGGTCGGACACGGTGAGGCGGAACTTCACCGCCAGGGTCGCCGCGTAGATCACCTCCCCCGCGTTCTCGGCCACCACGTGTGCCCCCAGTATCCGGTCGGTCTTGGCGTCCGCCACCAGCTTGAACACGCCCTCCGTGGCCCTGTTTGCGAGGGCGCGGGGAACGGCGCTGGCCGGTAGGACCGAGGTCTTGACGTCGAGACTTGCGGCCCTGGCCTTAGCCTCGGTCAGCCCCACCGTCGCCACGGAGGGGGTGGTGAAGATCACCCCGGGCACGGTGGACAGATCGACCTCTCTCGAGCCCACGAGGGCGTTCTCGGCGGCGAGCGCCCCCTCGTAGGCGGCCACGTAGACGAACTGGGGACCGAGGGTGACGTCGCCTGCGGCGAAAACCCTCGGGTTGCTGACCCTCAGATGCTCGTCCACCAGCACCTCGCCTCGCTCGCCAACCTCGACTCCCGCCCGCTCCAGATGCAGCGCCCCCGTGTTGGGCTGCCGTCCCACAGCCACGAGGAGCTGCTCCGCCTCGACCACCCGCTGCTGGCCGCCCACCTCCAGCGTGACGCGGTAGCTCCCGCCCGTGCGCTCGACGCACTGGTAGGCAGCCCCGGTGACGAAGCTGATCCCCTGGCCGGTCATCGCCTCGTAAACGGCGTCAGAGACCTCCGGCTCGTACTCCTTGAGGATGCGGGGACTTCGCTGCATGAGGGTGACGCGGCTCCCCAGGTGGTGGAAGAGCTGGCCCAACTCCAGGGCAACGTAGCCGGAGCCGATGACGGCGATGCTCCTGGGTAGCTCACTCAGTTCCAGGGCGGTCGTGCTGGTGAGGTAGCCCGCCTCCGCTAGGCCCGGGATGGGTGGGACGGCGGGGGAGGCGCCGGTGGCAATGAGGAAGCTCCGGGCGCTTATGGTCCTGCTAGCTACCTCCAGATGCCCTTCGTCCAGGAAGGCGGCCTCGCCGCGCAGCAACCCCCAACCGTACTCGCCGATCAGCTCCTCGTACTTCTCCTTCCGCAGCCGAGCAACGAGTTCGTCCTTCTGATCCACCAGCCGGGAGAGGTCCACCCCTTGGGCAGCCGTCCACGCACCACCGAAGGGCTGGTGGCCCGCCTGGTAGAAAAGGTCAGCCGCTCTTAGTTGGGTCTTGCTGGGCACGCAGCCGATGTTTACGCAGGTTCCTCCCACGATTCCACGCTCGATCATGACGACCGAGGCTCCCGCCTCACGGGCCTTGATCGCGGCAGCGAAGGCGGCGCTGCCAGAGCCGATGATCGCCAGATCGTAATCGGCGTCCGAGGCTTGTCCCTGTCTTGCTGGCTGCTCAGGGAGCACCTCCACCACTCCTGGCCGGTATCCCGCCCCCCTTATCGCCTGGGCGAGAGACTCTGAGTCGGTCCGCGCCGGAACCTCGACCAGCGCCTCACCAGCTTGGTAATCCACTCTCAGGACCTTCGCTCCCGCCTCTCGCAGGGCGTTGGACACGGCGATCTCGCAGTGACGGCATGTCATCCCCTGAACGTCTATGCGCAGCCGCTCGGTTGCACTCATCTGGATCGCTCCTCTCTTTAGTCGCCCTACTTCAGGACCTGGCAGGACAGGATGGCCTGGGCGTTATCGGCTATCATGGCCCGAGCGAGCCTGAGGATCTCCAGCACCCTGTTGTCGGTCACCTGGTAGTACACGTTGCGACCCTCTTTTCGGGATGAGACGTAGCCGCACCACCGCAGACAACCCAGGTGGGTGGAGACGCTGCTCTGCGGGATGCCCAGCTCCTCCACGACCTCCCGCACGCACTTCTCCCCACCCACCAGGTACTCCAGGATGCGCACCCTGGTTGGGTCTGCGAGTCCCCGGAAGAACCTGGCATCGAGTCCTGCCTGTGTAGCGCCGGCCGACGCACAAGCCGGCTCACCTGTCGTCATAGCAAAGTACCTATCAATTCATCAGGATGAGTTGATGCATTCTAGGCAGTCCTATCCCACTAGTCAAGGGACCTGAGCAACCCGCGTGACCGGCGGCCCCTTCAGCAGTGGGGACAGCAACCCGCGCGTGTTATCCACAGCGGAAGAGACAAGCGTGACGAGCGAGCCGAGAAGATCAGGGTTTTTCCCCTACCTGCCGCCAGGGGAAATCAGGGGAGACCCTGATACATGGTTCATTGTTAGTCAGATACACTAGCTATCGATGGGAGACCCGGATGCTTCCGAGCTTGGGCAAGAAATACGGCGTAGCACTGGAAAGGAGTCTGGAAATGTTGGCCATTACCAAGCGGCGTGCAATCGTGGAGGACCCGCCGGTCGCGACGCTCCTCTTCGGCGACGCCAGGTTCTCGTGGATCTGGCTGCTGGTCCGGCTGTACGTAGGATACTCATGGATCAGTTCCGGTCTCGGCAAGGTGACCAACCCCGCCTGGATGGACGGTGGGACAGCGCTAAAGGGTTACTGGACCAACGCGGTGGTCATACCTGCCACCGGCAAGGCCCCCATTACCTTCGACTGGTACAGGGATTTCCTCACGGCTCTGCTAAGCGGTGGACACTACGTCTGGTTCGCCAAGCTGGTGGCCTTCGGCGAGCTGGCCATCGGCACTGCCTTGATCCTGGGCGCCTTCGTGGGCGTGGCAGCCTTCTTCGGAGGCTTCATGAACTGGAACTTCATGATGGCCGGCACCGCCAGCACCAACCCGGTGATGTTTGCCCTGGCCGTCGCCCTCATCCTCGCCTGGAAGACGGCCGGCTACGTCGGACTCGACCGCGTACTGCTCCCCATGCTGGGGACTCCATGGCGGCCGGGTGTGGTCCTGAGAGGCGACGGTCCCGCGATGGAGACGGCGGCGACGGCGCATCGAGCCTAACGAACAGATCGAAGGGGATCAGGGGGACCAGTTGGCCGCTGGTTCCCCTCTTGCCCTCCTAGACCTCGGCCTCCAGCATCCCCTTGCTCAGAGCGTAGCGCACCAATTCGGCGCGGCTCCGGAAGCCCAGCTTCTCCGTGATGTGGGCGCGATGGGTCTCCACAGTCTTGACGCTGACCACCAGCATGTAGGCCATCTCCTGGTTGGTGTATCCTTCCGCCACCAGCTTCAGCACCTCCTGTTCCCTGTCCGTGAGGCGGTCGAGTTGTTCAACCTCCTCGCCTCCACCCACCAAGTCCAGATACTCACGGATCAGTTTCTTGGCGGCGGTCGGATACAGGAAAGCATCTCCTCGGTCCACCGCCCGAATGGCACTGACCAGATCGGTGTCCGCAGCGCTCTTCGGCAGGTAGCCTGATACTCCCGCCTCCAGCGCTCGGACGAGGTATTCCTCGTTGTCGTGCATGGTAAGGAGCAGCACCTTTGCCGCGGCTTCGCTTCGTTTGATATGGCGAGTGGCCTCTAGACCGTTCATCATGGGCATGCTAATGTCCATCAGAACCACATCAGGGTGTAGCTCGGCGGCCTTCTGGATCGCCTCCCTCCCATCACTGGCCTCGCCCACCACCTCCATGTCCGGCTCCGCGTTCAGGAGGGTTCTCAATCCCGCCCTCAACACGCCGTGATCATCTGCCAGAAGCAGGCGAATCTTACGCTCCACGATTCACTCCCCCCGCGGCGAAACGCTGCTCACGCCCCCGTCGATCGCTCTTAGCTGCACTCGCCGGGGTCAATGGTATGGGACGGAGGTTAACGCGCTGTGAAAGGGGCATTGGGATGGGCTGAGAGTTGAGTGCGCACCGGGGGGGGGCGTAGCAGCGAACCAGGTAGCGGGAAATGTCGTCCTGCCCCTGTGGTCCCAAATCTGCGGTGAGACGAGGGGAGGACGAAACCGCGCAAAGAGGATAGTGGTAGATGGCCGGCCGCGCTACGGTGTTCACGTCGAAAGGTTGAATCCCCTGCCCGCTGGGACGACAACACCTTGGCGTGGGAGATCGGAGAACTACCCGATGATGTCTTCCTGGCTGCTGCTTCTCTTTGGGGGCACCTGGCTTGTGGTCCGGCGAAAGAGCCGAGAACAGGGGGCAGAGTCGGGCTTCGGGGAGGGGACGAGCGGTCGTCGCGATCTGGACATCCTCCGCGAGAGGTATGCTCGAGGGGAGATAACGAAGGAACAGTACGAACAGATGCGCAGGGATTTGCAGGAACTGAAGGAGGCGCGGTCAGGAGGGATCGTCCGATCCGTCCCCATCGGCCCGATGGATAGAATGTCCCCAAGGGTGAGGAGGAAGGAGGGTTTGACCGTGGCGGTGCAGAAGGCTTACGGCTTCGGCGTACAGGTCAACCTGCCTTACGCGGAGGCGGTGGAGAAGACCAAGGCGGCCCTAAAGAGCGAGGGCTTCGGGGTGTTGTGCGAGATCGACGTGAGGAAGACGATGAAGGAGAAGCTGGGGGCCGAGTTCCGTCCCTACGTCATATTGGGAGCCTGCAACCCGGCCCTGGCTCACCGGGCGCTGCAGACGGAACTGGACCTGGGACTGCTGCTACCATGCAACGTAGCAGTGTACGATGCCGACGGTGGATCCGTGGTGGAGGCCATGGACCCAGAGCCGGTGCTGGGCATAGTCGGCAACCCGCAGTTGGACGACATCGCCCGAGAGGTGAAGGTCCGGATGCAGCGAGTGATCGAGGTCGTCGCAGGCCCGGGTTCGTAGCTCCTCTGGAAGCTCGATTAGCCTGCTCTTCCCAGGGATGGTCATGGGGAAACACCATCGGGCAACGGGGGGGCTGGCTGCCCACGGGGGATTAGCCAAGTGAGTCATCGTTCGTAGCTGAACAGGGGATCTGCTGATCGATGTCATCTTTCCTGCGCAGGTGGTTTGGGGGCCCAAGTTCCCAGCGCGAGCGCGACGCCGCGGAGGAAGACCCTCGCGCCGCTCTGTCAAGAAGCCTGGCGTCCCTGGATGGTGAGTTGGCCAGGGCCGACGAGAGCGTGCGGGCGTGGCGGCCACCAGGCGAACCCTGGAAGCCCAGGAGGCCGAGGCCGGCGAGGTGGTGGCGCGCCACGCCGAGCAGGCGGAGCGGGCGCTGGCGCTGGGGAGAGAGGATCTTGCCCGGCAAGCGCTGGCTCTGCGGTGGGCGGGCGAGCAGCGGCGAGGCGAGCTGGCCAAGGGTCTCACAGAGCTAGTAGGGCAGCAGGCCGCTCTGGAATCCGCCCGCGACGGGCTCCGCCAGAAGCTGGAAGGCCTGCGCGCGCAACAGGCGGAGATTGGGGCCAGGATGGCTGCTGCCGAGGCCCGCCTTCGGCTGCGCCAGGTGATGGACTCCGCGTCCTCGGAGGTGGCCGCCATCGCTCGGGCCCAGGAGCGCATGGAGGAGCAGGTGACGACCAGGACAGCCCGTGCTGACGCGCTGGAAGAGGTGGGTTCCCTCTACTCAGGCTCCGGCGATCCTTTGGAACGCGAGATCCGCCGCCTGGAGCGATCCCACCGCGTGGAGCAGGCACTGGAGCGGATCCGGCGAGAGGCGTTGGCGGAGCGAGGAAGCGGCGAACCAAGGAAGGAGTGAAGCCGGGCGATGATGATGGGCCATCACGGACTGCGCATGCTGCTGCGGCTGGCCGAAGAGTCGCTGGAGGAGAACCGACGCAGGAGGGGCGAGGGTCTCCCACCTCGTTCTGAGGGCGAGGGGTTGCGAGAAGAGGTGAGGCGGCTGTATGCGCGGGGCGAACTGGACCGGGAGACCTTTCTGGAGCTGCGGAGGCTCGCCGAGCGAGGGCAGTTGACGAGGACCGACCTGGAAGAGGCCCGGCTGCAGGCGCGGGAGATCCTGGCCATGGAGTCGCCCGAGGCCAGGGAAGCGAGCGCGGCCCTGGCCGAACTGCGGCGCCAGGAAAGGGCGTTGGAACGAGCCAAAACGGACTCGGAAGCCACAGCCGGCCGGATCGAAGCGCAGCTGGCCGACCTGAAAGCCCGGGCTGGTCAGGACGAGGAGGAAGCCCGTCGGGTGGTCCTGGACGACGAGGCACGGGCCAGGTCGCTGCTGGAGCATCGCGAGTCGATCCTGGAGGAGGAGGAACGGCTGCGCCTGAGCGTGCAGGCTCTACGCCAGGACATCCGGCGGATGGACGACCTGCAGCAGCAGTTGAAGCTGCAGGCCCAGGAGCTGGAAGTCCAGCGGTCCAGGGCCAGGCTTGGGGCCGTGGAACGGCAGATTCGGAAAGGTGACTCAAGGGCAGGATAGGGCCATGGGGTAGGCGGGGACCCATCTGAGTCCCCGAACCCAGTGCCGAAGGGCGGCCAGGCCTCATTCCGGCGGCACGGCCATCCAGAAGAACCCAGGCTGAGACGCCTAACCCGGATCACGCCATCACGAGCCCTCTTGACCCGGGATCTCCGCCGAGGGGGCGTGGCCGTTCCGCTTGAAGAGGCCCGGTATCAGCCCTTCCAGGATGTCGAGGGGGAGCGGGAACACGATGGTGGAGTTCTTCTCCACCGCGATCTCCGTCAGGGTCTGCATGTAGCGCAGCTGCAGGGCCGCGGGAGTCCGGTTGAGCTGATCCGCGGCGTCGGCCAGACGGGCGGAGGCGTCGAACTCACCCTGGGCGTGGATGATCTTCGCCCTCTTCTCTCGTTCTGCCTCTGCCTGCTTGGCCATGGCCCGCTGCATCTCCTGGGGCAGCTCCACGTCCTTGATCTCCACGTTGCTCACCTTCACCCCCCAGGGCTCGGTTTGCTCGTCGATGATCTGCTGCAGGTGATGGTTGATCTTGTCCCGCTGGGCGAGCAGTTCGTCCAGGTCCGACTGGCCGAGGACGGCCCGCAGGGTCGTCTGGGCTATCTGAGATCG
>JAJZQR010000004.1 GCA_021806765.1 Chloroflexota bacterium | reverse complement strand
GTCCGCGAACCGGTTCGCGGACTGTCATCGCTATGTGGCTCGCAGGCATGTTGGTTGTTATGTGGCATTACAGCCAACGTGGACGCGCCATACTGCTTCCGATAGCCCTGCTGGTGCTCCTGTTTGCGTTGCCTGATGAAATCGGGCGCATCAAGAATCCAGGCGTCGGCCTCGAATCCGTCTCCATTGGCGAGGTCCTGGCAGCTCCCGAGGAGGTTTTCCAGGTGGGAACGATCTATGATCGTTTCAACGTCTGGATGGTCGCTGGCGATCAGCTTCTAGAGGCGCCGATAGTAGGCAAGGGGTGGGGGGTTGAGGGGGTTCTTCTGGGTTCGAGAGCCGTCGTGGGAGGCACCCAGATCACTCACAACTCGATGCTCACGGTCCTCGTTTCTGTGGGTCTTCTCGGAAGCCTCGTCTTCGTCGTGCTGCATGGATTCCTCGTCAATGCAGCGATACGGGCGGGTCGTTGGGCTGCCTCTGCCGTGTGGTGGGAGTGCGGGGTGCTAGCGCTGGCTTTTTTCGCGGCGTACGTGGTTGGCGCTCAAACGGCCAACATGTTCTCAGTCTATCTGGATGCCGGAACTCCGGTGTACATGATGCTCGGGTGTGCGGCGAAGGCGGTCTTGGACGGCGGGCATGCGGACACTGGTGAGCGCGGGGCAGTCCGAAGGCGATGGCACCAGATTAGCTAGGGGGCTCGTTGTCGTGGGAGGTCTGGGACGATTGAGGGTTGCTGTTGCCAACGCAGGCCGTCACCATGCGTATCAGTCGGCCCTGGCGGCGCACGAGGCTGGTTACCTGGAATGGTTCTACACAGCTGCCTACTGGAAGCCTGGCGGGTGCGTCAACCGGTTCGCACAGGCGGCCGACCTAGCGTGGCCTGGATTGAAAGCAGGAGCCAGGTTGCGATCACGGATCCAATCTGGGCTGCCCGAGCGGCTGGTTCGCGCCGCACCATGGTTCGATGCTTGTATGCAACTGTCGTCCGGCCTACTTCACTCTGAGTGGGGCAGGTGGCAGGTCAGGAGCCTTTGCCTGGCTGCATTCGATCTTGTCGTGGCGCGGGCATTGGACAGAGGCTGCAACCTCTTCCACGGCTTTGACGGTTGCGCGCTCTATTCCTTGCAGCGCGCGCGCCAGCTCGGGGCTGTGACGATCCTGGATTATCCTCCGGTTCACATGGAGTTTCTGTTGAGCATGTTGCGGCGGCACAGCCCGACCCTGACCCCAGACCGTGAGCGCGTTATGGAACGGTCGCTCGCCCGGAAGAACAGGGAAATGCTGGAGGCCGACCGTATTCTCGTGTGCTCGGACTTTGCGCGAAGAACCTTGGTCGAACATGGAGTTCCGGCAGACAAGGTTGTGCCCTTGCCTCTTGGAGTTGACACTGAGCAGTTCAAACCTCCAAGGGACGAAAGGAAAGGACGTTCAGGTTGTACTGTGTTGTTTGTCGGGATGCTCGAACCCCATAAGGGGATCGAGTACCTGCTGGAGGCCTTCAAGTGTCTTGAATTGCCCGGGGTTAGGCTGGTTCTTGTTGGAAAGGGGGGACCGGATTGGGGCCGGATCGAGGTGCGCTACCCCGGTCTCTTCACCCAGGTGGAGAACGTGCCGCATGGCGAGATCGTCCGGCACTACCACGAAGCAGACGTCTTCGTGTTACCTTCTCTGGCCGATAGCTTCGGCATGGTCGTTCTTGAGGCGATGGCTACCGGGCTACCGGTGATCGTCTCGACCAACGTGGGTGCACCGGTCATCGACGGTCGAACCGGGATTGTGGTTCCGGTGGCAGACGTGGGAGCGTTGCGCGAAGCACTGCGGTTGCTTTGTTCAGATCCTGCAGTGCGGCGCGAGATGGGAGCGGAAGGGTTCAGGCTTGCTCAGGGGCTCGGATGGAAGACATACCGACAGCGGTTGGCAGGCATCTATGAGGACGCCACAAGGCGACGGAACCCGTCGCTTGCCGAGTAATGTAGTGCGCAGAGCGATCACCTTGGTAGTGATCTTGGTGCTCCTGAGCAGACTACCAGCCTTCGCGGCGCACAATGCGGGTATGGTTTCCTTCGGCTCAGCTTCGCTCGGGCATCAAGTGCCAGCGGCACCGGCGGAACGTTGGTACCAACTGGCAGTAGACTTGGATCCTACTCTTGCCAAACCGTATTGGTGGCTTGGGCAGATGGCGCGCGCACGAGATGATAGCGTTGGCGCCCTGCCGCACTGGAGCAGAGTGTCCTCTGCGGGATCACGGTTGCTGGCGCAATGTGTACTGGAATGGAAGACTGGACAGCCCCGGTCGCAGGTGGAGGATTGTCTCCGAGCAGTGCTGGAACTCAGCCCGAATATGGCAGCCGCCTACTTTTGGGCTGGCCATGTATCGAGTGAGTTGGGAGACTACGATCGTGCAATAGACCTGTTGGAGAGGGGACGGGAATTGGCCCCTGATGATTGCCAGTTGGCAGCCAAACTTGCCAAAGCATACTGGCAACGGGGCGACCATGAGAGGGCGATGGAGGTGGCTGTCCAGGCGAGCCGGTTGCCAGAAGTCAGTGAGGAACCGTACCTGATAATGGCCGAGTATGCGACCCGAGTACAGAAAGACGAGCGTGCAGGTCGGCAGTATTATGAGCGTGCGATCCAGATCAATGCCCAGAGTGAGGTGGCATGGGCTGGGTTGGGGTCCATTGCACTTGAGCAAGGGGATTATTCCTCTGCTGCCGACGCCTACTATCGCGTGCTCCGATCGAATCCTGGAAATGCGAGTGCTTACCGCGCTCTCGGGCTAGCGCTGCGGAACCTGGGATACTTTGACGACGCTGACGCAGCCTTTGGTGCTGCCTCTCGCCTGTCGACCCGGTTCTCCGAGCGTGGAGGAGTTGGAGAGGCTCTGAATGGAGTACCGTGATCGCGTGTATGAGGCGTACGTCAGCACTCACCTGAGCAAGTTCAGGGATTACTCTCCTGCCAGCACTGGCCGGATGCAGCGGGATTTCGCGGCACGGTATTCCCGATTCCTGCCAGCGGATAAGACGGCAAAGGTCCTGGACGTAGGGTGCGGTGCCGGCGAGTTCGTAATGTTCCTCGAAAGAGCCGGGTACTCCAACGTCGAGGGAATCGACGCGGGGGCAGAGCAGATCGAGCTGGCCCGAAAGCTGGGCGCGCGCGCGGTAAAACAGGCCGACGCGTTCCGACACCTGGAACAGTCTGATTCGGGCTACGAACTGATCTGCGCCCACGATGTGATCGAGCATTTCTCGCCAGACGAGATGTTCGGGTTCTTGGCCGCGGTTAGACGTGCCCTGAAGCCCGGGGGGCGTTTGCTGGTATCGACGGTGAATTGTCAGACCCTGGTGGATGCGCACCGCTATTCGGATATTACGCATCAACTGGGCTTTACCCCTAACTCCCTTCGGCAGACTCTGTTTGTTTCCGGCTTTGCCGACGTGATGATCTATCCGAAGGGCCCGGTCCCCATCGATCCGTCCAGCGTCCTTCGCACGGTGGCATGGGCAGTCTTGAGCAGGATGATCGGGTGGTACGTGGATTTGGCGGAAGGGCGAGGCACTGGACCGTCCTACCACCACATCGTCACCAGTGTGATGATCGCGGTGGCCACCCGGCCTCGCCAGGGTGGTGCTGGCGAGTAGCTTGCTCTCGCAGGAGGAGGGATTGAACGCTACCAAGCGAATAGAGGTCCTCCTGGCCAACGACGTGCCTGAGGAGCGCTGGCTCAGCATGCACCGGTATGGACGAGAGTTGTACAGGCGACTAGTCGCGGATTCTGACCTGGAAGTCCGATTGGGGCAACCCCTATCGTCGACCTACTCTGCTGGGTCCGCGGAGAAGCTGCTTCACAAGTACGTGGGCTATCCGTGGCAGATGTGGCGCGTGCGCGGCCCTCTGGTGCACGTTCTGGATCACAGTTACGCGCATCTCGTGTTGTACGCCAGGCGCTCCAGGGTAATCGTCACGTGCCACGACCTGTACAGCTTGCACGATTGGTGCGGCTCCTGGCTTACGCGCTTGGCGTGGAGGATCCACGGGTTGGCGGGACTTCGGCAGGCCGACTGGATCGTCGCCGACTCCACCAAGACCAAGGAGGATGTGACGGGTCTCCTGGGTTATCCCCCCGACCGGGTGGAGGTCATCTTCCCCGGAGTGAGCCCGCAATTCTGTCGAGACCCGGTTGGAGCCGAGGCGCTGAGTTCGCGGCTGGGGCTCGACCCGAACGGCCCGAAGAGGGTTATGCACGTCGGGTCCGTCCAACCTCGGAAGAACGTGGAAACGGTGCTGAGGGTCATAGCGGAACTACGGCTGGGCCGTGGTGTCGACGTGGAGCTGCTGCGAGTCGGAGAGGCTTTCTCGCCGACGCAAGAGCGGCTCGTTGATGCTCTTGGCATCCGGCCGGTCGTCCGGGTCCTACAAGGGATCGCCGATGACGATCTGGTGTCCCTCTACAGTCTTTCCGACGTTCTGCTGTTTCCTTCCATTTTTGAAGGTTTCGGCCTTCCGATCATAGAGGCAATGGCGTGTGGGCTACCGGTGGTCTGTTCGAAATGTCCTCCGATGGACGAGGTGGCCGGGCCAGCAGCCCTCCTCTGCGAACCCCGGTCGGTCGACCAGTTGGCCGGTGCGGTTCAGCGCGTACTCACTGACTCGGCGCTGGCGCGAGATCTGATGCATAAGGGGTTCCAGCGAGCCGCCTTTTTCAGTTGGGATGCAACCGCGAAACGTCTGGCCGAGCTATACCGGAGGGTCCTGGACATCGATGCCCCAACAGCAGCTAGGTCTGGGGACTAGGGCCATGTGTGGTATCTCAGGGGTTCTCTGCTCCCGGGGGCAGGCTATTCAGACGGGCGACCTGGGGGAGACGGTCCGGCGAATGCTGGCGCGAATGAGACACCGCGGGCCCGACGATGCTGGTGTCTATGTGTCCCCTTCCGGGCGGATCGGCCTCGGCAATTGTCGTCTGGCCATCATCGATCTATCGACCGCAGGCCATCAGCCTATGAGCGATCCTTCCGGACGTTTCCACATCGTGTTCAACGGCGAGGTGTACAACCATCAGCGGCTTCGGGCAGATCTCGAAAAGCACGGCTATCGCTTTCGTTCCAACTGCGATACCGAGGTAGCGCTCTATTCCTTCATGGAATGGGGGGAGTCCTGCGTCGACTACTTTCTCGGGTTCTGGGCTCTTGCCATTTGGGACGAAACGTGCCAACTGTTGTTTCTCTCGAGAGATCGACTGGGGAAGAAACCGCTGTACTACTCCCAACGGAATGGGGCCTTCGTTTTCGCCTCAGAGTTGAAAGGTCTTCTGGCAAGCGGGTTGGTCCCGGCGTCCCTGGACGTGACGGCACTCACTCTCTACCTGTCCTTCTACTCCGTGCCGAGTCCCTACAGCCTTCTGGAGTCGGTGCGGGTTCTGCCTCCGGCTCACAATCTCATCGTGGATGGCGCTGGGAACGAGCGACTGCGGCGTTACTGGCGACTGCCGACATCTCCGCCGCACCAGATGACGGAGGCCGACACGGTTGGCCGCCTCCAAGAGTTGATGGAAGACTCAGTGCGCTTGCGCCTGATAAGCGATGTCCCGGTCGGGGCGTTCTTCAGTGGAGGTGTCGATTCAGCATTAATCGTATCGCTTATGAACCGTCTCACCAGCGAGCCAGTTCGCACCTTCAGCATCGGCTTTGGGACGGAGGGCAGCCGTCTGGACGAAACGGCCTATGCCCAGGAGGCTGCGGCCGAACTGGGAACTCAGCACCATGCCATCAGGGTAAGCGGCGCGGATGTGGCTGCAGATTTCGACCGAATAATCTGGGCCCTGGACCAGCCCTCGGGGGACGCCATCAACAGCTATCTGGTGTCGAAGGCCGCGCGAGGCCATGTGAAAGTCGTTCTGTCCGGCATCGGTGGGGATGAACTGTTCATGGGATACAAGTCCGTAGCATATGTCCAGCGGTGGATAGGATCGCTGGATCTGGTGAGGCACCTGCTGCCGGGGTCTCTTGCGGGAGCATTCCGGGGTGGGCGGCGGTGGAGTATGGGTTCGTTGTCTTCCATGATGCGCCTACTCCAGCTCCTGGTTTCACCATTGGAGAGCCGGGTTCTGTTTGGCGAGGACGAACTGGCCACTTTGCTGACGCCCGAGGCACTCTCTGAGGCAGGCGGCAAGATGGATTCCGCCAGCGATTACCTGTACGGCATGCTGAACCAGTTGTCCTACGTCGAAAATCGACGTGGCAACGGAAGCTTGAGATCGGCGTTGCTGGAGGTACAGGTGCTCGATTTGCTGAGTTACCTGCCTAACATGTTGTTGCGCGATCTCGATGTGATGACGATGGCGCATTCCCTGGAAGGCAGGGCGCCCTTCCTCGACCATCGTCTCGTTGAGTTTGCCTGGAGCATCCCTCCAGAGATGAAGCAGCGTTCTGGGATGGACAAGTACATATTGAGGCAGGCATTCAG
Organism: Chloroflexota bacterium; assembly: GCA_021806765.1. Next base: position 41,315 of record JAJZQR010000004.1, on the reverse strand, counting down.
ACGCGCCATTCCAGATATGGTGTGGCGGCGCAAGAAGTCCGGCTTTGAGCTTCCCATGGCGGAATGGATGCGTTCTGATCTTCGTCCGCTTGTCGAGGAAGCGGTCTCTCCTGCGGCAGTTCGCGCTCGGGGGCTGCTGGACGCCGGCCAGGTGTCCCGACTTTACCACCAGTTCCTCAAGGGGGAGTCGCACTACCTGCGCGTTTGGAGTCTGGTGGTCCTGGAGCATTGGCTGCGGCAGTACGTTGATGGCATCGGACATCCGGGGGCGATCGAATGCACTTAGGGGTTTCTGCCTTGGGGCCGGTAAGCCGACTGACGGGCACCAGGAACTACCTGACCTACATGTTACCTGCGCTGGACGCAGCGCTGGCGGGCGACGACGGTCTCACGGTCTTCGTGTCGGACGGACAGCAAGGTGGATTGCCCAGCCTTTCGGCCCGCTGCGAGATCGTTCCCATTGCTGGCGGCGATGCGAGTCCGCTGGCGAAGGTCCTTGACATGGAGTTCCGGCTACCTAGTGCGGCCAGGCGGGCAGGCGTTCAGATAATGTACTATCCGGACAACTTCGTCTCCTTGACTTGGCGGGGACCCAAGGTGGTAAGCATCCGCAATGTGGTTGCGTACCATTACCCCTGGGCCGTTTCCGTGCCGCGCCTGATGTATCGGAGGGCTCTGTCGGGGGTGTCGGCTCGAAGTGCAGCTCTGGTAATCGTGCCCTCCAAGAGCATCGCGGAGGACATTCACCGCCTGATGGGTGTCCCCAGCGGGAAGGTGAGAGTGGTGCCTCACGGCGTGGCCGTCGAGGTCTTCCAGCGCGAGATCCGTGAGGATGAGGTCGAGGCCAGGCTGGCGCGAATGGGCGTGCCCCGCCCCTATCTGCTCTTTGTCTCGGCTCTGTGGGCTTACAAAGGCGCCGACGTTCTGATCCAGTCTCTTGCGCGCCTTCGTGCGACCGGTACGTTTGAGGGATACCTGGCGCTAGTCGGGGAGGATGTCGGACAGGAGGGATACGCACGGTTCTTGAGAGCGGAGGCAGCGAGAGAGGGTGTCTCCGAGCACGTTCTCTTCCTGGGCTACCGATCCCACGAGGAGTTGGCGTATTTGTATCGAGGGGCAGAGCTATTTGTTTTCCCCTCTAAGTACGAGAGTTTCGGGAATCCACTGTTGGAGGCGATGGCCTCGGGAGTGCCAATAGTCGCGTCCGACATGTTTTCCATCCCAGAGGTCGCGGGAGACGCGGCTCTGCTCGTTGATGCACGGCATCCCGACACGTTGGGTGCTGGGATCATGAAGGTGCTGCGGGATGAGCAGCTTCGCGCGAAGCTGGTAAGTAACGGTGCTAATCGAGTTGCCTGTTTCTCCTGGGACTCGGCCGCTCGGGCAACGCTTAGTGTCCTCCGGGAGGCCCTTGCCCGCTCGGCGCGGAGCTAGCGCCCTGTCGCCGTAAGGGCTGGGATTCGCGGATAACCGTGAGCCACCGTCCGGGCTGATGGGTTCGGGGGTGCAGCGCTTCGAATCGTGCCACGGCTGGCCGTACTGGTGCACCGTCGGAGAGAGCCTGCGGAGGTTGACGAATGTTGGATTGGTGCCGCAATCCGAGGGTGGCCCTGATTCGCGAGGAGGGGACGTATCCCGTCCACGCACCCTTTCATCCCAGCACTCCCTACCCGGAATACCCTTTCCGGCCGCACACCTCCCCCAGTGGCAACAAGGTCTATCAAGGGGTGCGCGAGGCGTTCTGGCGTCTGGGGCTCGACGAGGGCAACTACGGGACACCCGAGTGGAATCCGCTGGGCACGATGATCTTGGAGGGAGACACCGTTCTCCTCAAGCCGAACTTCATCCGCGAGTCTCACCTGCTACGGCCCAACGAGTGGGAGCAGGTGATCACGCACGGCTCGGTGATCCGCGCGGTGCTGGACTTCGTATTCCTTGCTCTGAAAGGGGAGGGTCGGGTCATCATCGCAGACGGGCCGCAGACCGATTCGGATTTCGATGCCATCTGCCTCCGCTCAGGAGTAGTTGATGTAGTCAAGTTCCTCCAGAAGCAGGGCCTTTCCGCGGAACTGCTGGACCTGAGGCGCGACCGTTGGTTCCAGAAGGGGGATGTCATCTATCGGCGGGTGAGTTTGCGTGGAGACCCTGCCGGTTACACGACCGTCGATCTAGGTGGCGCCAGCGAGTTCTCCAACTACGCGCTGTCCGGCCACTTCTACGGTGCCGACTATGATACCAGGGAGACGGCTTCGTTCCACACGGGGTCGCATCACTCGTACGTCCTCTGCCGCACAGCACTGGACGCGGACGTGGTGATCAACCTGCCGAAATTGAAAACGCACAAGAAGACGGGCGTAACCCTAAGCCTGAAGAACATGGTTGGGATTAACGGATACCGCAATTGCCTTCCCCACCACTCGATTGGAACACCTGCGGAAGGAGGCGACGAGTTTCCGAACAACCATAGGCTGCGCGCGGTCGAAAGCCGGCTGACGGCCGGTTTCAAGAGGGTACTCACCGCCCGTGGCGGCCGCGCCGGACTGTGGGCCAGGGCACTGAAGAGAATTGGCTCGCTTACCTTTGGCGACACGAACCGAGTTGCCCGCTCGGGCAACTGGTATGGCAACGACACTGCTTGGCGGATGGTGCTGGACGTCAACAAGGCGCTGTTCCATTTTGATGGTCGAGGTCTGCTGCGAGGCAAGCGTCTGCGCTCTATGACCATAGTCGACGGTGTAGTGGGGGGACAGGGCAACGGGCCTGTGACACCGGATCCAGTGCTGTGCGGGTTGATCGTTGCCGGTCTCAACCCAGTCGCAGTGGACACGGTGTGTACAGCGGTAATGGGGTTCGATTATCGCCGGGTGCCTGTCGTTGCGAGAGCTTGGGAACTGGGGAAGTACCCCCTAGTCGGCTTCGGATTGGAGAGCATAGTCTGCGTCTCCAACGTACCCGAGTGGAACGCGTCTCTGGAAGAGTTGGAGCGTGCACGCCACCTGAGCTTCCTGGCCCACTTGGGCTGGCAGGGGCGCATCGAGCGCGGGGCCCAACAGCAGGCCGCGAGCGTGAAGTAGTGGGCACTCAACCCTCCGTTTCTGCCGGGCTATGATCTACGACCACCCTATCATCAGTTGGATTTACGAGAAGAGCCCCGTGGCCGTCCAGCATTGCCTGGTTACGGGGTACGGGCTCTTCAAGCGATGGGAACGGTTTACGCCTGATTTTCGCCGGTACGTGCGTGAACTCGAGAGCAGTCAGTGGTGGTCCCCCTGCGAATTGGAGGCTCTCCAGGAGGAACGGCTGCGTGCTCACATGCTGCACGCATATGAGAATGTGCCGTACTATCGCGGGGTCTTCGACCGGCTGAAGCTGAGACCAACCGACATACGGAGGGGGGAGGATCTCTACAAGCTTCCCGTTCTCACCAAGCAAGACGTGCGGCGGCACTGGAACGAGCTCCGCGCCCGCAACGCGTCTGGCCGTCAATCTACCATGGGGCGAACCGGCGGCACTACCGGAGTGCCCCTGCACTTCGCTTTGGACAAGAAGCGCGTGGTCTTCGACCACGCCTTGATACACCGGCACTGGTCCTGGGCAGGGTACCATCCAGGGGATCGGGTGGTGTTGCTGCGGGGCTTCACTCTGGTACCTCCAGAAGGGCGCGCGAAGGCCTACTGGCGCTACGACCGGTTGGATAACCGCATCTACCTCTCTGGGTTTCATCTGTCGACGTCCATCATGTCGCGATACGTTGAAAAGCTTCAGGAATGGCAACCGGGGTACCTGGCGGGCTATCCCTCAAACATCTTCACCCTTGCACGGTTCATGGAGCGAGAGGATGCGCGAGTTCCCGTCCGAGCCGTATTCACCTCCTCCGAAGTCCTGACACCCGCGGAGCGGGAGGTAATAGAGGATCGATTGGGGTGCAAGGTCTGGGACCGTTACGGTACTGGGGAGCGCTTAGTGGTTGGCCAGCAGTGTGAATACGGGAGCTATCACCAGAACGTTGAGTTCGGAATCCTGCAGATTGACTCGCCGAGGGGACAGCCCGCGCCACCAGGAACCAGAGGTGAGTTGGTCCAGACGGGGCTAACGAATCTGTCCATGCCGCTGATTCGCTATGCTAGCGAAGACATGGGGTACCTGGTGGGGGATCCTTGCCGTTGTGGGCGCGGACTCCGGCTGATGGGGCCGGTGGAGGGCCGGAAAGACGATGTGATCGTGACCTCCGACGGGAGGCTGATGCCGCGAGCCGGCTTAGATCAGATCCACGAGTTCGTGGAAACCGTGGAGCGCTGCCAGCTGGTTCAAGAGAGGGTGGGCCACGTGATGGTGAGAGTCCTACCCCGTCCTGGCTTCAGCGATGCGGATGTCGCCGAGTTGAAGCACCAACTGCAGAAGCGGCTCGGGAGCGGGACCCAGATCGAAGTCAGAACCGTGGAGGAGCTGGCAGTCTCTGCAACCGGCAAGGAGCGTTTCATACTGTCGAAAGTGGATGTAGACGGGTTCTCCGGCCTGCATTTGGAGGTGAGCGGAGAGGGAGGAAGCCCGTAAGTTGAAACAGGTGACCCAGACGTTGCGGAACGGTTCAGTGCGGCTTGAGGACGTTCCTCCCCCGGCTCTGCGTCCTGGCGGGGTATTGGTTAGAACTTCGTATTCGCTCATCAGCGCGGGAACCGAAAGGGCGAAGGTAGCGCTTGCGCAGAAATCCCTTCTGGGCAAGGCGCGGTCCAGGCCCGAGCAGGCGCGGCAAGCGCTGGAATCCCTCCGTTCGGATGGACTCCTGGCCACTTACCGAAAGATCGCAAACCGGTTGGACGCTCTCCAGCCCCTGGGATACAGTTGTTCTGGCCAGGTGGTAGCGGTGGGTGCCGGTGTTGGCGCCCCTTGCGTAGGAGACCGGATAGCTTGCGCCGGCACCGAGCACGCGAATCATGCTGAGGTCAACTTCGTCCCACGGAACTTGTGCGTCAAGGTTCCGGACGGGGTGGGCATGGAGGAAGCTGCCTTTGCGACGGTGGGAGCGATCGCCCTTCAAGGGGCCCGGCAGTCCGAAGCCAGATTGGGGGAAGTCGTGGTTGTTATCGGCTTGGGGCTGGTGGGACAGATCACCGTGCAGTTGCTGGCCGCGGCGGGATGCACCGTGATCGGCCTCGACCCGGTTGCCGGCCGTTGTGCCCTGGCTGGTAGGTTGGGCGCTGTGAAGGTTGCCACGTCGTCCTCGGAGTGTTCCGCCCTTTGTGCGACCGCGAGCACCGGACATGGTGCCGATGCCGTGATTATCGCCGCTGCAACCACCAGTACGGAGCCCGTCGCTGTGGCAGGCAGACTCTGTCGAGAGAAGGGACGCGTGGTGGTAGTCGGTGACGTGCCAATGGATCTACCCCGCGCGCAGTACTACGCCAAGGAGTTGGAGTTGCGGCTTTCTCGCTCATACGGCCCGGGGAGATACGACCCCAGCTACGAGGAGAACGGCCACGACTACCCTTACGGTTACGTTCGGTGGACCGAGGGGCGCAACATGGAGTCCTTTCTTGGCCTGGTCTCCAGGAAGTTGGTGGAGGTTGGTCCCCTGATCACCCATCGTTTCTCGATCGATGAAGCCGTTCAAGCATATAGACTGATCGAGGGTAGGACGGCGGAACCATACCTCGGTGTTCTTCTCGAGTTTCCGGCTCCGGCCGAAGTGACCGCATCCGCATCCAATCTCCTGCTGATCTACCCTGGCACGGAGCCCGCGAGCAAAGAGCATGCCGATGAGAGCAGGCCAGAGGCATTGACTGTAGGCCTGATTGGCGCTGGCAACTTTGCCCAGGACACCCTGATACCAGCGCTCAAGTCGCGCAAGGAGGTACGGTTGAGAGCTGTTGCCACGGCCTCCGGCCTGAGTGCTCGGAGCGTCGCCGACCGCTTCGGATTCGAGCGCTGTGCGTCGGCCGCGAAGGAAATACTCGAAGACCCGGGCGTGGCCGTGGTCCTGGTGGCGACCCGTCACGACAGCCATGCTGAACTGGTTGTGCAGGGGCTTCGCGCCGGGAAATCGGTTTTCGTGGAGAAGCCGCTGGCGCTTAACGAAGAGCAACTTCAGGAGGTGATCGATGCTTTCAGCGCAGCTTCCGGACGGAAATGCGACACCGTTCTCATGGTCGGCTTCAACCGTCGTTTCGCTTCTTTCAGCCAGGAGATAAAGGAGTTCGTTTCAGGTCGTGGGGAGCCACTGGTTTTGCACTATCGGGTGAACGCCGGTTTCGTCCCTGGCGACCATTGGACACAAGATCCTCGGCAGGGAGGAGGGCGCATCCTCGGCGAGGTCTGCCACTTCGTGGACTGGATGCAGTTCCTGATCGGCACGCCCCCCGTGCAGGTTGTCGCCCGATCCCTTCCGAATGGGGGCGTCTACCGCGACGACAACGCGGTCATAGTCATCAGCTACGCCGACGGTTCCCTGGGCAACATCGTGTACTGTGCCAACGGTGACAAGCGCATGGGCAAGGAACGGGTCGAGGTGCTGGGCGGGGGTCGTATGGCGGTGCTGGAGGACTTCCGGCAGTTGACCTTGAGTGGCGGGGGAAGCCGCCGGGTTCAAAGACACTGGTTCGGCCCGGAAAAGGGTCACCGGGCTGAGGTGGAGGCGTTCCTGCGTGCAGTGCGGAACGGCGGGCCGATGCCAATTCCGCTGGTTGAATTGGTCAGCACGACGCGCGTGACCTTTGCCATCTCGGAGTCTCTGAGCAGGGGAGCGCCGGTCGGGATACCGCTTGGGGAAAATGCCAGCTCAGATGCCGGCTAAGCGTTCCGTCATAGAGAGTTCCGCCGACAGGCTGATATCCTGGCTCGCGGCCCGTGAGTTCCAGGGCCATGATCCGCACGATGCGCTCAACAGCCCAGTGTTGGGTTGGATGGCTCGCCGAAGCCGCTGGGTTGGAGTGGCCCTGGTTCAGGCGCTTCGTCTCCTGCCCGTCAACGTGAGGCCACTGCTGCGAGTGCGGGTGGGACACAACCCGAAGGCGATGGGGCTCTTTCTCTCAGCGTTTCTCCGCCGATACGTATCTTATCGAGATCAAGCAGATCTCGGACGTGTTTCATTCTTCTCCCAGTGGCTGCGGGATCACATCTCGCCGGGGTACAGCGGTGCCTGTTGGGGGTACAACTTCGACTGGCCAAACCGCGGGTTCAGCGCTCCGGCCGGTACGCCGACAGTGGTCAACAGCGTCTTCATCGCGAACGCCTTTCTTGACATGGCCGCTTCCCTCGGAGACGGGCAAGCCCTGGACCTGGCCCGGTCCACCTGCGACTTCGTTCTGAGGGACCTGCACAGGCATGAGGGCGATTCGGGGATCTGCTTTAGCTACACGCCATTGGACCGAAGATGGGTTCACAACGCGAATCTGCTGGCGGCGGCTCTCCTGGCCAGGATGGGCGCTGCCACCGGCGAGACTCATCTGCTGGAGACTGCTACGAGGGCAGCCGCTTTCAGTGCGATGGCCCAGCGGCCAGATGGTTCGTGGCCCTATGGGGTAGCGCGGGCCGATGGATGGGCGGACAACTTCCACACGGCGTTTGTCTTGGTGGCGCTCGCCGAGGTAATGGAGTTCACCGGAGAGGGGCGCTGGACACCCGCCTTAGACCTGGGATACCACTACTGGAGGGGGTCATTCTTTCAGGCAGACGGCGCCCCCAAGTACTATCACGGGCGTCTGCACCCCATCGACATTCATTGCGCGGCCGAGGCGACGCTGGCCTTCCTGCGTCTGCGAGATCGCTATGCCGAGGCCGAGGAATGGTCCGACCGGGTTCTTTTCTGGACAGTCCGGAACATGCAGGACCGCGAGGGGTACTTTCACTATCGCATAGAGCCGCTGCACCGGATCCGCATCCCTTACATCCGATGGTCGCAGGCCTGGATGCTGCGGGCCATGGCCGAGTGGTTGTGGGGCAAGGGCCGGAGTCGCGCCGAGATGCTGAACTGAGTGGGAGTGTGCCGGTATCGATGCTTCGGATTGAGTTCCTCGGGTGTCCCGTGGATAGCCTCAGCATGGAGGAGGCGATCGAGCGGGTCTGTCAGTTCGTTCGAGACGGGCAGCCGCATGTTGTCACGGCGATCAACGCCAACAAGCTGTGGCACATGTCCACAGATCGTCGGCTTCGGAATCTTGTTGCCAACTCAGAAATGGCGATTCCCGAGTACGCCGTCGTGTGGGGAGCAGCGCGGCTGGGCACTCCGCTTCGAGCCCATATCGGTGGGGTAATGTTGTTGAAGGCGCTCCTGCCGGTGATGGCTACCAGGGGATATCGTCCGTTCTTCCTGGGCGCGCGCCCCGAAGTGACGGAGTTGATGGTCGCCAAGTTGTCGTCGGACTTCCCAGGACTGAAGGTTGCCGGCTTCCACCATGGCTATTTCGGCGGCAGCGAGGAGTCGGTGCTGGCAACTGTACGGCGTGCGCAACCCGATGTCCTCTTCGTTGCCCTTGGCACCCCCAGGCAAGAGTACTGGATCGACGAGAACAGAATGACGCTGGGAGTTCCGGTGCTCATGGGGGTTGGCGGCAGCTTCGATGTCCTGGCCGGACTGAAAGCCGATGCTCCTAGTTGGGCGCGCTCACGAGGACTGGAGTGGCTGTATCGGCTGGCGCAGGAACCTAGAGCCTACTGGAAACGATACCTCGTGACCAATCCATGGCTTGTCTGGCAGGTGCTGAAGGCCAAGATGGGTGCGCGGGAGGCGCCGAAAGCGACGTGAGGAACGCGCCTGGCGAGGCGGGCAACAAGTCTGCAGTTGGGTCCATCGCCCTCAAACGTGCGCTCGACATTTTTGGTTCTGCCGCCGGGTTGATGGTTCTATCTCCTCTGCTGCTGCTGGTTGCCTGTATCGTTCGGCTGAGTTCACCCGGCCCGGTGTTTTACCGGTGGCGGGTAGTGGGCCAGGGGGGTTGTCCCTTCACCGGCTACAAGTTCCGGACTATGGTGGTGAACGCCGATGCTCTCAAACTCGATCTGGCCAGAGCCAACGAGATGTCGGGGCCGGTGTTCAAAATCAAGAACGATCCCCGCGTTACGCCGGTTGGGCGTTTCCTCCGCAAGTTCAGCTTGGACGAACTGCCCCAACTGTGGAGTGTACTGAAGGGGGACATGAGCCTGGTGGGCCCTCGACCGCCGCTCCGGGACGAATGGGAGCAGTTCGAGCCTTGGCAGCGACGGAAGCTCTCCGTCAAGCCCGGAATCACCTGCCTGTGGCAGATAAGGGGCCGCAACGATGTCCGTGACTTCGACGAGTGGGTCAAACTGGATCTGAAGTACATTGACAACTGGTCCCTGTGGTTGGATTTGGAGATCCTGCTGCTGACGATCCCAGCCGTCTTGCGAGGTACTGGAAGATGAGAGTTCTTGTCACCGGCGGTGCGGGGTTCATCGGGTCCCATACGGTGGATCTGTTACTGGAGAGGGGATACGAGGTCCGCATTCTGGATAACCTGGCGCCGCCGGTCCACGCCAGGGGGAAGATCCCGGACTACCTTCCGATGGAGGAAGTGGAGTTCCTTCGTGGCGATGTGAGGATCAAGGAAGACTGGGCGCGGGCACTGGAGGGGGTGCAGGCGGTCATCCACCTGGCCGCCTACCAGGACTACCTCACCGACTTTTCCAAGTTCTTCCACGTCAACACGATGGGCACGGCGCTCCTGTACGAGTTGATCGTCGAGAAGAAGCTTCCCATCCAGAAGGTGGTGTTCGCCAGCTCGCAGTCGACCTACGGTGAGGGCAGGTACATCTGCGCGTTGGATGGAGTACAGTACCCGCCCCTGCGTCCGGTCGAGCAGTTGATGCGGGGCGATTGGGAGCCAAAATGTCCAGCTTGTGGTGAGCCGATGACCCTGTCCCTCACCGACGAGGAGAAGGTCAATCCCCACAACCAGTACGCCATGAGCAAGTACACCCAGGAGATGATCGCTTTAAACCTGGGGAAGCGGTACGGGATCCCCTCCGCCGGCATGCGCTACAGCATCACCCAGGGCCCTCGCCAGAGCTTCAAGAACGCCTACTCGGGCATCTGCCGGATCTTCACCCTTCGGCTGATGACCGATCGTCCCCCGATCGCCTACGAGGATGGTCTGCAGCGGCGCGACTATGTCTACGTGGGCGATGCGGCGCGGGCCAACCTGCTGGTGCTGGAGGACGCGCGGGCCGATTATCAGGTCTTCAATGTCGGCGGCGGCAACGTGGCCACGGTGGTGGACTACGCCCACCTGGTGGCGAAGGTTCTCAGCAAGGACATCGAGCCGCTGGTCCCGGGGGAGTTCCGATTCGGGGATACCCGCCACATCGTATCGGATGCAAGCAAGCTCCGGGAGTTGGGTTGGGAGCCCTCCGTTCGGCTGTCCGAGATCGTCCAGAGGTACGTCGCCTGGGCCGAGACCCAGCCCGGCGTGAAGGACTACTACGCGGAGGCCGAGGTGGTGATGAAGCGCACGGGAGCCGTGCGGCAGATCCCTGCTTAGGCTTCGCCCTTGGCCGCCCGATTCTCCACACTCGGAGAATGAAGACCCGATGCGAGCGCACACCGGGTCAGCCCTCAGGGAGGAGGGCTGACTCGCCTCCGCCTCTTGGAGAGGATGAAGCCAAAAGAGCCTTCCTTCGCAGCTATCGTCTGCCGGCGCGTGGCCGACGCCGAACTCCCGCTGGTTTGCCTGATCGCCCCGACCCTCCTCTTCCCCCGTGGCCCCCTGCCTCTTGCAGGGCTCACGACCATCCTCGGGCTTTGGATCGCGCGGCTGATTGCGCACCGTCGGGTCACCGTGCCCACCCCTCTCGACCTCCCCATGTTGCTCCTCCTGGTGATGGCCATCCAGGCCCTCTACCCATCCACCGATCTGACCCTGAGCATGCCGAAGCTGTATGGGGTCGTGCTGGGTGTGACGGCGTACTATGCGGTGGTGAATGGGGTTCGGACCGCGAGGGGATGGTGGTGGACGGTCGGCACGCTGCTGCTGGCTGGCGTGGGGGTCGCGGCCGTGGGGCTGGTGAGCACGGCCTGGATCTCGAAGCTGCCGGGGAGTGCCGCGTTGTACAGCCGCCTTCCTCGACTGATCACCTCGGTGGAGAGTTCATTCGGGACGATCGCGGGGATACACCCCAACGAGGTCGGGGGGACGCTGGCGTTCCTGCTCCCGGTGGCGGTGGGGGTGCTGCTGTGGGGCGTGGGGCGGGGAGGGGGCGACGGGGCGACGGGCCGACGGGCCGAACGCAGCCCTCAGCCGTCAGCTCTCAGCACTCAGGACCCAGCACCCATGAGTCAGCACTCAGCACTCAGCACTCAGCACTCAGCACCGGGCGGGCGAGACGCCCGCGCTCCCGGCAGCGCCCAGCACTCAGAACCCAGAACCCAGAACTCAGAACCCTTGTCTCCATGGCTCCCCGTCGTGGCTGCAGTGAGCATGCTCACGGCGGGGCCGGCGCTGCTGCTGACCATGTCCCGCAGCGCCCTCGCAGGGATGGCGGTGGCGGTGGCGCTGCTGCTGGGGCTGCGCTGGAGGCGGGTCGGATACCTGCTGGCGGTCGCCACTCTGGTAGGGGTGGTGGCTCTCGCCGTGATCGGCCCCCAGCTGGTATACGAGTGGGCGGTGCAGCTGGACCAGGCCAACCGCACCGGTGGCTCGACCCTGGTCGGCCGGGAGGAGGTGTGGAATCGCGCCCTCTACATGATCCAGGACTTCCCCTTCACCGGCATTGGGCTCAACACCTTCCCAAAGGTCCTCGATGCCCTCTACCCTTCCTTCCTTGCGGGACCCGACGCTCGCATCCCCCACGCCCACGACATCTACCTGCAGACGGCGGTGGACCTGGGGCTGGCCGGTCTCATGGCCTTCGTGGGGATCTGGATGATCGTGGGATGGCAGGCGGTGCTGGCCTACCGGCGGTCCGAAGGGTTGATGCGGGGAGCTATCGCCGGCCTGGGGGCTGGATGCGCGGCCTATCTCATCTACGGCCTGACCGACGCGATCACCCTGGGGGCAAAGCCGCTGCCACTCCTCTGGATGATGGTGGGGTTGATCGTGGTGGCCAACCGGATAGTGGGGGCGGAAAGACGCGGGGACGCGGAGACGCGGAGACGCAGGGATCTTCAGCCCAACCCTCTCCCTCTGGGAGAGGGGCAGAACCGAGCACTCGGGACTCAGCACTCAGCACTCAGCACTCCGGGCCAGGCGGGCGGGACGTCCGCGCTCCCGGCAGCACTCAGCACTCGTGCGCGCTGGGTTGCGCTGGAGGCCGGGAGGATGGTGTGGATGCTGTACTGGGCGGTGGCGATTCTGTTCGCTGGGATGGCCTACCTGGTGGTGGGGATCTCCATCAGCGGGTGGGTGCCGTAAGATGATCGACAGAGACTACCTCTACGAGTTCAGGGAATTGAAGGGTCGGTGAGAGAACGCTAGTGACGAGGGCGGTTTTCCTGGATAGGGATGGAAGCCTGATCCTCGACCGACACTACGGTTGCGACCCAGGCGGGATCGAGCTGCTGGAGGGCGTCCCGGAGGACCTGGGGATGCTGAAGCGGGCCGGCTATGCCTCGAGTACTCCATGGTGTGCGGTTGCCGCAAGTCCCGGCCGGGTGTGCTGGTGCGAGCCTGCTCGGAGCTGGGGAGGAAGTGGAGCCGATCGTGCCGGGGGTGGTGGCAGGCACGACGAGTAGGCCGGGTTTCAATGGCCATTGCGGGACCGAGATCATCAAGAGCCATGCTTACTTGTACGACCACTATTGGGTACGGGACCCTGGGTCCAAGAACCGAAGTCATCGGCCCTCCTTGATGAGAAGAGCCCTGGCAACTCCTCCAGCACCTGCTTCTTCCATTGGGCGATCTGCCCCGGGTGTACCCCATATACTCTCCGGCGATCTCATTCATCGTTCTCTGGCCCTTGATTGCCTCAAGGGCGACCTTCGCCTTGAACTCCGCGCTGTGCTGCCTCCACCGCATCGTCACCGCCATCGCCTCCCGCTTCTTCTACCGGACAGCCGTCATCACATGATGACCTGTCCAGTTTTCGGGGTACACCATACACCATTGCCGTCCACGGTCGCCTAGCACGATCCGTCCTTCGTCAGCAAGGCGTCCAGTTGCTGGCCATCCACCGTCTCATGGAGCTGCAGCTCGTCGGCGAGGGCATCCAGACAGGCCCGATGCCCCTCCAGAAGATCTCGCGCCTGCCGGTGGGCCTTCTCCACCATCTGGCGAACGACGCTGTCCAGTTCCGCCGCCGTCGCTTCAGCGTATTCCCGAGGTGCTCCTATCTCCCGTCCCAGGAAGGGGTGGGTCTCCCCCACCCCATACCAAATGGCACCCAGCTCCTCACTCATACCCCATAGCCCGACCATGCGCCGAGCCAGGGCGGTAGCCTGCTTGAGGTCGCTCTCGGCGCCGGTGGTGGGGTCGCCAAACACCAACTCCTCGGAGGCTCGCCCGCCCAGTAAGACGGTAAGCCGGCCAGCCAGGTAGGAGCGGGAGTAGTTGCGCCGGTCTTCCTCGGAGAACTGCTCGGTCACTCCAAGCGCCCGCCCGTGGGGGATGATGGTGATCTTGCTCACCGGGTCCGTCCCGGCAGTTAGTCTGGCCACCAGCGCATGGCCACCCTCGTGGTAAGCCACCAGCCGCCGCTCCTCCTCGTTTACCAGAGCAGCCTGCCGGGTACCCAGAACGATCTTGTCCATCGCCTCGTCGAAGTCCTTCATAGCCACCTTGGCGCCTCCCCGTCGTGCCGCCGCTAGCGCCGCCTCGTTGGCGAGATTGGCCAGGTCGGCGCCCGAGAAGCCCGGGGTGCGCCGGGCCAGCAGATCCGGCTTCACATCGGACCCCATCTTCAAGGGGTGGGTGTGGATCTTCAGAATGGCCTCCCGGCCGGTCCTGTCAGGGAGCCCGACCGTCACCTGCCGGTCGAACCGCCCCGGCCGCAGCAGGGCAGGGTCAAGCACGTCCGGTCGATTGGTGGCCGCGATCACGATGACGCTGGTCTTGTCGTCGAAGCCGTCCATCTCCACCAGGAGTTGGTTGAGGGTCTGCTCCCGCTCGTCGTTGCCCCCTCCCAGCCCCGCTCCCCTCTGCCGGCCAACGGCGTCTATCTCGTCCACGAACAGGATGGAGGGAGAGGCGGCCTTTGCCTTGGTGAAGAGGTCACGGACCCGGCTTGCGCCCACCCCGACGAACATCTCCACGAACTCTGAGGCCGAGATGCTGAAGAAGGGCACGTTCGCCTCGCCCGCTACGGCCCTCGCCAGCAGGGTCTTTCCCGTTCCTGGAGGGCCGATCAGCAGCACGCCCCGCGGCAGGCGCGCGCCCAGCTGTCGATAGCGCTCTGGCCGCTTCAGGAAATCGACCACCTCCAGGAGGTCGGCCTTCGCCTCCACCTGACCCGCCACGTCGGCGAAGGTCACCCCTGGCTTTTCCAGGTTGTACAGGCGAGCCTTGCTGCCTCCGAAGCCGAACATCGACTGGGCGCCTCGCTGACTCTGGCGTCCCATGAAGAACAGCATCCCCACGAGCAATGCCATCGGGAGCAGAGTCGCCGCCAGATCCAGGAACCAGGACTTGCCGGTGGTGTCCGTGACCACGGTGGTCACGCCGTGCTGATCGAGAAGAGGGAGAAGACGGTCATCGCCGTTCACCGGCATTACGGTAGTGAACCGGGCGTAGCTGGCTGGAGCGGTGCTCGGCGCCCGGGGCGGTGCAGACGTTGGGGCAGCTCCGGAGGGCGTTCCCCCAGTATCAGCCGGCTGCGTAATCGCGTTCTTGAAGACGCCGTCTCCATTCTGCCCTGTCAGGTCCACGCTCGCTACGTTGTCCGAGCGGACCTGCTGCAGAAAGGCACTGTACGAAAGAACTGCCGCCGGGGGTGTCTTCGGCACCAGGAAGGCATAGAGGTTCCATGCCAGGACCATCAACAGCATGAACCACATCAGCCACCGGGACCGAGCCGGGGGCGTGGGAGCGGGTGGTTTCGGTTGGCCGCCTGCTCGGGGTCCGACAGGGCCATTGGGTGGCCTCGTAGGTGCGCTCATTAGGTCTCCTCATCTCGGCCAGCTCTGGGTAACGCCATGCGGTCCAGTGCTGGAAAGGCTAGGCCGCCTTCTCGGGGACGTTGGGCTCCATCGACAGTGTCTTTCCATCTAGTCGTCGCTCGACCGTGAGGCGCGTACGCTCAAGGCGAGCGAAGTCCCGTGGATCGACTATGAGCAGTGTTCGTCCCATGAAACTCATGACCCGATCAGTTGGTCGCGGAGTCTCCAGAGAGAGGTGCGCCCGTCCCGCCCTGAGGTTCAACCGCAGGCCAACTCGCGTGGCGGTGTGCCGTAGCTCCGGCCTACCCGCCAAGGCCACTTCCAGGCGGGCGAGGATTAACTCCATCGCATCATCTGAGATCTCGAACAAGGGAAGCCTCCCAACTTGATGGCGGGCCGCCCGTTTCTCGTGGAGCCCCTCAATTTCCATCTCCGCCTTCAGGTTCACCTCGTAGTCGTGTTCGGCCCGTATCCTATCCTTGGATTCCTGCCGGTTCTGGCTCATCATGATCACGGGCGCCTGGAGACCGGCGACCAGAGAGAGCAACTCCACATCCTGGTTGACCGCCAAGGCGATCCTCGCTTGCCCATTACCCGACATGGAACGCTCCCTTCCTCAGCACGCACCCTAAGACTGCCTTCGGTGAGTTCTGTTAATGACTCCGCCAGGCCTGCCACCAGGGCCGTCCCGGCGTCAAGGCGCGGAACATGGCAATGGCGATGGCCGCGCCGCCCAACGAGACGGCGACGCTGCTGAAGTTGAGCCCGGTCACGTCGATTCCCAGCAGCACCGATCCCAGCCAGCCGACGATTGCCGCGCCGAGGATGCCGACAGGGATGTCGCCGACGAGGCCGTAGCCCCCCGACCCCATGAGCAGACTCGCGCCCCATGCGGCGATGAGCCCCAGGACGATCCAACCGAGCAAGGTCACAGCGGCTCCTCCGTTTCTTGATGCGCTGTATCTGGCCTCGACGCCTTCCCTACGCCGCGCTACGCCCGCCCCAGCCACAGAAGCGGCAGGAATCATCGGCCGCCGCATGGATGGACTCCCCGCGATGGGGGCATCGCTTCTGCGGCCCACCAATCCAGCGCTCATAGTCCACTGGTAGCAGCGTATGCGTAACCCACGTTGCCTGTCGTCTATCGAAGGCTTACTTGGGGATTAGATCCTGGGGAGTATCTCTGACGTTTCTGTAAACCACGCTGCCTGTGGTTATTGGAGGGTTAGTGGGGAACCAGATCTCGGGGCCAGGGATGGGGAGCAGCGGCGAACAGTCGAGGGGCCTTCACCAGAGGTCAATCGTCTCGCCCTGGCCCTGGGGTGGACGCAACTGCAGCCTCGTGGGGCGAATCTCGACCACCTGGCACCAGGCTGCTTCGGGAGTTCTCGCAAGGGCGAGTCGGTCGGGTTCCTCGCCCGGTCGGAGCAGGCGCGCCACCCCGCGCAGCTGCCAGGTCTCTGCGGTGACCACCACCAGCGGATTGCTCTCCAGGTTGAACAGCAGGTCCGACGTCCTCGCCACGAGCACGTACAGGGCCAGGCCCACCGCCTCGCAGGGGAGGGTCTCGGCCTGGATGTCCGCCGGGCCGCCGGCCGAGAGCACGATCTGACGCGCAGTTGAGAGCGTCTCGCTGGCCCGTTGTCGCAACTGACGTAGCACCCTGGCCACCTCCAGTAGTTGAGAAGCCGATTTACGCTTACACAGGGTAGGCGTAAACCGGCCCGGCTGTCGTCTGTCGAAAGTCTTATCTTGGGAGTCTACCCTCGATCGAGGAGGCCGAGTTCCCTGGCTCGGGCCACGGCCTCGGTGCGGTTGCCCGCCCCGATCTTGCCGAGGATATGGCTGGTGTGCGCCTTCACGGTGCCGATGCTGACCGTCAGTTCGTCGGCTATCCTCTGGTTGGACGCGCCGGCCGCCAGAAGCCGGAGGACCTCGACCTCCCGGGCAGTGAGCGGCTCCACACCAGGGGGCAGCAGGCGGGGGCCGGGGTTCGGCGGAGCATCCCTTTCGCCCGCTGCCCCCTGGTCCCTGACCCCCGACCCCTGAATCGCTGCCAAGAGCCGGGCGACGTACAGGCTGGCGACCCCGCGCGCGGCAACCTGGCGGAGCAGCATGGCCATAGGCTCGCCGTGATCCGCGAAGGTGCGGAGATAACCCTCCGGCCCGGCCAGCACCAGCGCTCGTTCCAGGGCGCTCAGCGCTAGTGTTAGCTTGCCGCTCGCCTGCAGGGCCAGCGACTGGAGCGCCAGGATCTCGATCACCACTCCGATGCGCCCGGCTGCCTCGGCTGGGCCCAGCAGGCGGGTCAGGAGGCTGACCGCCTCAGCCGCCTCGCCCCGCGCCAGCCGGAGCCGGGCCAGGCTCAGCCACTCCCGCTCGCCCGGCAGGCCGAAGTCCGCCACCTCCCCCACCCGATGCTCCCGCGCCCAACTCTCCGCCTCCTCCAGTCGGGCCAGGGCCACCAAGAGGTCGGCCCGTTCGGCCAGCAGAAGCCGGCGCATCACGGTCAGGCTTTGCCCGTGGACCGTCTCGATCGCCCTCTCGATCATGGCCAGCCCGGCCTGCACGTCCGCCTGTGCCCGGTGCACCCCCGCCAGCGCCCAGTAGGTGGCGGCCAGGACCTCGACGTACCCGCTCTGCTCCCCCAACTCCAGCGCCTGCCGCAGGTAGTGCCCCGCGCCCTCGAGATCACCCTGTTCGCGTCTCAGGTGTCCCAGGTAGGCGTACAGCATCCCCACCGTCGGGACCGTCCGAGCCGGAGCCTCGGATACCTCCGCGACGACCTTCAACGCCCGCTGGCAGGCCCGCTCCGCCTCCCGCAGACGCCCCCGCAGCAACTCGGTTCGAGCCAGGTTGGCCGAGGATACCACAGCCATGTGCAGGCTGCCGGTGGTCAGGCTGAGATCCACGGCGTCGGCAAAGGCGGCGCTGGCCGGAACCACGTCGCCCGTCAAGAGGTAGGCATCCCCCAGGTTGAAGGCGGCGAGGCTCCGCATGAAGGGCTCGCTGGAGGGCAGGTGCGCGAGGGCCTGCCTGGCGTACTTGATGGTGCGCTGCGCATCGGCCCTCTCAGAGGCGATACTCGCGCGGACGACCGCGATCTGGCCCTGCAAGATCTGAGCATCCGCTTGGGGCACGCCCGCAAGCGTAACTTCGGCGCTCTGGAGGTAGACTTCCGCCGCCTCCAGCTGCCCGCTCAGCGCCAGCGCGCGCCCCACCAGAACGCACAGGCGGGGTCTGGCCTGCACCAGCGCCTCGGGCAATCGGTTGGCCCAATTCAGCAGGACGACGATCCCGCCCTGTCCCAGCAGACGGGGCGCCTGCTCCTCGACCAGCCGCGCCGCCCCCTCGAAGTCCCCCGCCGACAGGGCGTGGCCGATTGCCTCGTCCACCAGCCCCTGCCGCTCGTACCACCGGCCGGCCCGGCGGTGCAGCTCCGGGACGCTGCCAGGCTCCTCCGCTTCCAGCCGGCCTCGCAGGCACTCGGCGAACAGGTGGTGGTAGCGATACCAGCGCCGCTCCTCATCGAGCGGGGTCACGAAGAGGTTGGCGCGTTCCATCCGCACCAGGACCGCCGCACTGTCGCTGCGCCCGGTTGCCGCGTCGCAGAGTGGGCCTGACAGATCGTTCAGGATCGAGGTCCGTAGGAGGAAGAGCCGGTCTTCCTCGGGCTGGCGGCTCAGCACCTCGTCGACCAGGTAGTCCACGATGTGGCGATGAGCGCCGGTCACCGTGGCGACCAGGCTCGCCACCTCTCGCCGTCCCTGGAGGGAGACGGCGATCAGCTGCAACCCGGCGATCCAGCCCTCGGTGCTGGACTGGAGGGCGGCCACGTCCCCGGCATTGAGGTCCAGGCTCATGACGCGGTTCAGGAAGGTCTCGGCTTCTTCCAGGGTGAAGAGTAGCTCGGGGCCGCGGATCTCGACCAGTTGATCGCGCGCTCGCAGCCGGCTGAGGGGCAGCGGCGGGTCGGAGCGGGTCACGATGACCAGGTGAACCTGCGGCGGCAGATTCGCGAGGAGGAAGGCGACGGCGTCGTGAACCGCCGGGGCCTCGATCAGGTGGTAGTCGTCCAGGACGAGGACCAGGTCGTCGGGCAGGCCGCCCAGGTCGTTCAGAAGTGAGGTAAGGACAGCCCTGGTCGGCGGGGGCTGGGGGGACCGGAGCAAGGCCAGGGCAGCCGAACCCACGCTCTCCTGCACCCCATGGAGGGCCGCGATGACGTAAGTGAGGAACCTGGCCAGATCGTTGTCTTCCTCGCCTACCGAGAGCCACGTGGCGGGGGCAGCCTGATCTGGATCGGCGAGCCACTCCCCCACCAGCGTGGTCTTGCCGAAGCCAACTGGGGCGGAGACCAGGGTCAACGCCCGGCTGAGCCCGGCGCTCAGCCGCTCGGTCAGGCGCGCTCGGGACACGAGGCTCGCCCGCACCCTCGGCTGGCGCAGCTTCGTGGCCAGAAGCGGGGTCTGGCCCAACGCGGTCGCGGCGGAGGCATCGGACTTGTTCATGTCCCCATTGTACACCCGAGCACGCCGTGGCGACCGTTGCCACTGCTATTGCGTGCTGTCGGGACCGAGCCTGACTATGACCGTGTGGCTGCGCCCATCGTCTTCCAGCGCAACCTCCGGCCCGGGCCGGCGCCGGCCATCGATTTCGACCCACGCTACGCCTCGACCGACGCGGTCGGGGTTCTCGACTCGAACCTCGTAGTGGGCGCTGTGGAATCGGTAGCGCAGTGTGAAGCCCGGCCAATGCGAGGGAATAGCCGGATCGAGCCGGAGCACGTTGCCCCGGAGCTTGAACCCCAGCACCTCCTCGAGCCAGACCCGGTACATCCAACCGGCCGAGCCGGTGTACCAGCTCCAGCCCCCCTGGCCGACGTGGCCTTCGAGGGAGTAGACGTCGGCAGCCACGACGTAGGGTTCGACTCGGTAGCGTTCGACCGCTTCGGGGGTGCGCGCGTGCTCGACCGGGTTGAGGAGCCGGAGGATTGCCACCGCCTGGTCGCCTTCGCCCCGCCGGGCCAGTGCCATCGCCACCCAGAGCGCGGCGTGGGTGTACTGTCCGCCGTTCTCCCGGACGCCCGGGGGATATCCCTTGACGTAGCCGGGGTCGACCGGCGACTTCTCGAAGGGCGGCGTGAAGAGGAGCACCAGCCCCTCGGCAGAGCGGACGAGTCGCTCCTCGACCGCCCGCAACGCCCGTTCGGTGCGCGCCGGATCCCCGGCGCCGGAGATCGCCGCCCACGACTGCGGCAGCGAGTCGATCTTCGCCTCCTCGTTCTCCCGCGATCCCAGCGGCGTCCCGTCGTCGAAGTAGGCGCGCAGGTACCACTCGCCGTCCCAGCCGTGCTTCTCCACGGCGGCCACGAGGCGCTCGGCCTGCGTCCGGCACTCTCGCGCCTCCTCTCCCTGTCCGTGCCCCTCCAGCAGTTCGGCGAAGCCGCCGAGCACATCGGCCAGGAACCAGGCCAGCCAGACGCTCTCGCCCCGGCCCGCTGCGCCAACCCGATTCAGCCCGTCGTTCCAGTCGCCGGTGCCGATGAGCGGAAGGCCGTGCGGGCCGGAGGTGAACCCCTTCCGGATCGCCCGCCGGCAGTGCTCGAGGAGCGAGCCGGCCTCAAGGGAGATCACTGGCGCGAAGTACGCCTCAGGCTCGCCTTCGGAGAGCTCTCGCCCCTCCAGGAAGGGCGCCGTCTCGTCCAGGATCCCCACGTCGCCGGTCACTCGAACGTACTGCGCCGTGGCGTAGGGCAGCCAGAGCAGGTCGTCGGAGATCCGCGTCCGCACACCCGCCCCCGACTGAGGGTGCCACCAGTGCTGGACGTCGCCCTCGACGAACTGGCGGGAGGCCGCGGCGAGGATCTGCTGCCGGGCGACCTCGGGTGCTGCGTAGACGAGGGCAAGGGAGTCCTGCAGCTGATCGCGGAAGCCGACGGCGCCTCCGGACTGGTAGAAGGCTGAACGCGCCCAGAGGCGGCAAGAGAGCGCCTGGTAGAGAAGCCATCGGTTGAGAAGGAAGTTGACGGATAGGTCGGGCGTCTCCACCTGGATAGTCTCCAGCAGGTGGTCCCACCAGCTTCGGGTCTCCTGGAGCGCCTGGTCGACCCGGATGGGATCCCGAAAGCGCTCGACCAGCCGCTGCACCTCGGCAGTGTCCGTCGCCTCGCCCATCAGGAAGGTGATCTCCGCCTCCTGCCCGGGGTCGATCTCCACGACCACCTGGAGCGCCGCGCAGGGGTCGAAACCCGCACCTGCCTGGCCGGAGAGCGTCTGGCGCAGCAGTGCGGCCGGCCGGGAGTAGGACCCGTTTCGGCCGAGGAACTCGGTCCGATCGGCAGTGTAACTCTGCGGCAGCGGGCTCGCGCTCGCAAAGGCCACGCGGCTCGCGAAGTCCGGGTGGTAGCCGTTGCGCGCCAGCAGCGTCCGGCTTTCGGCATCCCAGCTCGTGACGACGTGCATCTGCGTGTCCTCGCGGCTCGTGCCGAGGACCCAATCGACGTAGGAGAAGACGCCGAGCCGCCGCCGGCGTGACGACCGGTTGCGCAGCCGGAGCCGTTGGACCCGGACCGGCGCGCCTCCCGCCTCGTCCAGCGGCACGAAGGCCACCAGCTCCTGCTCGAGGGCGTGGCTGTTGTGCTCGAAAAGGGAGTAGCCCTGGCCGTGGCGCGCCCGGTAGGCGTCGATCTCCCGGATGGGCGCGGCGGTCGGCGTCCAGAACACCCCGAGCTGCTCGTCACGGATGTAGAGGGCCTCGCCCGGAGAGTCGATCACCGGGTCGTTGGACCAGGGAGTGAGCCGGTTAGCCTGGGAGTTCGCGGCCCAGGCAAAGCCGGCCCCGGACTCCGAGACGAGAGCGCCGAAGCTCGGGTTGGCGACCACGTTCACCCAGGGGGTCGGGGTGTTCGTGCCGGGCCCGAGATAGATCGCGTATTCCCGGCCGTCGGGGGTGAAGCCACCTAGTCCGTTGAAGTAAGGCAGCTCAAGGAACGGCAGCGGTGCCGAGGGCTCCTCGCCGGCGCGTCGCCCGACAGAGAGGGGGGGTGGCAGCTCCGTCACCTCGGCGGTGATTCCCAGTTGCTGGACGAGTGGTCCGCGCGCGGCCACCAGCACCACCCGGGCCACGGCGAAGAGGAGCGCCAGGTCGTCCTCCGCCAGATGGTCGGCCGGACGCAGGAAGATGCCACCGGGCTGGTCGAGGGGGGTGTAAGGGGCGTGGTGCTGGATGGCTCGCTGCAGAGCCCCCTGGAGGGGCTGCTCGTAGCCGCCTGCCTCCTCGTTGAGAATCACCAGGTCAGCATGGAACCCCAGGAGCCGCCAGTAGGCGTGGGCGAGCAACGCCTCCCGGACGACCTCCATGTCGCGCCGGTCACCGAGGGTGACCAGGACGATCGGCAGGTCACCCGAGATGCCGTGGGCCCAGAGGCCGGCCTGCCCCAGGCGGTTGCGGCGGAGCTGCCGCTCGGAGGCCCTCAGCCGGGCGCTCGGGTAGAGGAGGGGGCCGGCGAGTTGCTGGAAGCGCCGGAGGTCGTCGGCCGTCACCCCGAGTTGGCGTGCGGACGATTGCCCCTGGCTAGCAGCGGCTTCGAGAGCCCGGTGGGCGGCGTGGAGGTCCCGATACTTCTCGACCAGGGCGAGGGCTGCCGCGCGACTCTCGGCAGCCCCGGTCACGAAAGCCAGCTCTACCCGCTCGCCGGGGTCGAGCGTCAGCTCGCAGCGCAGGCTGAAGATGGGGTCCAGGACCGGGCCGGCACTGCTGGTTAGTTCGGCCTCGAGCGCCGAAACGGGCTCGATCGGTCTCGTAGCCCCTTGTCGAGGCGGGTACCTCGGACGAGGCCGGCGTCGCCAGGAGGTGGAGAGCGCAGACCGGGGGGTCCTGCGGCGAGCGAGGCTTGCGCCGGGCGAGCAGGGCGTTCTCAGCTGGGAGGGCCTCGGTCTCGACGAACAGCTTGGAGAAGGCCGGGTGGGCCAGGTCAGCGCCGTGGGGCGCCAGCGCCAGCTCAACGTAGCTGGTCACCTCGAGGCGCCGTCTGCGGTTCGAGTAGTTGGCAAGGGTCAGGTAGCGGACCTCGACGGCATCCTCCGGTGAGACCCCGATCTCGGTCGTCACGCCGATCCCGAAATCGCGCCGCTCGAACTCGACCCGATGGGAACTGAACCTGGTCAGGTAGCGGGATGCCGGTTTTCCAATGGGCTGGTAAGTCGCCGACCAGACCATACCGCGGTCCTGGTCCTTAACGTAGCAAAAGAGGCCGTGGGAATCGAGCGTGGTGTCGGCTCGCCAACGGGTGACGTCCAGGTCGCGCCAGCGGCTGAAGCCACCCCCGGCCGAGGTCACCATCACGGTGTAGGCGCCGTTGCCGAGCAGCTGCGTCGTTGGCGCCGACGTGTCGAGAGGGGCAGTCAACTCGACGGGAGCGCCCGCCGATAGCCGAAGGGGCGCCTCGCCGCGCTCGGTCGCCTCGACGAGCAGCGGCGCTACTGGAGCCTGTTCGAAGAGGAGGGGCTCGACGGCCTGGACCCGTGGATCGGAGTGGAACCGTCCCTGCATGACGCCGGCGTTCAGGGCGTTGTCGAGCGCCAGGAGCGTCATGCCCAGGTGGTGGACCATATAGGTGTGGACGACGACGCCGTGACCGCCCTTCGGTTGACGCCGCTGGGTGTAGTCGATGGACTCGCAATAGCCGTAGTCGCCATGTAGGCCCAACCGGTCGAGCCATCGGAGGTTCGCCTGCGCGGCCTCGGGTGCGACCATCAAGGCGAGGGCGCTGGCGTAGGGCGCTACGACCAGGTCGTCGGCGAGCCCCCGCTTGAGCCCGAGGCCTGGTACTCCAAAGGCCTGGTACTGGTAGATCTGGTTGACGTCTGTGGCGGCGAAGGCCGACTCGGAGATCCCCCAGGGGACTCCTTGCTGGCGTGCGTAGTCGATCTGGAGCCCGACTGCCTCTCGGAGGGCCTCGTCGAGGAGCGTGTGTCGGTAGCTGCGGGTGAGAAGCATCGGCATCAGGTACTCGAACATGGTCCCGCTCCAGGAGAAGAGCACTCGATGGCCCTGGGCTTTCCCGAAGGGTCGCCCCAGGGCAAACCAGTGTTCGGAGGGCACATCACCCCGTCCGATGGCCACCAGGCTCGCTATCCGAGCCTCGCTGGCGAGGAGGTCGTAGTAGGAAGTGTCGAAGCGGCGGTCGGTGACGTTGTACCCGATGGTGAACAACCGGCGCTTCGGGTCGTAGAGAAAGTGCATGTTCATGGGGCCGGCCAGGGCCTCCACCCGGGTGATGAGCCGATCGAGCCGAGCAACAAAGTCGCCCGCTGGAGCCGGGGCGGCCGCCTCAGAAGGATAGTAGCGATCGGCAACGTCGAGCCAGGCCAGTACCTGGCGCTCGACCTGAGTCGCCCAATAAGCGGAGGCTGCCTCCCCGCCCGCCGCCGTCTGACCAGGCCTGGTGCCCGAGCGGTCCCCCAGGGCCCCGGCAAGCTCGTGGGCCGGACTCACAGCCGCCCGGAGGCGGCCGACGATCCCCTCGGGCTGATCCGGGGGGTTGGCGAACAACCTGGACAACTCTCTGAGGAGGTTGCCGATGCGGCGGGCATCGACCGTTCGGGGAGGATCGGCTGCCGGCCACTCGCGGGCGAGGGCGGGCGCGAGGGTGTCCTCCAGGCCGCGCAGCGCTTCGGGCCCGATCATCGGGCGGAAGAGCATCTCCCGGTAGCCCTGGGCGAGGGTCCAGAGGCTCGCCAGCAGGTTACCGCTGTCGACGGTCGAGACGTAGCGAGGCAGCAGGGGCTCGAGGGTCCGGGTGTGGTACCAGTTGAGAAGGTGGCCCTCGAAGCGCTCGAGCCGCTCGAGGGTGTCCATGGTCGCCTGACCGCGCTCGACGACCTGGTCGGGCGTGAGGTAGCCGAAGTCGTGGGCCGCCAGCGTGGCGAGCAGCCAGAGGCCGACGTTCGTCGGCGAGGTGCGCTCGGCTAGCTCGGGTCGCGGCGCCTCCTGGTAGTTGTCGGGCGG
Source organism: Chloroflexota bacterium (assembly GCA_021806765.1). Next base: position 16,264 of record JAJZQR010000004.1, on the reverse strand, counting down.
AAGCCAGTTCGTCTCGGGCCCGACGAAGTCGTCGAAGTATCTCCAGGTCTCTCGGGCGGTCCGGCGAAGCCTCCGGCGATCCGAGCCGGACAGGACCCGTTCCGGTCGCGGCTTCTGCGAGGCGCCGAGCCAGGCGACTGCGGCCGGCGAGAGCATCCACAGTAGCAGGAAAGGCGCGGCTGCGGCCGCGCTGTGTGCCAGAAGGAGCGCCGCTCCCACCCCGAGGGAGGCAAGGCTGACCAGCGCCAACTGCCGGGTCAAGCGGCGAATTCCGGCCCGCGCGCCCTGGCTCCCCGCCTTGTAGGTCTGCCACTCGAGGAGATTGCGGCGCGAGACGAGGCTTCGGAAAAGGGTGCGGGCGATCGCGTCGAGCGTGATAGCGGCCTGGTGGGGCAACAGCGCAGCACCGAGGAGCGCCCGCACCCAGAGGATGCCCTGCTCGCGCCAGGCTCGCCTGGAGCCGAGGACGGCGCGCGGCTGGAACGGCACCCAGACGATCAGGCGTAGCGCCGGAGGCAGCAGCAGGCCGAGGCCGACGAGGAGGCTCGCCGGCGTCGCCAGGCCCGGAAAGAGCAGCCAGCCGGCCAGGAGCAGCCCGACACTGGTGGGCGGGACCAGGCTGCGCCGCAGGTTATCGAGGAGCTTCCAGCGGTTGAGAGCTCCAAGCGGGTTCGGCTCCCAATGGCCCCCCGCTGCGGGAACAGAGCCTCCACACCATGCGGCGATCTGCCAGTCGCCGCGAACCCAGCGATGCCGGCGCTGGGTATCGGCGAGGTAGCTACCGGGGAAGGAATCGAAGAGTTCGATGTCCGTGGCCATCCCGACCCGGACGTAGGTGCCCTCGAGCAGGTCGTGGCTGAGCAGCGTCGCCGGGGGGAATCGGCTGCCGAGCACGTGGTGGAAGGTCGCCACGTCGTATATACCCTTGCCGTAGTAGCTGCCCTCGCCCGCGAGATCCTGGTAGAGGTCGGAGACAACCTGGGAGTAGGGGTCGAGACCGGTGGAGTCGGCGGAGGTCCGGGAGAAACGGGTGGCGGTCGCGCTGGGCAGGCTCGGGCTCACCCGCGGCTGAATGACCGTATAGCCGCCGACGACCCGCCGCCCGTCGGATGCCAGACGCGGCCGGTTGAGCGGATGAGCGAGCGTGCCGATCAGACGCCGGGCGGTACCGTGGGGCAATTGGGTGTCGGCATCCAGGGTGATCACGAACCGCACGTCTTGAAGCCGGGATAGGTCGCCAGCGATCGGCCGCAGCACCTCCGAAGACGGCCCGGCCTCGCCGAGCAGCCAGGCATTGAGCTCCTCGAGCTTCCCGCGCTTGCGCTCCCAGCCCATCCAGCACTGCTCGGTCTCGCTCCAACGGCGGGGGCGGAAGAAGAGGGCGAATTGGCTTCCGGCGTAGCGGGCGTTGAGTTCCCCAATGCCCCGGACGGCGGCCTCGACCAGCGCGGCGTCCTCCGGCATCTCTCGCTCCGGAGCATCCATCGGGTCGGCCAGGAGCGCGAACCGGAGGTTGGCGTCGCGGTCCGCCAGGTAGCGAATCTCGAGCTGTTCGAGGTCCTCCTGGATCGACCCTGAGGAGACCAGCAGCGTCGGCACAACGACCAGGGTCCGCCACTCGTCGGGAACGCCGTCGTCGAAGGAGAGCTTGGGCAGGGGTTCGGGATGCAGTGCCGTCCCCACAACGAAGTTGAGGACCTGGACCGCCAGTTCGCTCGCCGGCACAAGCGCCAGGAGGCAGAGCGCGGCCAGGGCCGCGAGCTGGGCCAAGTCCGCACCGAGCGAGGCGTCGAGGACGAGTGGAATCGCCAGGATAAGCGCTGTGCCCATGGCGATGCCGCCGAGGTACTCGATGGCTGGCCAGCGGAGGATGCCGAGGCGAAGTCGTTGGGGAGCCGTCTGACGGTAGCCGACCCTGGATTCCAGCAGCTGGCGCCCGGCGTCGATGAGGTAGTACCCCACGTGCCCGGGACAGACTCCGCCGGCCGCGCGGGACAACTCGACGGCAGTGTGGGCGATCTCGAGTTCGGTCGCGTGCGAGCGCCGGGCTAGCTCCTCCACCACGTGGCGGTAGCGGTCGCGCGTCCGAAAGTCCATCCGGCGGTAGATGTCTGCCGGCTCCGCCCGCAAACTCTCATCGACCAGGCTGACCCGCTCGAAGACGTCGCGCCAGTCCAGCCGGACGAGTAACCGCAGGCTGCCGATACCATTGGCTATCGTCGCCTGGTCGGCGGCGTGGCGGCGCTCCTCTTGCTGAATCGCCTCGGGCACCGGCTGGCCCCACTTCAGCTCCAGCCAGGCGAGCACGGGGCCGAGCGCAAGGGACTCGCCCTGGAGTTGGCTCATCAGGCGGTCCGCGAACACGGTGGAAGGGTCAGGATGCTCGCGGGCCAACTCAGCGAGGGTGAAGAGTAGGCGGTCCGGGGTCCGGCGGGCGGCCACGAGCAACCGATTGGCCCAAAAATCGGCCCACTCGAACTCGTGTTGCTGCTCGTCGATCCGAGTGGCCAGATAGCTCAGGCTCTCTAGCAGGGCAAGCCGAAGCAATAAGGGAAGCGTCCAGAGTTCACTCATGGTCAGGGGCGAGACTCGCTGGTAGGCGAGTAGGAAGTCGACCACGTCTTGCTCGGCAAGCCCGGCGTCTGTGTGGAGGACCAGCTGTGCAGCAAGGTCGTAAGCCCGCGGCTCGCCCTGGTGCGGGCCGACCTCCAGCGTCGGCAGGACGTCGTAGAGTTGATGGGAGAGGTTCCGGCGTACATCAGCGATCTGGCGCTGGATCACGTAGGCGTTGTCGAGCAGCCACTCGGCCGAGATCGAGATCCTTTGCTCGAGTTGGACGGCCTGGGCGAGGTCCAGGGTGATCGCGTCGACGATCCGCTCGCAGTCGCGCAGGCGGTTCCAAAGGGGCTGGGGGCGGCGGGTCCGAAGCGCACCAGCGTGCCGGCCGGCTAACCAGGCCGCGTGCAGCTTCAGCCGCTCCGACGAGAAGCGTTCTTGCCGCTGGAACTCGGCGACGCGGCCGAGGACGGCGCTGCGCGGACGGATGATGAACGTCACCGGAAGGGCACCTTCCGTCTCGCGGAGCAGGGCGAGTACTGTTCGAGACTGGTGGACCTCCACCTGGACGATGACTAGTGTCTCGCCCGCGGTCACCCAACGGCGGTAGCGGTCGAGAACGGAGTCGCGCACGCCGAAACCGAGCTGTCGACTGAGGAGCCAGCCCGCGAGCGCACCTGCGGTGGTCAGGGTGGCGATGGCTGTCCACCCCAGGGCAGTTGGAAGGATGTGCGTCGGTGCCAGAAGAAAGTAGACAGCTACAACGGCAATCGCGATCAGCCCGCCAACCAGGATGGCCAGCAGCGGCGAGAAGCCGTTGTCATCGATGACGGCTCGCCCGTCAGGAAGGCAGCAGGCCGCAGCAGCACGCCGGAAACCGCCGCGGCGGAGGCGCCGCAACGCCAGCCGACCGGACTCGACATCCGGGTAGGAGCCCAGGACAAGGGCCGGAGCTGCCCTGTTGCCGACCCGCATCAATCCGATAGTAGATTCCTCACACCACCTCCACGAACCTCTGACCGCAGCACGGACCGACACGACGAGCGAGCCCGTCCGTGATAGCGAAGGTAATTGCATGAATAATGGATCATGTAATCTCAGCCATTGTACCACGCGGGACGTTGAGGGCGGCGGCTTCGTCTTACTCCAGGCAGGGCTTTTGGTTCTTTGTCGTTGCGCTTGGGACACCCGCATCCGGCAGCCCAAGGGCACCGTTTCGGGCCGCCATCATGCCGGTTTCGGGCTTGGATGGGCGTCCCGACGGTCACCAGGCGAGGCACCAAGCGAGAACTGAAAGGCCCTGCCGCGGGAACGGCGGAGCTTGTGCTGTTCACAGGCAGGGTGTATACTGTCTCCGCTGGTAGGTTTCTTCAGCTCGCCTCGGCGATGGGTTGATGGTTCATTCGTTTGGACCTCTCCCCAAACTCAATCGCGCTGACGGACCGTTCCAAGTAAAGACCCAAATGGGAGTCAGCGTGATCAACATGCAAGACAAAACCCTCACCTGCCGCGACTGCAACCAAGAGTTCGTCTTCACGACGGGAGAGCAGGAGTTCTTCGCTCAGAAGGGCTTCACCAACGAGCCTAGCCGATGCCCCAGCTGCCGAGCTGCCAATAAGGCAAGCCGTGGTGGCAGCGGGTATTCCAGCGGCGGCGGGTACGAGCGCCGCGAGCGGGAGATGTTCCCGGCGGTTTGCGCTCAGTGCGGGAAGGACACCCAGGTGCCCTTCCAGCCCAGCGGCGAGAAGCCCGTCTACTGCTCCGATTGCTTCTCGGCCCGGCGTGCCTCTGATGGCGGTGGGTACGGCGGACGTGGTGGGAGCCGCGGTAGCCGCTACTAGTAGGAACCCGACCGACTTCTCTCGTCGAGATGCCCAATCTTGGGGGTGGCCATTTCGCCACCCCCCTCTTTGTGCCAAGAGCCTACACCGACTCATGTCGCAAGCGCTCCTATCCTGTCAGCGGCCCCCATGGTACCGTGCTCTCCGATTGGTGGCCAAGACAAACCCGTACAAATCGAACCCGACCTCGTGTGGCGGACCGCGGATGGGTGCGGCGGTTCGCGGGGTGAGGACGATCGACAGAGGCCGGCATAGGTCACAGCACTACCCTCTGTGGCCGGCTCACAAGGAGGCTCAACATGGCGGAGACCGCACCGACCGTACCCATAGCAGATCAGGTCGAGCCGGATAGCGAAGAGCCCTCTCCCTCATGGCTGATCGATGCCGAAAAGGAGCAGATAGCCGATACCGCGGTTCGGATTGATGACCATGAGGGCCTCGATGACCCCGTCCGGGCATACCTTCGCGAGATCGGAGTCGTGCCTTTGCTGAGCAGGGAGGGGGAGAGGCGGCTTGCCCGCAAGATCGAAGAGGGTTCCTTCCTTAGGAGAGTCCAGCGTGAGCTGCGCGAGAACCAGAACGGCTACCGCTCGGGCGACGGCTCTCCAGCCGTTCTCGGTGATGAGGTAGCCAAGATCGGGTCCGTCGAGGAACTCGTGGCGGACTCGAGTGCCGAGGCGGTCGCCGTTTTTCGTCATATGTACCGGCGGTTCTGTGAACTCTTCCCTTACCTGGACAGCTTGTTTCCCTCGGATTCCACCGTGGAGGGAATCCTCGGGAGCGTGCAGCAGCTAGCCGCTCTTGTCGCCACTGACCCTGAGGCAGTGCGGCTCGTCGCCCAGGAGATGGAGGTCGACCCCTCCATCGCGGATCGCTCCATCGTGGAACTATCCATCCTCTGCCGCCTGATTCCGCAGGATCTGCTGATGACGGCCATCCCAGACGTCCGAAGGCAAGGTTCGCCTGACCCCTCTCTCGGGGAGTACTACCTCTCCTCGCCCTCCTGGGAGGCCCACGGCCGCCTGGACACTATCGCCCTTGACGCGCAGCGTGCGAGGTCAGCCCTCGTCGTGGCGAACCTCAGGCTGGTGGTGAGCGTGGCGAAGAAGTATGTGGGCAGGGGGATGTCGCTCCTGGACCTGATCCAGGAAGGGAACCTCGGCCTCATCCGGGCTGTGGAGAAGTTCGAGTTTCGCAAGGGATTCAAGTTCTCCACCTATGCGACCTGGTGGATCAGGCAAGCGATCACCCGGGCCATTGCCGACCAGTCCCGGACTATCCGTGTCCCTGTTCACATGGTTGAGACCATCAACAAGCTGAACCGCCTCTCACGGCAGCTGCTGCAGGACCTTGGGCGTGAGCCAACCTCTGCGGAGATCGGCGAGCAGATGGAGATCTCGGCGGATAGGGTGCGGGAGATCATGAAGGTCTGCCAGGATCCACTCTCCCTGGAGACGCCCATCGGCGAGGAGGAAAGCAGCCATCTGGGCGACTTCATCCAGGACCAGGCGGCGTTGGTACCGGCCGAAGCGGCCTCCCACCAACTGCTCAGGGAGCAGATGGGCGGTGTGCTGCAATCCCTCACCTACCGGGAGCGACGGGTCCTCCAACTCCGGTTTGGCCTGGACGACGGCCGGCAGCGGACCCTGGAGGAGGTTGGCCGGGAGTTCGGAGTGACCCGAGAGCGCATTCGGCAGATCGAAGCTAAGGCTCTGCGAAAGATGCGCCATCCCAGCCGGAGCAAGAAGTTGAGGGACTACCTGGAGTGATTGCTCCGCACCGGTGATGCTCTGCAGTCAGCTGTCTTGAAATGCGTTCCGTCCGAATGTGTCTTGATCTTGTGCTCCCCTGACTGGGCCAATGTGGCCAGGAATTGAAGGAGGATAAATGCCCTACATCGAGAAGATTCTGGTTGCGTGCCGTGACTGTGGACGATCGTATCCCTTCACTGTGGACGAGCAGGAAGCATTCGCCCGGCAGGGGTACCGGAACGAGCCCTCGCGCTGCCCGGAGTGTCGCGAGATCCGCAGGGCCAGAAGAGCTGCCTCTCCCGGGAGGAGCTTCGGCGACAACGGTAATCAAAGAAGTGAGCCTCGCGTGATGCATCCGGTCGTGTGCAGCCGATGTGGCAAGGCCACCGAGGTCCCTTTCCTTCCTCGTGCCGAGAGGCCCGTCTACTGCAGAGACTGCTATTCGCAGGAGCCTCGCAGCCACGAGCGCGCCGGTTACTAACACAACAACCGCGGGCACTATTGATGCATGCATCTCTCCAAGCCACACGATAGGCGCAGGCTGCTTATCGTGATGACAGGCGTAGGTGCTCCTGCGGTCGGGTGTCAGGAACCGACTTGGACCGAAGGGGAGACAGGGGGGTGCGGTGGCAGCTCGCGACAGGCCCGCCGGAGAGATGCTGCCTTTCCTGGAGGGGGTGACCGACACCATGTCCGATGCGGTGTTGGTCATCAACACTGCCGGTACTGTAGTGTCTGTCAACCAGGCTGCCCTCAACCTCCTGGACATTGCGGACAAGGCCGCTGCTCTCCGGCCTTTGGACCAATACGGCCGCTTGATTGCAGGTTGGCACGTGGGGCAGAAGGACTTCGCGCCCACTGAGTTGCGCAGGACTCTCAAGGGGGAGGTAATCCCCCGCCAGCGGGCCACGATCACCACAGCGAAGGGGCGGGAGTATGTTGTCGAGTTTACCGCCATGCCCATTCGGGACCCTCGGGGGAGAGTAGTCCTGGGCATGATGATCGCCACCGACATTACCGCCCGACATCGGATCCACAACTATTGGCAAGCGGTGACTGCGGCTGCCCAGGGCATTTCCTCGCAGTTGGACCTGGACCACGTTCTGGAGTCCGTGCTCAATCAGATCATTGAAGCGTTGGGCGGTGCGGCGCTAGTAGCTGTCTGGCTGTTGGACGAGACCGGACAGCATCTGCGTCTAGCGGCCCAACGCGGGTTGTCGGCAACCACCCTCGACCAGCTTCAGGCTCTTTCCCTCGACTGCACGTCGGCCATCTGTGAGGCGGTCCGCACGCGCATGCCCCTGTATTCGGAAGAGGTCGGGACCGGCCCTCCAACGTCCGAGATGGACCGTGCGGTGATCGAGCGCGAGAAGATCGTCTCCTGGCTTGCGGCCCCACTCCTATCCGATGATCGCCTCATGGGGGCAATGCTCTACGCGTCGCGGGCTCCTCGCCGCTTCTATGAGGAGGATCTCCAAGCCGTGGCGGTGATCTCCCGCCTGTTTGCGGTGGACATCGACCATGCCGCCCTGTACGAGCAGAGCGAGTTGGCCCGACAGCAGGCCGAAAGGGCGCAAGCGGCCAACGAGCAGCTGGCCGTTGCCGCCACCGGGGACCGAGAAAGGGCGGAGCAGGCCAGCAAACAGCTGAGTGCCATCCTCGAGAACCTCGCGGAGGGGGTGATGGTCGCGGATCCGACCGGGCGAATCCTGCTGGTCAACCGGGTGGCTCGAGAACTGCTTGACCTACCGGACAAGCCAGACTCACTGAACGTTGATGACACTTTCCCGCCAGAGGTACGTCGACCGGATGGGAGTCCTCTACCTCCTGACGAGTGGCCCATCAGCCGCACCCTTCGGGGCGACAAGGTGGTGGAACAAGAAGTCCTCGTGATCGCGGCAAACGGGGTCGTGCGCAATCTACTCTTTTCCGGCAGCCCAATTGTTGGTCGAGATGGAAGGATCGCCCTGGGTATCATCATCGGGCGGGACGTTACCCAGCTGCGCCTGCTGGAGCAGACCAGGGATGACTATGTCCGGGCGGTGTCTCACGATCTGCGCAACCCACTCACGGCCATCACAGGACACGCACAACTCTTGCAGCGAGTGCTGGAGAAGGCAGGGCTGAAGGGGGGCATGGCAGGCAAGGCGATCGAGGCCATCGTCATCAACAGCCAGAGGATGAACAGCATGATCACGGACCTGGCCGAGTCAGCACAGTTGGAGGCAGGACAGGTCCGCCTGGCGCCCGTGCCCATCGACCTGCCCTCCTTCGTCATCCATCTGAAAGACCGATTGGCCGGGGCTGCGGAGGCTCATAGGATTTGGGTGGAACTACCGGAGGAGTTGCCACTGGTTCTTGCCGATCCAGACAAGCTGGAGCGGATCCTGAGGAACCTCCTTACCAATGCCCTCAAGTACTCGGAGCCGGATAGCCCGGTCACCGTCACGATGACGCTGAGCGGAGCAGAGGTCGTAACAGCGATTACCGATCACGGACAGGGCATGTCCCCGGAAGAGGTGTCGAAGCTGTTCCAGCGGTACTATCGGACACCGACTGCCATCCAGAAGAAAGGCGGTCTAGGGCTTGGGCTCCACATAACCAAAGGACTCGTCGAAGCCCATGGTGGCCGGATATGGGTCGAGAGCAAGCTGGGCAAGGGCTCGACGTTCTCCTTTACTCTGCCGGTGGCTCCAGAATGACGCGGGCACAGTCGCGCGCACCATGGCCCGGCCCGATCACACGCCCTCCGTGAAGCGCTCAGAATTCCAGAAGCCTCGCATGGGCCCCCATGCGAGGCTTCTGGGAACGAGAGACGGCCGAGCTACGGGCCATCTTCCAAAGCCGTGCTTGCCTGTCTACCCCACCGGTGTCGTGGGCAGCTTGGGCGGGATTTCCGCCGCAGGGGCGTGGCCGTTGCCCTTGAACAGGCTGGGGAGCAACCCCTCCAACAGGTCGATGGGCAGCGGGAAGATGATGGTGGAGTTCTTCTCCACGGCTATCTCCGTCAGGGTCTGCATATAGCGCAGTTGGAGTGCCGCGGGCGACCGGTTTAGCTGGTCGGCGGCATCGGCCAACCGCGCGGAGGCCTCGTACTCGCCCTGGGCGTGGATGATCTTCGCCCTCTTCTCTCGTTCCGCCTCGGCCTGCTTGGCCATTGCCCGCTGCATCGACTGGGGCAGCTCGACGTCCTTCACTTCCACCACGCTCACCTTGACTCCCCAGGGCTCCGTTTGCTCGTCGATGATCTGCTGCAGCCGTGCGTTTATCTGCTCCCGCTGCGCCAGCAGGCCGTCCAGATCCGACTGGCCCAACACCGCCCGAAGGGTGGTCTGGGCGATCTGAGAGGTGGCCCGAATGTAGTCGAGGACCCTCGTCACCGCCATGTTGGGGTCCACAACCCTGAAGTAAACCACCGCGTTCACCTTCACGGTGACGTTGTCCCGGGTGATCACCTCCTGAGCCGGCACGTCCATGGTGATCACTCGCAGATCGATCTTCATCATCCGATCGATCCCCGGGATGATGAAGAACAGGCCCGGTCCCTTGGCGCCTGTCAGCCGGCCGAGCCGGAAGATGACGCCTCGCTCGTACTCCTGGACCACCTTGACGGCCGAGACCACCAGCATGAAGGCCAGGACGACCAGGAAAATAGCACTCACCCCAAGGGAGGAGAGGAAATCCATCTGAATGCCCCTTTTGTGTACCTTGCGACTGCCTACCGGCAGTTCGGGTGTCTATACGGTCAACTCTGACGCTCGGCTGCTTAGCCCGCCAGGGTCGTGGGTGTGGCCGCAGTGGCTTCAGCCTTTCCCTCAACCCCTTCCGCCTTCTCCGTGGGACCCCGCTGTTGCAGGCCCGCCACCATCTCGTTGGGGTCGGTCAGGATGATCACCCCCGAGCCCACCACCAGATTCTCAACCCGGATCACGGCTCCCACCTCACCCAGCTGAGAGAGATCCACCTGGATACTGGACGGAAGGTCGGCCGGAAGGCACTCGACCATCACTTCGTTTAGCGGCCGCAACACCGTCACGTCCACCATGCTGGCTAGCGCCGGCTCGTTGATGAAGTGGAATTGAACAGGGGTCCTTAGCGTCTCCCCAGCCGCGACGCGGTAGAAATCCACATGGGTTATCGCCCCACCGCGGGGGTTGTGTTGCACCTCCTTTATCAGTGCCTGGACCGCCGGTTGGTCCCCCACCTTCAACAGCAGGATTACCTTGCTACCACCGAGGCCCAACAGCTTCTGCAGCGCTACACTGTTCACCTGCAGCGACACCGAGGGCAGATGGCGACCAAACATGTTGGCTGGAACCATCCCCTGTTGGCGGAGCCGTCTCGCCTGGGCTGTTCCAGATACGATCCTCTCTTCCACCGCGAGTTCCATTTGATCGGTCATGCCTTCTCCTTTAAAGGTCTCCATAGGAGACCTCCTACACCGCCCCTACGAACTTCCCATCGCAGTACAGATCTACACGGCTGCCGTCCAGGGGCAGCGGCAGCACCTTCTTCACCGCCTTCCGGCGCTCTACTTCGGACAACCGCTGATTGCAGAACACCTCCTGGCGGAGCCTGCCGATCTGCTCGCTTGTCACGTCGATACGAACGGTTTTCGTGCTCATCGGGTATCACCATGCTTCCTAAAGTTGGGCCTCAGTACCGGGCTTGCCACTCCATCCGAGATCCTATCCTCGATCCGAGATGGGGGGGTCGCCTCTGCCGCAGACTCCCGGGCCGGGACCCGATCGCGCCACAGCAGCCCGAGCAACTCGCCAACCGTGGCAGTACGTTCGCCTGGGTGCCGCAACGGCAGGGAGGTGTTCAGCCGGTACCGGTTGCGCCGGCCAACCTTCTCACGCTCGATGTAGCCTTCCGTCAGGAGGTCCGCCACGATCTTACGGGCTGCACGCTCAGTGATCCCCACCGCTTGCGCTATCTCTAAGCCGGTGCTGTCGGGGTAACGACCGAGGTAGGTGAGCACCAACCCGTAGTTGGTCAAGAAGCTCCATGAAGCCATGGCATTCAACCTCCAAGAGTGTATCCACAGCCGTAGATGTTTTGCCGTAAAGGGTGTAGGCGCGACCGAGAACGACGATACATGATTATGTATTCATGTAATGGCATGCATCATACCACGGTGGGTTGGAAGCGGCAACAGCTATCGTCGGGCCGCGGGGCCGAGCAGCACCAGCTGTCGGAGAACTCAGAATGCTCGCATCTCCCGAAACCCGGTGACGCGTGGATACCGTGGGGCAGCAGCGAGAGGTCAGCCTGGGTCGTGGAGATTTGTTCCTGTCCATGCCCTCCCACCAGGCAAGAAAGAATTGGGCCATCGCGACGCCGCCAAAGTGGGCAAGAATCAGATCATCGTGAAGCACCCATCGCGCGAGGTGGGGAAGGCAAAAGCCCCGCTCGCCGTAGGCGAAACGGGGCTTTGGAGCGGGAGACGGGACTCGAACCCGCGACAATCTGCTTGGAAGGCAGATTTGCGTGAATCGCCGTTTCGAGCTCTTTTCCACCGGTTTGCGACAATCAAATTTTCGCGCCATTGGGGGCGGCGCGATGCCCATAGTTGGATTATAGGCGGCAGTTGCCTGACAGGCAATGGTCTTGGGCTCAGTCCTGTTGACGGGGGATAGGCAATTGGCAATGATGGACCTCGTAAACGCAAGGTCCGGGGTGGAGCCTTGGTGGCCACAAGCGAGCTTGCTGAACTGCAGAACGTGGCAAGGAAGGCATCCCAGAGCCAATTCGAGGCGCTCGCGAAGCAGTCGATTTCGGTGAGGTGGACCATGCCCAAAGAGATCTTTCCGTCATCTTACGAGTGTGATTGTGGTCATCAGTCCCATTTCTCCGAGAACACCATTCGGGAGGCCAAACAGATGAGTCACAAGAGGAAGATCCGTCTTAGTGACTCTGATCCGGATGAGCATACCATCGTGTTTCATAGAGGCGAGATGATAGAGATCCTCTGCCCTCACCGAAGGCCGAAGATGCACGCCACTGGAGAAGGGTGTGGTGGGAAGGCGTAGACGGGCAGGAGGGACGAATGCTCCTCCGGCTCACGCCCAGGTCTTGAGTCGAGAGGAAATCAGCATGGCTCGGGAGATCGAATACTGCATTTCGCGGGCCGAAGGCCAAGATGCGCGCATAGTCACTCTTGGCGGGCTGGTCTTGTTCTCCACTGAAACGGGGGACGCCTGGATGCTCGACGCCGAGGATGGCCTGGCTCTGTGCCTGGCGCGTGCGGGCGAAAGGAGACCATTCACGGTGGCTGAAACGCCCACCAGTTACAGTATTCAGTGGGAGGCCAGCTTCCGCATCGATGGTGACAGATTCATCATCATTGAGGAGCCAGGCCAGGTCCAGTTCATTCTCGGTTATCCGACGCGGCAGATTCTGCAGGCCCTTCGTCGGGAGCGTTAGCAGATGCTCGTTTGGTCTCTGCTCGCTCACCAACGGCTTGCCCGCCGCGCGGCCGGTACATCGCTCTCGCTGAGCTCCGGGTAGTTCAAGGGTGTCTTCCCCGCGAAGGAAGGCTCGGGCAATCCACCGCCGTGCGTCTGATGCTTGGCCGTTCGGACGATCTGCGGGCGTGTCGCGCCCCAATCGGTGGGCATGATACGATCGCGTAGGCTAGATTACGGAAACCGTGAGCATGGCAACACAACCATACGAAGGGGCTGGTACGCGAGGATATGGTGAGCCCCTGGGAATACGCCTGCTGGTGGCCATGGAGGGCGCCGGTGCAGACCCTTTCACCACGGCCCGGGCGATCAGCGAGGGGGCGGGGCTTGGCCTCACGCCAGGGCACGCCTTAACGATCCTCCACCGGCTTGCGGGTGCCGGGTGGATCACCCGCGTCAAGAAATGCCTCTACGCCGCCAACGATCCGGGGACCGGGTCCCCGAAAGCGCACCCTTTCGCCGTCGGCACCGCGATGTGACACCTTCGGCCGTCAGCCACTGGTCGGCTCTCCAGCACTGGGGCCTTGCCGACCAGGTGCCGACGAACATCACGCTCTCGTCTCCCAGGCGGAGGTATCCTCCCTCGGATGGAACGCACGACGCTGATGATCGCCCTATGTGGACCGTGGGGAGCGTTCGATACGAGTTCATCGCCGTCGCCCGGGCGCGCTTTTTCGGCGTAACACAAGTCTGGGTCGTTGATCGCAATCAGGTCCCCATCTTCGAACGGGAGCGGGCACTGATCGACGCTTTCCACCACTTCCACGTCTTCGGCTCGCTCTCGGTCGCGCTGGAGATCCTCGAGGCCCATCTGTTGGACCTAGACATCGATCTCCTGGTGAAGGACGCGGTCAAGCTCGGGGTAGCTGCCGTGGTGAAGCGGGGGGCTGGGCGCTCGAGGAGTTCGGGGCCGCTCCGGATCTGGTAGTGTCCCTGCGAGCCTATCCCTCCAGAGGCGACTCCCCCCATGACCCCGGTCGTCCGGCCCGCGGCTGCCACGACCCCACCTGGCACGTGATCGAGAACCTGCGCCGCGGTGGGTGAAGGCAGAACGCCGCTGCGCCCACTCTGCTAACCGCGCCAATGCCAAGAAGGCCCAGCCCCAACCGGCCGCCCTGTTCGGGGACGCAACAACTGCCTGCGCTCTCGTCTGACCACGGAGTTGGCCCGCACAGCCAGACAGAACGTCTTGCCAGGAAAATCGCTTTATGATATATTAATCGCAGATCATTTCCCGGGAGGGTTGGGTGATGGCGCTGCAGGCAGGGTCTGTTGGAGGTTTCGGTTCGCTCGCTGATATCCAGAACGAGGTTGAGCGGAATGGTGGCGTCTTGACCGTTTCCATGCAGGAGCTACGGGACGCCTTCGGCGCCGGGCGGCTGGGGCGGCATGTGGTAACTGGCATTAGCGAGGAACTCTTGAAGCTGGGACTCGGTCACTTCCCACAAAAGCTGCCGGCCAGCCAGGACGCGGAAGTGAGAATATATAAACAGGGAGGAACCATCGCCCGTATCATCGACGCGGTGCTTCGGCCGAGTTCATCCAGCGACGACGTACTGAGAGATGTCGGCGGGGGTGGGGCAGCCCTCAAGCTCCGCCGTATCAGGGAAATCGTGTGCGAGTAGGCCCTGGATGCGGCCGAGTTCCACGGAGGTCTCAGGAGCGGTTGGGGCCGTCTGGTACACGTCGCCTGAAATTCACTCTCGGTTCAGGCCGTCGGCAGGCGGCCGGCATGGGTCCACCTGAACACCCTGGCCATGGGGCGCCCACCGACTCAGTACTTCGGCCTGGGTGTACTAGCGCACCCGGCCGGCGCGAGCGCCAGCGCCTGGGTGTCGGTCATTTGCCGCGGCAAAACATAGTCATAGATTTGCTCCGTTAGGAGGTGATTGCCGTGTCCAGAAAACCAGGCGACAAGAACTACTCGCCGAGGGAGAAGGTACTGGTCGCCAGAATACAGCAACTGACAAAGCAAGTGCAGGAACTGGGTAAGAAGTTGAAGGAGAAGAAGAGCTAGTACGCACCTATGGAAGTCCTCTGCTGGCTTTGGCTTGCCGTTGGTGACTAGCAGACAATGCCCCGGTAGTGGCCGAACCGTGCAAGGACTCCCGCCGACGTGTACTAGGCGCCGCACGAGGCCTGCTGACCGCTGCACGGCGAACGTGGTTGTTCGCGCGCCGATCCACAGCGCACTCGCCGTGATAGAGACGCCGGCGTTTCGCTCGCCCTAACGTCGGGGAACGTGGCTCGCGCCGTTCTGAACGCGCAGGCTTGCCAGTTGGTCAGGCGACTCGACCGGAAGCGTTCCTCCGGCGAACATCTGACTCCAGAGTGTGAGTGACAAGAAGTTCAGGACGAGTGCCGGTCCAGTTGACGGCCGACATGCCGACGCCGGCCGCCGGTAGGCATCGCGGTTCACAGCCTCTCCCTATCAGACATCGCCACCCGAGCGCCGCTTGAGCTCGGCATCGAGGGCGCGCAGGAACAACTCAACCACGGCGGCTGCATCTTGCCGGTGGCGCGCATCGAGGTCGCGGCGGCCTGGATCGGCCAGGAACCGCGCATAGCTGATCGGGCCATCCTTTCGGGCGCCGGCGGTACGCTCGTCGGAGGCGAAGCGGGCGCGGAGGATCTCGACCGCACGTGGCAGAAGAGGTTCGTCGGGCCAGAGTGCGAGGCGGTCGGCGAACTGGGCCGCCACATCTTCCGGTCTGCGGCCGTAATGCATCAGGCAGTAGATCAGGTCGTAAGCGTCCCTCTCCTCGAATCGGTCCTCGTAGGCCAGCGCCTTGAGCACGACGCACGGCACCACGTTGGTGACGCGGACCGTCTCGGTCGCGACGCCGCGCTCATCCAAGAGCGCGGCGGTCAGTTCCACCTCGATGTGATCCCGGATGATGTGGTGCGCTCCCGGGATCTTCAGCGCCGAAAGCCGTCGCTCGCCAGGCAGCTCGGCGACCTGCCCACCCTCCCCGCCATCGGCATCGCAGAGCAAGTCCACGACGACTGTGATGCCCCCGCCGACCGGCTTGCGCCATAAGAAGCGCTGCACGTGCCCATCATCGTTGGTCCCCCGGATGAACCCAGCGCCCTGAGGTTCTGCTCCAGCCGGCGGTAGGCCTCGACGGTCGCCAGCACCTGGAGGTCGAGAACCAGGTCGTCATCCGTGGTGCCGGCGAGCGGTGGCGTTCCGTGCAGTCCGTCCTTCGTCTGCCAAGGCATCAGGTAGCGTGGCACCAAGCCGTCGCGCGGGTACCCACTTGCTCTGGCCTGGACCGGGAAGCGGACCTGGCGCCTCTCTTCCTCAGGGGCGATGGCGAAGTCGATCTGCCCGTCGTTGACGCGAGTTGCGCTGTCCACAGACCGGACCTCCACCTCCAGTGGTCGGGCGAGAGCGCGGGAGACCTCAATGCCGAGGTCGATGGCTGCGTTTCCTCCTGTAGTCCGGGCCATTTTCGCTGCACAGCGAAAATGCCACATTCGGTGAAGGGTTTCAAGCCTTGGCGGCGCGAAGCGCTCGCAGAATGGCTAGAATCGCTTGGCTACTCTCCCACCAGGGTTCGGTACGGGGGAGCCTCGGCCCGTCACCGAGCCACAACGGACCGTGTCATACTCTTAACCAACTGCTTCGACTCGCTTTCTCATG
>JAJZQR010000199.1 GCA_021806765.1 Chloroflexota bacterium | reverse complement strand
ACCGTAGGGGCGAAGCATTCGGCCGCAGCCGAATGCTTCGCCCTTATCCGAACCACCGCAGCCGAATGCTTCGCCCTTATCCAAACAGCCACCGCGTGCAGCGAGAATCCCCTCGCCCCCTACTCGAATCCTCCGTCCAGCTGCCTCGACCTCGTCCGCTGCCTCCACCGGCCCCATGCCTGCCGTACCGTGGCGTAGTCCTCCGGTTGAAGAGCTTCGCCGCTCAGGTCTATGCCGGTGGCATAGTAGAGACTGGGGATCCCGATCTCCGGCTGCGCGGCCACATACTCCGCCCACAGCCACCGGTCGGGGCACGGCCAGTTGTCGGCATCGATGAGCGCCTCAGGGCAGGCGGCCCGGGCCAACCGGGCCCGGTGGCGCATCTCGGAAGAGAGGTCCTCCACGCCCTGCGGGCAGGAGATGTCGTTCAGTCTCACCACGTCGGCCAGGTCCGCCAGATAGGGATTGGCCGCGTGGGCCACCAGCAGGCAATCCTCCTTGGCTTCCAGGGCCGGGTCGCGCAGCACCTCCAACATCGCCCGAAGCAGCCTCACCCCGGAGATCCCGCCCCTGGCAGGGCCGTGCTCCGGCGTCGGACCCCGGTGGAGGAAGTCGACCTTGAAGCCGTCGGCCCCCAGCTCCAGCAGGGCGTGGCGAACCTCCCGAGCCAAACGGGCCCCGTAGGCCGGCGACGTGGGGTCTACCACCGGCCGGGATCCTCCGGTCAGCAACTCCTCCGGCGGCAGCCCTTCCCCGTCCCACAGCTTCCACCACAGCAGCACCCGGCGTCCCCGTGCGTGCTGCCGGGCGATGAAGCCCGCCAGGTCCGGCCATCGGGTCTCGTCGGGTCGGGCCAACCCGTACACCCGCTGCCACTGGTCGTCTATGGTCACCACCCCGGGATCGATCCCCTCGGCCTCCAGCCGGGCCAGGGACTCCTCGTACAGCTGCTGGGTGGAGCGGCCGGGAGACCCTTCCGGCAGCCGGCCGGGGACGAAGGAGGACAGGGCACACCCTCGGTAGCTCTGCTCCCCCCAGCCGCAGAAATTGGGTTCCGACCACCAGGAGGCCTTCTGCCGGCCCGTTCCTCGGGGCGCCAGCCCTTCCCTCCTCAGATGAGCCGCGTAGGCCTCCACCGCCTGGTAGCCATCACCCCCGGTGGGGAGGAGCAGCAACCGAGGGCTTCGATAGGGCCCCCGCGGGGCCCGGTCGTAGCGAAACCGGAAGGCGCCATCGTACTCGAAGGCGGAGAAGTCCAACTCCTCGGCAGCAGACGCTACCCCCACCGCCAGGGTTCCGCCCTCGGCCTCCAGACCGAAGCAGAAGGGAGGCGGGGAGAAGAACCAGTGGCCCTCGTGGAAGGCCGGGTCCGAGCCGATAGCCGCCACAGCCCGTTCCTCGGGACCGAAGAGGTGGCGCCGCAACGCCGTGGGCTCGGGGCTGAAAAGCCGCCTGAAGAGGGGCAAGCCCGGGCCGGCCAGCAGGGAGGGCACCTCGCCGGGCTCCGGCAACTCCGCCCAGGCGTACAGCCACTCCTCGTGGCACTCCAGGATCAGCCGCCGGCCGTCCTCGGACGACAGGACTACCCGACCATCGCCGTCCAGCTGGCCGCTCAGCGACCACCGGCGACCGCCATCACCGGCACCGGCGCCCAGCCTCACATGCCCGCCGGCCCACCATATCTCCAGCCACGGTCCCTCCGGCCGCACCAGCAGGGAGTAGGCCCTGGCGTCGACTCTCAGATCGCCCCGGCTCTCGAGACGCGATTCCATAGACACCACCTGGCGGGGTATTCCCTCTCCCCCTGGGAGAGGCGGTTACTGCTTCAACAGCTGTCGAATCACCGTCTGGAGGATGCCACCGTTGCGGTAGTACTCCACGTCGATGGCGCTGTCGATGCGGGCGATGGCCTGGAAGCTGAACTGGCTGCCGTCCTCCCGGTGCACCCGCACCGTGACCTCCTGCCGGGGCTGCACCCCACCGGCGATGCCGATCACGTCGAAGCTCTCCCGTCCCGTCAGCCCCAGGCTGGCCATAGTCTCTCCCGGGCGGAACTGCAGCGGCAATATACCCATTCCCACCAGGTTGCTCCGGTGGATCCGCTCGTAGCTCTCCGCCAGCACCGCCCTCACACCCAGCAGCATTGGCCCCTTGGCGGCCCAGTCCCGAGAGCTGCCGCTGCCGTACTCCTTGCCGGCGAAGACCACCAGCGGCGTCCCCTCGGCCCGATACCGCTCGGATGCCTCGTAGATGGTCGTCACGTCGCCGTCGGGCAGGTGGACGGTCCAGGGACCCTCCTTGCCCGGCACCAACTGGTTCTTCAGCCGGATATTCCCGAAGGTGCCCCGCATCATCACCAGGTGGTTGCCCCGGCGAGCGCCGAAGCTGTTGAACTCCTTGGGGGTGAGACCCTTCTCTATCAGGAACCGCCCTGCGGGGCCGTCGGCCGGGATCGATCCGGCCGGCGAGATGTGGTCCGTGGTCACCGAGTCGCCCAGCACCGCCAGCGCCCGCGCCCCGACGATGTCGCCGGGCTCGGATGGCTCCATGCTGAACTGCTGGAAGAAGGGCGGCTCCTGGACGTAGGTGGAGCCGGGATCCCAGGCGTACAGCTCGCCCGGCGGCACCGGCAGCGCCTTCCACCGCTCGTCGCCCTCGAAGACGTGGCCGTAGTTCTCGGCGAACAGCTCAGGCTTGATGGCGGCGTCGATCGCCTGCTGGATCTCCTCCTGGCTGGGCCAGATCTCTCGCAGGTAGACGGGCTCGCCGTTGGGATCCTTCCCCAGCGGCTCGGTGCTCAGGTCGGTATCCACCGTGCCGGCCAGGGCGTAGGCCACCACCAGGGGCGGCGAGGCCAGGTAGGATGCCCGCACCAGGGGATGGATGCGCCCCTCGAAGTTCCGGTTGCCGCTCAGCACCGCCGCCACCACCAGCTCCTCGTCCTTGACCTGCCGGGAGACCTCCTCAGGCAGCGGGCCGCTGTTGCCGATGCAGGTGGTGCAGCCGTAGCCCGCCAGGTGGAAGTGCAGCGCCTCCAGGTAGGGCATCAGCCCCGCCTTCTCCAGGTAGCCGGTGACCGCTCGGGAGCCCGGGGCCAGGCTGGTCTTGACGTGGGGGTTCACCGAGAGCCCCCTCTCCACCGCCTTCTTGGCCAGCAGCCCCGCCCCCAGCAGCACCGAGGGGTTGGAGGTGTTGGTGCAGCTGGTAATGGCCGCGATGACCACCGACCCGTGCTTCACCCTGGCCGGAGCCTCCACCGCCGCGCCGCCGGAACCGCTGGGCTGAGGCGCGGCGAACTGCTGCGGATAGGCATCCCGCAGGCTCTGCTTCACGCCGCTCAGGGATACCCGGTCCTGGGGCCGCCGTGGACCCGCCAGGCTGGGCTGGATGGTGCTCAAGTCCAGCTCCAGCACGTCGCTGAAGTAGGGCTCCGGGCCATCGCCGGTGCGGAACAGCCCCTGGGCCTTGGTGTACCGCTCCACCAGATCGACCAGCTCCGGGCTGCGGGCCGTGCCCCGCAGGTAGCGGAGGGTTTCCTCGTCCACCGGGAAGAGGGTGGAGGTGGCGCCGTACTCGGGGGTCATGTTGGAGAGAGTGGCCCGGTCGGGCAGGGCCAGCTTGCTCACGCCGGGGCCGGTGAACTCCACGAACTTGCCCACCACCCCCTTCTTCCGGAGCAGCTGGGTGAGGGTCAGGGCAAAATCGGTGGCCGTGACACCCTCGGGCATCTCGCCGGAGAGACGCACGCCCACGACTTCCGGCGTCAACAGGTAGATGGGCTGACCCAGCATGACGGCCTCGGCCTCGATCCCTCCTGCGCCCCATCCCAGGACGCCCAGACCGTTGACCATGGTCGTGTGGGAGTCCATGCCCACCACGGTGTCCGGGAAGACCACCCGCTCGCCGTCCACCTGGCGGGTCTGAACCACCTTGGAGAGGAACTCCAGGTTCACCTGGTGGCAGATGCCGGTGCCGGGGGGGACCAGCTGGAAGTTCTGGAAGGCCTGCTGGGCCCACCGCAGCAGCAGGTAGCGCTCGCGGTTCCGCGCCTGCTCCTGTTGGACGTTGAACTGGAAGGCCAGGGTGGTGCCAAAGTGGTCGATCTGCACCGAGTGGTCGATCACCAGATCCACGGGGACCAGGGGGTTGATCCGGTGGGGGTCGCCACCCAGGCGAGCCACGGCGGATCGCATGGCGGCCAGGTCCACCACGGCGGGCACACCGGTGAGGTCCTGGGTCAACACCCTGGCCGGCATGAAGGGGAATTCCTGATCTGTCGCCTGGCCGGGCTGCCAGCGGGCCATGGCCAGAACCTCCTGCTCCTCCACCGCCCCACTGGCAGCCTGGCGCAGCAGGTTCTCCAGCAGGATCCTCACGGTGAAGGGGAGCCGGCCCGCATCCGGCGCACCCTGGGACGCCAGCGCCCCGAGCTGATAGTAGGTGACCGTGCCGAAAGCGCCCGATAAGGTACCGCGTGCACCAAAGGGGTTCGACGGGGCTGCCATTTCCTACCTATCCTCCCTTTCAGGTCCGGCGCGACGCCATCGTCAGGTCTATTAGACCTTTCGTGCACTATAGCCGGGAGCCGCTTCGTTGCGCAACCGGCCCGGGACCGTCGATGCCCCGGAGTTCCCAGGGCATCTAATATAAACGTGTTTTCTATCACATTATAGCAACACTCCTCCCCGGCACGCACTGCACCCGATGGGGCGCGCGGCGCGGTAATTGCTATCCTACAACTTGCACCTTCCAGTTGGGAGATGTGATCCGTGAAACTCGCTATTTCTGTTCACCGGGCTTTCGTCCGCGGCCCGCTACCGGCGATATTGCTCCTGGCCGTGGCATCCACCCTCGGCTGCGGCTCCCCCCCCGAACCCACGCCTTTGCCCAGCTCGCCCACACCCCGATCGGCAGCGGTTTCGAGCGGCAACCCGGGGCCTTCGGCCGCCGGGGAGATAGCTCCGGCACCCGCGATCTCGACCGCGGGCACCCGGGAAGCCGCCGAGGCCGCCCCCTCGGCCACGCCGCCGCCCGCAACCTCTTTCGACTGCCCATCCGGTCCCTGCCCCACCTCGCTGGAATACGCGGTGAACGGCTGCAGCTGCGCCGGCCAGACCTACACGGAGGCGACGGTCTCCCAGAGCTTCTGCTGCGCCAGCGGATTCTCGGATACCGAGTGCCCCGAGAGCCTTCAGCAACAGGCCAGGCTGGAGTCCCTCCTGGGCTCGACCGAGGCAGAGATCGAGGCCCAACTGGTGTGGGTAGACCTCCAGAGCTGGCCCGTCCAGGTGCACGAGCAGGCGGCCGCAGCCTTCGAGCAGGCAGCCAAGAACATCGAGAACTCCAGCTACCGGATCGTCGAGCCGATGGACGGCTTCTACTACCGCAACGTGGAGGGCCACTCGGTGCTGAGCCTCCACTCCTTCGGGATCGCCGTCGACATCAACCCCAGCAGCAATCCCTCCTGCGGCACCACCGTGGCCTGTCGCTGCTACAACGACCTGATCACCGACATGCCGCCCGACTTCGTGGAGGCATTCAAGAGTGCAGGCTTCGATTGGGGCGGCGACTGGAAAGAGCACCCCGACCCCATGCACTTCGAATGGAACGGCTGGCATTAACCCGGCCGAGGAAAGCTGGCCCAGCCGTCAGAGGGCGATGACCCTGAAGCTGCGCACCCTGATCTGCACCCCGCCATCCCAGATACCGACCCCACCTGGAGAGAGGGAACTCTGGCCGGTAGCCTCCGCCCTGACGGTGCCATCTATCGACAGTCTGACGTGGCCTCCGTCGACTTCGAGCCGGTACTTGTGCCAGTCACCGCCCGGGTTGAATTCCGTCTGGGCCAGCGTTTGGCTCCTGGTACCCACGTAGGGATGCCGCGTGTCCATGTAGCTCCACCAGTTGAGGCCTCCACGGTAAGCGTCGCGCGCCACTAATGCAAAGGCTCTCCGCTGCCAGAAGGGACTCACCACCTCGATCTCCGCTTCGACGGCGTAGTTGGACAGCTCGGGGCGATAGGGTGCCACGATCGTGGTGTCCGAACTCGAACCGCCGTTGACCAGCATGCCGTCTACCGCCGACCAGCCGGCCGCCTCGGGCCACCCTCCCATGCCACCCGACCAGTCCGCCGCAAAGAGGATCAGCCCGGGCGCCGGTGCCGGCATCGCTGCAGGTTGGGCAGGGGACGTGTCCTGCTCCCATTCGAAGCGCTGGTCGTTGCGCCGGCTTACCAGCCCACCGGGCCCGTTGATCCAGGTGATGCTCCCGGTGGTGAAAGCGGTCCAGTTGTCGGCCTTGCGCCAGACCATCAACCCCGTGGTGGTCTGCTGAAGGGAGTCTCCGTTGGCCCCCCAGTGCTCGTCTTCCATGGGCTGGCCCGCTATGCCGGGTATCTGGTCGGCGAGAGCCTTGAAGCCCAGCTTGAACTGAGGGGCCTCTTGCGCCAGGGCGCTGCTCCCGGAGGCCAGGAAGGCGGCCAGTAGAAAGGCGGTCAGGACGAATTTCCCAATTCTCACAGCGGATTCCCCCCTTGCTCAGTCGTGTTGCGGGCTACCGAGGCGGTTGTCCTGATCCTCCACCGTCAGGTAGAGGATCAGGACAATATCGTGAGGGGAACCGTCCAGCCGGTCGATGGGAAATCCTGGCTATTTCGGTGGGAAGTCTCTGGCGGCGAACCCCAGCCCCAGTTCGGCCAGCTTCTCCTTCGTCGGGTTGCCCGTCTCCAGGTCCCACCCCCGGTAGCTGTAGTAGTCGTTCTTCAGCCGCTCGAGGGTCTCCCTCGAAATGACGGATCCCTTCATGGGACCTTCAGGGATCGGCTCCTCCGTCATCCGCGGGGGCAGGACGTCGTCCTTGCGGCTGAACCCTTCCCTGGCGGAGAAGCACCGGATCATGTTCCACTGCCGCTCGGCGATCTTCCGGCCCTCCTGCACGTCCAGGTTCCACCCGGTGACGGCGTTCACAGCCTCGACGGCGTTCTCGGTGATCCCCACGGGTCCCCAGACGGTCTCCGCCAGGTGGCACAGGATGGCCGAGTCGTTGAAGATCAGGAAGTGGTTGACCTCCGCGGCCAGGACGCCCTTGTCGTCCAGGACCTTTCGATCCGAGATCCCCATCTTCTCCGCGGTCGTCCGGGCGTCGTGGTGGCTGCCCCCCCTGGGCCCGGTGGCGTAGCCCACGGCCGCGCTGGCGAAGGGCCGGGGGGTGTGGCCCGCCAATTCCAGCCCCTTGACGTGGACGGCGAAGCGCTCGGAGCCCTTCCCCACGATCCGGGATGCCTCCCTGGTCCCTTTGGCCAGCAGGGCGCCGAGCCCCTCCTTCTTGCCAATCTTCTCGGTCATGGCCAGCATGGCCTCGGCGTTCCCGAAGCGGAGGTCGATGCCCTCGGTGTCCTCCCTGGTGAAGATGCCCTTCTCGTAGCACTCCATGGCCCAGGCCACGGTGCAGGAGGCCGACATCAGATCCAGCCCATAGTGATCGCAGATCTCGTCGGCCTTGCAGACGGCCTTGATGTCCTCCACCTCACACATGCTGCCGAACCCGAAGACCGTTTCGTAGTCCGGGCCGTTGATGACCGACTTATAGGGGCCCGAGGGGACGACGCTGTACTTGGTGCAGTTGATGGTGCAGCCGAAGCAGGCGCGATTGGCCTTGACCACCTGCTCCTTCATGGTCTCGCCGGTGACCCCCTCCACCCTGGAGAAGACCTCCGTCTGCCAGTTGCGGGTGGGGAGGATCCCCGCGGCGTTCAGCGGACCGGTGTTCCGGGCGGTGCCGTACTCCAGCAGCCCTTTGACCCCCGCGTTGGCCGCCAGCACGTCGTTCAGCTTGAGGCTCGTGTTGTAGACCTTCAGCATGTTGGGGACAGAGATGCCGCCCGTGCCCCTCACGGCGACGGCCTTCAGCTTCTTCGATCCCATGACCCCGCCCAGGCCTCCCCGGCCCGCGGCCCTGATGCCCACCAGGATCATGGCGTAGGGTGTCTCGGCTTCACCCGCCTCGCCGATGGTGGCGACCTGGATCTCGTCGTCGCCGAGTTCCTTCCGGATGATCTCCTGGGTTTCGAGGGTGCCCTTTCCCCAGAGCTGCCCGGCGTCCCGGATCTCCACCCGATCGTCGTCGATCCAGAGGTAAACGGGCTTCTCGGATTCCCCCTCTACCACCAGTCCATCGTACCCGGCGAACTTGAGTTCGGCAGCCCAGTACCCCCCGAAGATGCTGTGGAAGAAGGAGCCGGTCAGGGGCGACTTCCCGCAGACGGACCCCCGGGAGCCCGACGGGATCATCGTCCCGCACAGAGGTCCGGTCATGAAGATCAGCTTGTTATCCGGGCCCAGGGGATCGATCTTCGGCTTCAGTTCGTCGTAGAGGAGGCGGGCGGAGTACCCCACGCCCCCGACGAAGTCCCTGGCCCAGTCCTCCCGAAGGGGCTCCCTGGAAACCCCCTTCCTGGTCAGATCCACCCGGAGCAGTTGCCCCACGTATCCGCCGTACTTGAACGCTGTAGCCACTAGCAACCTCCTCCAACCGGAAAGATGATGGCTATCTCATCCCCGCTCTTCACGGGCCTGTCCCTGTCCAGGGTCGATGAGATCATCTCGTCGTTGAGCGTGATGGGGAAGGGAACCAGTTCGCCGGTGCCCGGGTCGCAGAGCTTCTCCCTGAGGGGCTCGCCGTGTTCCCTCAAAAGCACGTCGAAGAGCCCTTTCACCGTCTCGGGGGGGGTCACCTCGACCTCCACCACACTCGCCCCCAGGACGTCCCGAATCACCGTGAAGCTTCGGACCTTAACCTTTGCCACCCCTGCACCTACTTACTTACCGATTCCAGCCAGGCGTGAGCGATCTCCTTGGCCTCCGACGGCTTCGGACGGACAGGCACGCTCTCCATCTCCTTCCAGGCGATGGCCTGGGAAACGCAGAAGCGCACGCATACGGGATTGCCGAAGCAGTAGTCGCAGGAGTCCAGCAGAGTGGGGACGGGGATCTCGGGAACGTCGACCAGGGTAACCTTGATCCTGGAGGCCGTCGGGGCGAACTGCCCCGTCTTCACGGCGGAGCAAGCCAGCTCACACAGCTTGCAGCCCGTGCACAGTTCCGTTCGGATCTCGATCTGTTTCTCCACTGTCACATCTCCTCGTTTTCGTCAAATGGCTCCCATTCTCCAAAGGGCCGTCACGGCCGCGAAGATGCCGGCGGGGTGATGCGTGTCGAGGTCTCCGGGCTGGACAGGGGAAAGGAGTAAGCCGCTGTGCCGAGGGGTACCGAGACCGAGACCAGGACTCGCGGCTTCCGGGTCAAGCCGTTCATGGTGATACCTCCTGGTATCTGTGCCCTGCTTCGTTGCAGGGCGTGGCTGGTGCCGGCTCAGCTGCTGCTAGATACCCGCGCTCCGGTGCCCGGGTTCCTCTATCAGCGGCGCGTTGATGGTACTACGTTGCCCTCGAAGACACAATGGTTGAGGGGATTGGGGGGCGCGCTCCATCTTTCCGGGTAGGCACCATGGGTCTCAGGATAGGCGCCCGCGAGGCGTAGGGGCGAAGCATTTCGTCGCAACGGAATGCTTCGCCCTTCCCCGTGGGTTGCGGCAGCCGAGGGCGAAGCATTGCCTGCGACCGCCAAAGGGCGAAGCATTGCCTGCGGGCAATGCTTCGCCCCTACGCCATGTTGCGCCCACTCCACATGCCACCCGTGGTGACGGCGGGGTTGAGACAACCCCGCCTACTAGAATCGGAATGAG
>JAJZQR010000198.1 GCA_021806765.1 Chloroflexota bacterium | reverse complement strand
AATTATAACACCAAGTTTGGAATCGTGCATCCTTCGCGGGCATGACGACGAATTGTATACGCGATCTCAGGCCAGATGCTTAGCGCGCTCCCCCTTCGAGACCTCCCCTTGTTCGACTGGGACCGTCCCTTTACAATCATTACCACAATGGAGGTAGCCACGACGGTGACCTGGGATTTCGACGGATCGGAACCGCTGATAACAGCAGAGCGAACGCTCGCCTACTATGCCGAGCTGATGGGCTGCGGCCTCGACCAACTGGCCCTGCCGGACCTGCTGGTGGCCACCTTCCAGCAGCGGGCGATGGATCGGCTGGCCGGTAGGATCGGCGCCGAAGCTCCCACCCGCTGGCCGACTCCGATCTTTTGGCCTATGGCCAGGGGTAGCTTTAGAGGGAAGAGCCTGGCCGTCGCCCGGTTGCCCATCGGGGCTCCCGCCGCGGCCTCCGCCCTGGAGCTGATGATCGCCGCCGGGGTCAGGACGGTCCTGCTGGCCGGCTCGGCGGGGAGCCTCCAGCCCGACCTACCAGTGGGCTCCCTGGCGGTGCCCACCGACGCCCTTAGGCACGAGGGGACCTCCCACCACTACCTGCCGGCCGGCGAACCCAGCCGGCCGTCGTCCGAACTGGTGGACGCGCTGATCTCGGCGGCCCTCCATCTGGGCAAACCAACGCCGGCCCTCGGCCCCACCTGGACCACCGACGCGCCCTACCGGGAGTGCGCCGACACCGTCGCCCGGCTGCGCTCTACCGGAGTCCTGACCGTCGAGATGGAAGCTTCCGCCCTCTTCGCCGTGGCCCTCCGCCGCGGCGCTCGAGTAGCCCTGGTGGCGGCCATCTCCGACCAACTGGGAGACGAATGGTCGCCCGGCTTCCACACCCTCAGCTACACACGCGCGCTGCTGACGGCGGCCGACGTCGCCCTGGAAGCGGCTGCCGGCCTCCACGGTAGTTTTGGCATGTAGGGGCCGGCGTCTCTGCCGGCCCAAGGGCGGGACGGACAGAGACGTCCGCCCCTACACCCATCACAATCACGGTGCCAGAGCACTCCCCGGATAGGTCCGCTTCTTGCATTTCCCCCGTAGGACTGGTTCCGAGGGGTAGCCGAACGGTTGGCTTTCCAGGGAGGCTCGAGGGATCAGTCCCCAGAAATCATCCACTCGAGGGAATTCATGTCGGCCTTCAGACAAAGCCAAGATGATGTCGTCCGCCTGGGCTCAGGGGACGATATGAGGACTTATGTTGATGCTCTGGCCGGCCATGGACCCCAGCACGAAACCGTTATCGAAGTCGACCGAGACGACGATCTGACTTCCGTCAGGAGCAAACTGGAAAGCACCAGACTCCCGCGGGTGGTATTGGTCCTGCCCGCCAACATCAAGACCCTGCGCGATGGTCTGGAGTTCCGGGTTCTCCGCCGCCTCCAGCGGGAGCTGGGGCTGGATCTGATCATCGTCAGCGACGACATCAACCGCCGCGGTTTCGCCCGGGAGAATGGTTTCCGCCACGTCTACAGCTCCATGAGAGCCTACTACGGCAGCAGGATACCAGCGCCTGACCGGTCGGAGGTCGTCTCCTTCACCGATCCGGAGGAGTTCACACCCGCCGTAGGTGTCAGCCGATGGGGGCTTCTGATGGGAGGGATGTTGGCGACCATCCTGATGGCCATGGCCTACCTGGCTGTGCCGGTGTCCGTGGTCACGGTCTATCCGGAGACCCAGTCCATGGCCCGCAACGTAGAGGTGCTGGTGGAGATCGGAGGGCCCCGCGTCGATACCACGGCACAACGCATCTCCGGACACGTGGTGGAGACCACGGTCCAGGTCAACGACTCCATCAACGTCAAGCAGGTGGCACCGCCGCCCAACCAGCCCAGCGACAGCTCTTCAGGGTTCCAGCCAGGTGCCCAGATCACGCTTCAGTTGCGGGATGCGCTGCGGCAGCAGATGATAAAGGATGCTACCACCCAGGCCACGGCTCAACTGAAGAGCCAGATGAAGAGCGACGAGTCGATGCCTGAGGAGAGCATCCAGACGCAGATCATCAGCGAGCGTTACGATCACAACATTGGGGACACCGCGGATACCCTCGGGGGCTCGATGGAGATCAAGTTGACCGGTCTCGCTTACAACAACGACGACTTCAACCGGTTGGTCATGTCCCTGTGGAATCAGGATGTCCCGCGGGACTTCAAAGAGGTGGGGGATCCGAAGATGGACCCGCCGGCAGTCGTCAACGCCGAGGGCCAGCACATGACCCTGCGGGTGAAGGCCGACGGCGTTCTGAAGCGTAACGTGGACAGTGGGGCGGTCGCGGCCGCCGTCCGCGGCAAGAGGCTGGCCGATGCCGAGAAGGCCCTGGCAGCCATGACCGGCTTCAGCAAACCCGCTCAGATCACCCTTTGGCCGGATTGGGCCAATCAGGCCTTGAGGGTCCACGTGAAGACCGTCGCCGAGCAATCCTCCAGCCAGCAGTAGTTCCACCTCTTTCTTTGCTGCCCCATCCCTGGTATGATGGTGGCAGATCGCCTCGTGTCTCGCTTCCCACCCAATCTGCACCAGGTGTCGTTTCTTGGGTAAAGCAGATCTCCACATCCATAGCAGCGTCAGCGATGGCATGGCCTCTGTCCCCGAGATAATGACCCACGTGCAGGAGAATACCGACCTGGACCTGATCGCCATTGCCGACCACGACCAGGTTGACGGAGCCCTGGAAGCGGTCGAGTGGGTCAAGGATCACCCCGACTACCGATTTCGGGTGGTGGTTGCCACAGAGATCACTGCGACCCTGGGCCGTCACCTCCTGGCCTACTTCTTCCGTCCACCCTACCCCACCGAGCCGTTCCCCCGTGGTAGGAGCTACCGCCACACCATCGCCCTGGTCCACGAAATGGGCGGTATGGTCGGCATCCCCCACCCCACCGTGATGTGGACCCCCAGCGGGGGATACCGGCACATCCTCTGGCTGCTCGGGCAGGGGGTGAAGATCGACGGCATCGAGGTGTGCAACGCGGCCATCGGTGCCCGAGGCAACACGGAGAAGATCCGAACCTTCAACCGGCGGGATTTCCACCTGGCCGAGTTAGGGGGTAGCGATGCCCACCACCTGGCCCAGATCGGGTCGGCCTTCACCTTCTTCCATGGGCGCACCCCGACCGAGTTCGAGAGGTCTCTCGCCCACCGCCAAACCAGGGCGCGGTTTGGTGAATCTGGAACCGTAACCGTGCAGGAGCACCTGCGACAGGTGTTCAAGAGCTGGGTAGAGAAACCCACCCGAGGGCTACGAGCCACCCTGGCCAACCGGTAGATCGCTATCACAGAGTCTTTTATGGTTCTGGGGACACCCCCGTGAACATGCCCTCTGGCATGTTCACGCCCGCCGCCGGGCCGCAGCGCTGCGCTCGCTAGTGCCGCGTGCCCTGGACCTGCCTTCCGATTCCCATGTAGCTACCCTCCCTTCTCCTAAAGTTCTCGGAGGGAGATGCCGATTAGTGAGAGAAGGGTATGTAGAGGCTACGGGAGGGGCACTAGATGCCATCGCCGGGGAAGCACACTCCGTCAGCACAACAGTCCAGTCCGCCGGAGACGCAGGCAGAAGCCTCTCCGTGGGCGGGATTGCGTAGCCGTTTCCTGGAGTCTCTGGATACCGCGGAACAGCTACGCATTTTCGACTTGAGCACCCAAACCTCTCCGAAGCTGGACCGATGGGCAGCCCGCTATCCTCCGATCAGGCGGATCCGAGTAGAGCCCCTATCCCTGTCGGTTGCGGCTGCGGCCTCTTTCTGCGACGCGGATGCCCTCGTCGCGACGGCAAGTTTGAGCCTCTGGGTCTTCGCCCTGGACGACGTCTTCGATGAGGAACAGCTGTCTCGGGCCGACTTGACGCTTCGGGCCGAGCGCTACAAAGCCATCGCCCACTATCGGGAGTCCCCACCGCCTGGCGACAGTCTGGCAGCGGCCCTGGCCGACGTCCGCGATGTTCTGGCCCGCTATCCCCTCTTCGAATCCCTGGGCGCCCGCTGGGCCGATGCCCTGGGCGGGACTATCGATGGAATGATCAGGGAGGACCACTGGCGGCTGGGCTACCGGCGGGACCGCACCGCCTCGCTCCCCTCCTACGAGGAGTACGTCGAGACAGGACTCTACAGCGTCGGGGGCCCTCCTTACGTGTGGGCGGCCATCATCACCTCCGACGATCCCTCTACCCCCGAGCATGTGGATCACCTCCGCACCATGGAACGGATCACCTCTACCTGCATTCGCCTCGCCAACGACCTGCAGACCTATTGGAAGGAGGTGGGTGAGGGAAAGATCAACGCCCTGGTAATCCTGGAACAGGGGCTCCAGAAGGCGGGGCTGAGCGCCGAGGAGGCTCATCGACAGGCGGAGGGCCGCGTGCGGGCAGACATCGCCGGCGGGCTGAACCGATTGGAGGAACTGCAAAGCCGGGCTTCCACCCAGACGGGACGGCCGGAAGCGGCCACAGCGGATATCGCTCGCTTCGTCTGCGACTTTTACACCCATCACGACTACCACACCTTCGCTGCGCAGGGGAGCTAGGGCTGAGATGTCGGGGCAACGGGAAACAGCCGTGACTGAAGCACAGGGTCGCGGGCGACTCGCAGTCGATTTGCTCGCAGAGCCCGACGCCCGTCCGGGCATCGCCGGCACAGCCTACGACACGGCATGGCTGGCCGGGGTGCCTGCGCAGGGCCAAGAGAACAGTTCCAGCTTCCCCACGGCACTGCAATGGCTGGTGGAGAACCAGTGGCCGGACGGAAGCTGGGGAGGCTCCATCCGCTACGAGCACGATCGACTCCTGTGTACTCTGGCCGCCCTGGCACCGCTGGCCAGGTTCGGGCACCGCTCCACCGACCGGGAGTGCATTGCCGCCGGCACCCGCTACCTCTGGCAGCGCGGACATCTGCTGGCCACCGAGCCGATCGAGTTGGTGGGTTTCGAGCTTCTCCTGCCGACCCTGGTGCAGCGAGCCCAAAAGGCCAGGGTGCCTGTGCCCCCCCACTTGGACATCTATGCACAGCAGCGGGCGGAGAAGCTGCGGCTCATCCCTTCGAGCGCCCTCTACTCTCCGCGGACCACGGTGGTCCACTCCCTGGAGTTCCTGGGGGACCAGGCGGACCCCGCAGGCCTCCGAGCCGCTCAGGGAGGGAACGGGGCCATAGGAAACTCGCCCGCAGCTACGGCCTTTTACTTCGCTCAGAGCAGGGATCCTCGGGCTCTCAGCTATCTGGAGGCGAGTCTGGCCCACGCCGGCGGGTCCACGGCACCGGTGTTGCACCCATGCGAGACCTTCGAACTGCTGTGGGCCGCCTATCACCTGTTCCTGGCCAGCGTTCCTGCTGCCCTGCTGCTCAGCCCCGGCGAGCGGACGGCTCTGCGTTCAGCCCTGCAGGCCGGCGGCGTCAGCCTGTCCCCGACTTTCCCTATTCCCGATGCCGACGACACCGCCGTGGCGCTCCTGCTGCTGCACGACCTGGGGGAACCGGTAGACCCGAACGTGCTGCAGGGCTTCGCGACGAAGGATGGTTACTTCGCCAGCTTCCCCCACGAACGCCACTCCTCCGTGGGAGTCAACCTCCACGTGCTGCACGCGCTGCTGAGGGTCCCGGGATACCGACAGCTCCACGGCACCGTAGACCGTCTTCTGGACTACCTGATAGACCAGCGGGTAGGCGGCCTCTTCTGGTACGACAAGTGGCACATCTCGCCCTACTACGCGACCGCCCACGCCCTGCCCATCCTTAGCCTCCTGCCGCCCGATCAACTCAAGCGCATGGAGCCCCTGGTGCAGCAATCACGGGATTGGCTCCGCCAAACGCAGAATCCTGACGGATCCTGGGGCTTCTACGGTGTGCCGACGGCGGAAGAGACGGCCTACGCCGTCCTGGCCCTCGCGGCGGATACTCCCGACAGGGTGCCTGAGCGCGACCGCCAACGGTGCGCGGCAGGCCTCCGTTACCTGCGCAACGCTGTCCCGACGGACCAGTCTGCCCCCGCGTCCCTCTTCCCACCCATGTGGATCGATAAGTGTCTCTACACTCCAGTCCTGGTGGTGCGGGCGGCAATCCAAGCGGCTCGCACGGCCTACCGCAGGCTACAAGAACCGAGGGTGCTGGCAAGCACCAGGAGCGGGACGCAACGGGGACTGGAGTTCAGATGGAGGTGACCGAGATGGGTGTGCCCCCGGACCCCCAACGCAACGGCAACGCTCACCGGCAAGAGGCGCCGACAGCGAAGGTAGCCTTGGCCGAGCCTCCGGAAGGCCATCGGCCGCCGGTGGTCAAGTCGTATCTGGCCGAGGGATTGCTGCGGGTTTCCACAACGGTCCTGCGCTACCAGACGGAGCGGGGGCCGCAGTTCATAGACATCACCGACGACGTCGCCCACGTGGTGACCGTTGCCGGCATTACCAACGGCCTCGTCACCGCATACTCGCGCCACACTACCGCGGCCATCAAGATCAACGAGCATGAGCCCGAACTGATCAAAGACATGGAGAGGTTCCTCCGGGAAATCTGTCCGGAGGATCGGGATTACTATCACAACAACTTCATCGTGCGTTACGTCAACATGGAAGAGGATGAGTCCCCTAACGCCCATTCCCACTGCCAGCATCTCCTCCTCTCCACCAGCGAGACCATACCGGTGATCAACGGCTACCTGCAGGTCGGCCGCTGGCAGCGGCTCTTCCTGGTGGAACTGGACCGGGCGAGGACCAGGGAGGTAGCTGTTCAGATCATGGGTTGCTAGTTTCCTCGACGGCATGGACAGTGCTATTCCCTCGCCCCCTGGTGCCTGCCTCCGTATGGCAGGGCCAGGAATAAGGGAAAAGGGGGCGGATAGCGATGGTCGAGCGCGAAGAGACCAGCCTGATCGTGCGCATCATCTACTTCCTGCTGATCGGCTGGTGGCTGGGGGAGATCGTTATCGCCATCGCCTGGTTCTTCCTCGTCACCATCATCGGGATTCCCATCGGCATCTGGCTGATCGACCGGTTGCCCACTATCATCACACTTCGACCAATGGAGCAGTACAGGACGGCAGCGGGAACAGAACTGGGACCGGCGCAATACCCCTTCTGGGTGCGAGCGCTCTATTTCATCTTCATCGGCTGGTGGTTCTCGTTCTTCTGGCTGCAACTGGCCTACGTCTTCATGATCACCATTATCGGGATTCCGGTGGCCTTCTTGATGTTCGAGCGAGCGGGAGGGGTGACCACTCTGTACCGGTACTGAGCTTGCGCAGGGCGGGGCGCCCCGCGTCCCGTCCATCGCGGACCGGGTGGCGGGGCACCGGCGTGGCGCTGCGCTCGCGCCAGGTGCCCTGCGACGTTTTCAAGTCGGCTGGCTGCTACGAGGCCGGCCTGGCCATCATCTCCGCGGCGATCAGGGCCGCTCCCAGGGCCCCCACCAAGTGAGGCTCGGGGACCACCTCCACCCGGCAACCCAGCCGCTCCTCGATGGCCAGCACCACTCCGGCGTTGTGGGCCACCCCACCGGTCATCACTACCGGGGGAACGAGGGTCAAACGCTGCACCATGCCGTAGATCCGCTCGGCCACCGACGCGTGCAACCCCGAGACGATCTCCTCCCGAGGCACCCCCTCCGCCACCAGCGACACCACCTCCGATTCGGCGAAGACTGTGCAGGTGCTGCTGATGGAGGCAGTGCGAGAGGCTCGGCGCGACAACTCGGCCAGCTGCTCCAACTGGACTTCCAGGGCCCGAGCCATCACCTCCAGGAAGCGCCCGGTGCCGGCGGCACAACGATCGTTCATGACGAAGTCCACGACCGTCCCCCCGCCGTCCACTCGGATCACCTTGCTGTCCTGGCCACCGATGTCGATGACGGTCTGCGCGTCGGGCATCAGGTAGCGGGCACCACGGGCGTGGCAGGTGATCTCGGTGACAGCCCGGTGGGCCAGCCCCACCCCCTTCCGGCCATACCCGGTGGCCACGACGAAGGCTAGCTCCTGTCTCGCGGCCCCGACCCGACGCAGGGCCGACTCCAGCACCCTCTCCCCGGCAACGCGCCCGTTAGCCCCGGTCGGCAGCGCAACCGCAGCCAGGATCTGGTCCCCTGCCAGCAGCACCGCCTCCGATGAGACCGATCCCACGTCGATTCCGGCCGCCAGACGTCCGTCCCCGACCGCCATACGAACCTCCTCCGCAGTCAGGACTGAGGACTGAGGACTGAGGACTGAGTAAGGCGCATCTCAGCGGTCAGCCCTGCGTCCTGGATCGAGCGTCTCGATGAAAGCCTCCAGCCGCGTGGCGTGCTGCCCGCCCGCCCGTTCCCGCGGGTCGACCAGATCGCCCTCCAACTCCAGGAAAGGGATTCCCACCTCGGCCAGGGCGTCTCGCAGAGCCCTGCCAGCTCCCCAGCTGTGCCGGCAACCGTGATGAGAGAAGTGAACGGCGCCACCCACCCGAAACCGGCGCGCCAGGTCCCGGATCCCCGCCAGCCGCCTCTCCAGGGGCCCGTTCCAGGGGTGTCCAAGGCAGCGGCGTGCCAGACTCTCCCAGGGACGCTGGGGGTCCATCTCGTCCCAGAAAAGCCGGTTCAACTCCTCGAAGACGATCGTCGCGCCCGCCCTCTCCGCCACCTCCAGGAAGCCGTGCCGGTAGTATGGCAGCAGATGCAGCCACAACAGCCGAGGTCCGCCGGCCGCCCTTGGGTGCGATCGTGCCGCCTCCTCCAACTCCCGGTGGTAGGACTGGAAGAGGACCGCCCCCTCGGGACTGCCCAGGAGCAGGCTGAGGGCGTAGACGAAGTCCTGAGCGAAGGTGGAATCCAGCAGCCCGGGGTGGCTTCTTCGCAGGTCGTTGATGGCCAGCAGGTGGCTGCGAGTCCGGTTGGACGTCTCGATGGCTTCGGCCATCCTCTCCGGCCGGAACGGGCGCCCGAACACCTCCGCCAACTCCCCGGCCACCCGCTTCATCTGGTCCGCCAGGTAGGCCACCGCCTCGGGTGAGTCCTCGTAGGGGACGTCCAGGAGGTGAAACGGGACTCCCTCCATCCTGGCCACGGCCGCCGACACCTTGGGGGTGGAATCGCACAGGCAGGAGGTGCAGACCACCGCCGACGGCTTCGGGAGGAGTCCCAGGTGGGCCACCCCCAGGGCAGAACGGAGGACGGTGCAGCCGTCGGGCGGCGCCCAGGCCCGCTCAGCGGCCGTGAGAGCCGCCACCTGCAGCAGGGCCGCCCCGGCCCCGGCGGGCTCCAGGCCGAAGGGCACCGCATCCAGGCTGTGCAACAGCTCCGGTGGGGTCAGCAGGCTGGTGAACACCACCGGATCGCGCCCTTCGAAGGCCCGGAGGGAGAGTCGCAGGCCGAAGGCGATCAGCATCCGCTGGGAGTTCCAGCGGTGGGATCTGTCGAAGCGGAGGCTCAAGATGGCCAGTTGGAGGGCGGGGACTACCATCCCTCGCCACGGGGTTCGGGTCAGGGTCCCCTGCAGCACGTCGAAGAAACCCACTACAGGGCCTCCAGGAAGGCTTCGATGCGGGTTCTGGTCTGTCCCACGGTCACGGCGGAGGCGTCCAACTCCAACAGCAGAGTGGCGATCCCCTCCCGCTGAAGTCGCTCCCGCAGGGGTGCGAAGTCGTACAGGGAGCCGTCGCAGAACTTCTGGCTGACGTAGATGACCCCTCGGGCCTCCCTCTGCCGGCAGAGGCTCGCCAACGCATCGAAGCGGTCGGGAGAGAAGGCCATACGCGGGCAGGGGACCCGCT
>JAJZQR010000197.1 GCA_021806765.1 Chloroflexota bacterium | reverse complement strand
GACCACGTCCTCTGGGAGTTCCTGAGCCCCGGCCTCCACCATCATGACCGCATCCGAGGTGCCCGACACCGTCAGATCCAGCCGGCTGTAGGCCAACTGGGGCAGAGTGGGGTTCAACACGAACTCGTCGTTGATGTAGCCGACCTTCACCGCGGCCACGGGGCCGAAGAACGGAATGTCCGAAATGGACAGGGCCGAGGAGGCTGCGATGGTGCCGATGATGGCAGGATCATTCTCCTGGTCCGCTGAGAGGACGGTGAGAATGACCTGGACGTCGTTGCGGTAGGCTTTGGGGAAGAGGGGGCGAATAGGCCGATCGGTGAGTCTGGCCGACAGGATGGCCTGCTCACTGGGCCGGCTCTCCCTCTTGATAAAACCGCCGGGGATCTTCCCGGCGGCATACATTTTCTCTTCGTAATCTACCGTGAGGGGAAAGAAGTCGACGCCCTCGCGGGGTTGATGGGAACTAACGGCTGTACCAAGGACAATAGTGTCGCCGTAACGAACCATGGCGGCCCCATCGGCAAGCTGAGCTACCTTGCCTGTCTCGATGGACAACCGCCTCTCACCTAGGACGGTTTCAAAGATCTCCGTCATTACCTCTCCTCTGGAAATGCCCACACCAATCCCCTGGGATCAGAAAGCCAAGGTGCCAGCTTACTACTTACGCAGACCAAGTTGGGCGATGAGTGCCTGGTACTTGCGATTGTCTTTGCGGCTGAGGTAGGCCAGATGACGTCGTCGCTGGCCGATCAGCATCAGCAGGCCACGACGCGAGTGATGGTCGTGCTTGTGGGTCTTCAGATGCTCCACCAACTGATCGATGCGGCGGCTGAGGAGCGCGACCTGGACCTCGGAGGAACCGGTGTCGGTCTCGTGGGCCCTGAACTTCTCTAGTGTGGCTTGCTTGTCTTCCTTCGTTAGCGGCACCTTGACAAACCTCCCGGGGAATCTGGGTATCCATCATTACAACGTTTCTCGAGTCGAGCAAAAGTATAGCATAGCCGTTCAGGCCTTGACAAACGGCACCACCCGGTCTCTAATAGGCTCTTCCCCTCGGTTTTCCGTGGCATGGGCTGTTGGTACCCCTGCGACCCAGGAAGTGGGATCGGCATCGGAAGGAGCAGCAGCATGGAGATCAGGCCGGTTCAAGAGGAAGACCTTTCCCGCTGCGCCCAACTCTACGCTGAGATCTTCAGTTCCCCACCCTACCACGAGGACTGGACCTACGAGAAGGCCCTGGCCCGTCTCAGAGAGTTCTGGTCGACTTGCAGCCGGAGCTGCTTCGTGGCCGAACAGCGAGGACTGGTAGTCGGCTTCGCCTTCTGTTCATACCACACCTGGTGGTTCGGGAAGGTGATGCGGATCGAGGAGTTGGGAGTAGACTTCCGCTTGCAGCGCCATGGTATTGGCACTACTCTGTTGGAGCGGTGCGTTGTGGTGGGGCGCGAGGCGGAAGGGATCCAGGCGGTCGAGGTGGTAACGCCGCGCACTGCCCCAGCGCTGGAGTTCTATAGCTCTCACGGCTTCGAGTCGGCCGGGCGGGAGCTACTCAGCAGGCGACTCTAGAGAGGCTTCCCGGCCTTTGGCCTCCACCAGCCGCTTCAGCTCCCGTAGGGAGGACTCGGCCATAGAGGCAAGTTCCGCCTGCAGCATTCTGCGCACGGCCCCGCTGAGTATGGGGATCGGCCATGTGTAACTGGCGGTAAAGGTCACTCGGGTCTGGTCCCCTTCGGGCGCGAAGCTCCATACTGCGGTGCTCTTCAGCCCCTCCACCGATTTGGATGCGATTCGCTGGTTCTTCTCGAACTCTGTCACCTGCAACCGGGCATGCATGGGAATACCCTTGAAGCGTCCCCGGGCTTCCACGATCGATCCCAACCCGTAGGCAGGTTCCCCCACGGGCTCGAATCTCGAGAACTGTCGCTGGTACCTGGTGGTATTTCGGTAGTCGGCAACGAAGTCGAAGACCTCTTGGACGGGGGCATTCACCAGGATCGAACGTTCAATAGCCGGCATGCAGGACCCCTTCCCATCTCACGACGGTAGTGCGTCATCCCTCTGCCGAGATCGGCTGAGGCCAGTGTATTGTCCCTACTGATGCTGCCCCACGTCAAACCTGAACCTCTCGGATGAGTCCAGAAGCGCAGCCATTTCGTTCCAACCTGATTCCTGTAGAAGGGGCACGGAGATTGCGTCAGAGGGACCCTGCGGGCCCGGTGGTGGCATCGGAGGACCCGCGGGTTGGGGCCCAGGAAGCGGCCCGGGGAGTCGATGCTGCTATCGAGCCAGAGGCGCTTGACAACCACATTGCGAGTGGTATAGTGCCCCTATATCGAATGAAAAGCACACGTCGCGGGCCGAGTTCCTATCCAGGGAGCGGGGGAACCAAGGTTTGGGGCGAATCGTGCGGAAACCCGCACGTAGGGCTACTCTTTCAGCCCGAGCCCGTCAGCTAACCCCGTAGGCATGGGAAAGAGGACGAGTGAAGTGAGTTGTCTTCCGATGGGCAGACGCGAGTATGGTGCCCGTTGGATTGCGCTCCCCTCCGTCACCTCCCCTGGCGACTACCTTCGGCTGGTTACCGTCCTGGAGTACTCGGCCCTGCCACCAACAAGGAACGAGCTAGGAGGTGCTCGGCTTCATGCTCAGCGTCAAGCTGGATCCAGATCTGGAACAGTTGTTGGAGCAGGATGTCGACGATTTGGCCAGACACAACATTCTTCGGTACCTTCACGACAGCCCGTCGGTGCGGGGCGGGGTTCATTACTTTTCCGAGGAACTGGGGTTGCGCTCTCTCGAGAGAACGGCGGAGGCGCTGGAGGCGCTCGTCGGTGCTGACCTTCTGGTGAGAGTTCCGTCCTCGGGCGATGAGGTCCAGTACTGTCTAACAAGTAATCCAGCTAAGAGAGACTTGGTCGACAGGCTTTGCCGCCTGAGTTTCTCGCCTCAGTACGGAGAGATTGTGGAGAGGCTGGCCGCCAAGTCCTTGCGGCGGGCCCGCAAGGCGGGGATGGCGGCAGCGGCCGGCCACAAGGCCGGCCACGAGGCGGCCTAGGGGAGGGTCCGCCTGTAGAGGCGCGACATGTAGTGTCTCTCGACAGGCGGATAGACCTTTTGCCCAGGGTGCCGGGTATGCGGCGGGGTGGAGCGCCCTGCCGGTCTTTGGCCAGGAGTCGAGGCTCTAGCCGGTGCCAGGAGTGACCGTCGGCTGAAGCCTCGACTTCTCGATTCTCGACACTGTCCCATGTCGTTGAAACGGTTTCCGGCCAGGGCATATAATCGCCTTGTCATACCGGTTAGGGGCGAAACGCGCGTTTTGAAGGAGTTTTCAAGAGCAGCCATGGCTCACGATAAAGACACAATGTTGCGGTTGTTGGTGGACACTGGCGTCTACCTGGTCACGGAGGATGCTGTGCCCTCGGAGCAGCGGCTGAAGGCTGTTGCTGAGGCGCTGTCTGCTGGCGCTCGAGTCGTCCAGCTTCGGGACAAGAGCACCCCCAGGGGGCCGCTCCTGGAGGAGGCGCGAGCCATGAAGGCCCTGTGCGCGGACTGGGGCGCCGTCTTCCTGGTGAACGACGATCCCGCCCTGGCCTGGTGTGCCGACGCCGACGGAGTCCATCTGGGCCAGAGCGACCTTCCTGTGGTGGAGGCGAGGAGGTTCCTCGGTTCCGGAAAACTGATCGGCCTGTCCATATCTGCTCTTGCAGAGGCTCTGGAGGCTGTGCGCGTGGGCGCCGACTACATCGGCGTGGGAGCGATCTACGCAACGCCTACCAAGGTCGACGCGGAGATGGGCGGGTTGGAGTTGCTTCAGAGCGTACGCAGCGCCGTGACCAAGCCGCTGGTTGCCATCGGCGGGATAGATGCCGGGAATTGTCGCGGCGTGTTTAGAGCGGGGGCTGATTCCATCGCGGTGGTGCGAGCGGTCTTCGCCCAACCTAACGTCGGCAGGGCCACCCAGGATCTGCTGGATGTTGCCCGTGAGGCAAAGGCAGAAGGAAAGGGGACCTGATGTCCAGACG
Organism: Chloroflexota bacterium; assembly: GCA_021806765.1. The sequence goes on along the minus strand of JAJZQR010000197.1, from coordinate 5,744 downwards.
GACCTACGTCGTCGGGCACAAGCTACCCGATAGCGATGCTATCTGTGCTGCCATAGCCTATGCCTATCTCCTGCGAGCCATGGGTAACGAGGACGCGGTGGCTGCGCGCCAGGGTGAGTTGCGCAAAGAAACCGAGTATCTGCTGAACCGCTTCTCCGTTCCACCCCCTGAATACATCCACGATGTGAAGGCCCGGGTCGACGACGTCATGATCTCGCCGGCCATCACTGTAAACAAAGAGGATTCGCTCTACGACGTTGGTTGGGCCCTGCAGGAGAGGGAATTGCCTGCCCTGCCCGTGGTCGACAACGACGGCCGGCTGTGCGGGCTGATCCAGGTGGAGAGCTTCGCGAACCTCTTCATGGGGGGAGTGGGGCTCTCGGGGACCGAGGAGATCCCTCTTAACCTGGAGAACGTGGTACGGGCCCTCGGTGGCCAGGTGTTGGTGGAGGGCAACGGGCGGCGCCTCTGGGAGACAGTCTTCGTGGGGGCCATGAGTCTGGAGTCGATGGTTCACAGGATCGAGCCCGAGTCACTGATGGTGATCGGTGACCGAGCCGACGCCCAGAAGCTGGCCATCGAGGAGGGCATCAGCGCGATAGTGGTGACCGGTGGCTTTCCTGTGGAGGAGGAGGTGCTGGAGTTGGCCCGGCAGAAGCAGGTCACCATCATCAGCTCTCGGCACCACACCTTCAAAACAGTGCAGCTGTTGAACCTGAGTATCCCGGTCCGGCACCTGATGACGGCCGATGTGCTAACCGCCGAGGAGGACGAACTGCTGGACGACGCGCGTCCGCTCTTGGCGCGACAGCCGGTGCTCCCGGTGGTCGATCCCGAGGCCAAAGTGTTGGGTCTGGTCTCCCGCAGCAGCATCCTGCGTCCACCTCGGCAGCGGGTTGTGCTGGTGGACCATAACGAGCGCAGTCAGTCGGTGGAGGGGTTGGAGGAGGCCGAAATCACCGGCATCATCGACCACCACCGGATCTACGACATACGCACCGACTCTCCCATCTACGTGAGGTTCGAGCCCCTGGGCTCCAGTAACACCATCATCTACAAGCTGTTCCGCGAGAACATGGTTCAGATCCCTAAACCTATCGCCGGGATCATGCTGGGTGCCATCCTCACCGATACCATCCTGTTCAAGTCTCCCACATCCACTCAGGAAGACCGGCGGGCGGCGGAGATGCTGGCCGAGCGGGCTGGGGTGGATATGAACGAACTGGGGAGGGCGGTGCTTTCAGCGGCATCGGACGTGGCGGGGAAGCGTCCTCGGGAGTTGTTGCTGGCCGATTTCAAGGAGTTTGCCCTGGGCGACCTGCGGTTCGGTGTCTCCAGCGTGGAGACGGTCAACGCCGCTGCGGTAGCGGCAATGAGGTCTCAGCTACTCGAGGAGATGCGGGCTCTACGGGAGGAGCGGCGGTACGTTAGCGTTATCCTGATGGTGATGGACATCGCCCACGAGCAGACAGAGATGCTGATTGAGGGTCACGAGAGAGAGGTGTCCGAAGCGATCGGACGGCCTCTGGAGGAGGATGGTCACAGCATCGAGTTCCCCGGCATACTCTCCAGGAAGAAGCAGGTCGTCCCGCTGTTGCCTGCCATTCGGAATGCCATAGCCGGCCGCTCGCCGTGATGCCCTTCTCCTACACGTACGGGTTGTCCTGCTTCTCGGTGCCGATGGTCGAGGACGGACCGTGGCCCGGGTAGACTGTGCACTCCTCGGGCAGGGTGAAGAGCATCTGTATGCTCTCCAGCAGCTTGTCCAGGTTGCCCCCGGGCAGATCGACCCGACCGACCCCCTGGGAAAAGAGGGTGTCCCCGGTGAAAAGAAGATCGGCTACCTGCAGGGTGATGCCGCCCGGCGTGTGCCCCGGGGTGTGAAGGATGGTACCGGCCAGCCGTCCAATGGATAGTGTCTCTCCGCCCTCCAACTCTACGTCGGGTAGAAGCTGGGACAGCGGCGCGCCGCTGAGCCCGTAGAAGCGGGCGTGCTGCCTGATCATTTCCGCATCCAGCCGGTGGAGGAGGACTCGAGCCCCGGTGGCTTGCCTCAGATCGGGCAGCGCCGCCAGATGGTCCGAGTGGGCGTGGGTCACGAGTAGCTGCTCTATGCGAGCGCCCCGTTTCTCTGCCGCCTTCAGGATTCGGTTTGCCTCGTCTGCCGGGTCGATGACCAGCGCGGCCCGGGTCTCGGGACAGATCACCAGGTAGCAGTTGGTTTGCAGAGGGCCCAGGGCCAACCGGGCCACTTCGGGATGAATCTTGGACATCGATTGCTGCCGTCCGGTTCATGTGGATGATGGTGGAGCCATTCTCCACTGGGTGCGGCCGAGAAGTCAAGGGTAGATGAAGCTCCAAGACGCCTTGCGCGAGTGCACCCTGGCGCTCCTCCGGAAGATCGCGGCTAGCCAGGGGGCAGTCGCGGGAGAGGACGCACTTCGGTCCGAACTGGCTGAACTCCTCCACCGGCGGTTGCTGGAACCGGGATACCTGGCCGGATCTCTGGCCCTTCTGTCCGAGGAGGAGTTGCGGCTTCTCCAGACCGTCAGGGACCAGGGCTGGCAGGCCAAAGCCTTTGTCCTGGAACGGCAGTCTCCACGACGCGATCTCCCAGGAGGAGCCTCTGGACGGGGAGCACCCGGGCCTACCCTTGCCCTTCTCCACAGAGGGATTCTCTTTCGTGGCTTCGCGACCATGGGGTCCTGGCGCGGCGAGGTCTACTACGTCCCTGACGAGTTGCAGCCGTTGCTGGCGGCCGCGCTGCCCCCATCAGCTCCCCAGGAGCGGCCCGATCTGAGTTCGCCACGCTCCCCGGAGACCGTCGCCGAGCGGAACGTCGCCTTCGACCTCTTCTGTCTGCTTTCTTTCCTCCGGCGAGAGAACCGACGGTTGGCTCGGGGCAGTCTCTCGCGGTCGGACCTGGCGAAGCTGGAGCAGGAGGTTGCGGCAGTCTCCTCGGACCTGGTGGTGAGCCGGTGGGAAGAGCGGTGGCGCTTCCTGCTGCACCTCTGCCTGGCCGGCGGTTGGGTCAAGCGCGAGGGGCTATCCCTCGTTCCCGCAAGGGGGGCGGAGCGTCTGCTCGAAGGCGGCCCCGGGGAGCTTCGCGCCAGGCTGCTGGAACGATACCTGAGAGACCGCGGGTGGAGCGATCTGGCAGCCGCCGGAAGAGTCCGGCAGAGCCTGGGCACCAGGCAGATCAATGAGGGGGCGGCGCGGCGGCTTCTGGTTAACCTTCTGGAGGAGTCCTCCGAGAGGGGATGGATAGACGAGGATCGCTTCTGCGAGGCCCTTCGGCGGCAGAACCCCGACTTTCTGAGGGAGGACTACTCCTCCCCGTCCTGGGCCGTGCTGGACACCGCCACCGACGGTGAGTTGTACGGTGCCGGCAGTTGGGACACCGTGGAGGGGGAATGGGTGCGATACGTCCTCAGAGGTCCTCTGCACTGGCTTGGTCTGATCCGTTGGGGAATGACCCGTGCCGGAGGGGCGGTAGGCTTTCAGTTCCTGCGAGAGCCTGGAGGCGAGCGCGACAATACCGGCTCGGAAGGCGAAACGGGCATAGCCCTGGAGGACGGGTTGGAGCTAGTGGCGACAGCCGACGGCGACCTCGCTTTCCTCTACCGGGTGGAGCCCTACCTGGAATTGGTGCAGCGGCAGAGGGTGAGCCGCTATCGTTTCACCCTATCCTCCGTGTTGGTTGGACTGGAGAAGGGTGGCTCCTGGCAGGAGTTACGCGAGATGCTGCGGAGGTTGACCCCGAATGCAGCTTCGACTGAGGTACTTGACCGTGTGGGAGAGTGGGCTTCTCGGTATGGGAGGTTCCTCTTGGAGGACGCTACGATAGTGACGGCCGGCACAGTTGAGGACGCCGAGTTGCTGGTGGGGCTGCCGGGGGTAGCCGCCTGTCTGGGTTCCAGGTTGGGTACGCGGAGCTTCAAGATAATACCTGAGAGAGCCTGGGAGTTGGTCGAGAGGCTGAGGAAATCCGGCTATTCGCCCAAAGTGGAGCCGGGGGTCAGGCTGCAGAGGGCTCGGCGGGCGGCTGGTGACGTTGAGTTGCTGCGGGAGAGCCTCTTCGCTCTCAAGCTGCTGCACTCTCTGGAGCCGGATCTCGAGGCGGGGAGCGTCGCCCGCATGGTGCCGCGTCTGGAGGCCCTCCTCGGTCCGGAGGAAACAACGGAGATCTCGCGACGTGTGGAGGCTGCTCTACGGCGGTTGCAGCGACAATGATGTTGTGCAGTTGTTCGGCTAATGGGGGCCGTGCTATAATATCTCGGTTCTTTCAGTAAGTAAGTTGTGCTGGCCAGGGGGTAGGCAGTGATCAGTCCCAATCAAGCTTTGGGCATTGAGCGCAACCCGAGTATCCCGGATTTCGGACCCGGGGACACGGTTCGGGTTGGCGTCAAAGTGATCGAGGGGGGCCGCGAGAGGCTCCAGAATTTCGAGGGCGTAGTCATTCGCCTGGTGAAGCCACGTCAAGCCGACGGTAGCTTCACGGTGCGCCGGGTCAGCCACGGCGTGGGTGTGGAGCGAACCTTCTCCTTTGCATCGCCTCGAGTCGACAAGGTGGACGTTATGCGGCGGGGTGCAGTGCGCCGAGCCCGCCTCTACTACCTCAGGGCTCTGGTCGGCAGGGCGGCGCGGATCAAGGAGAAGCGTCCCATGGCTACGAGTCGCCGCTCATCTGCCGAGGGCAGACAGGCTTAAGGTGCGGGGGTGCAGGTGCGTCCCCGCACAACTCCCCGTCGCACTCCTCCCGAATTCCCCAATCTGACAGAAGAGAATTCCCTTGTGGCCCGGGGATTCCGCAGGATAGCGGGCATAGATGAGGCGGGCCGAGGGTCCTGGGCGGGACCTCTTGTCGCCGCTGCCGTGTGCCTTCCCGACCCTGAAGAGGACCTTCTGCAATTGCTGGAGGGTGTGCGCGACTCCAAGCAGTTGACGCCGGGCAGGAGAGCGGAGTTGTACGGGCGGATCCTCGAGCACGCCGTAGATGTGGGCGTGGGAGTAGTTTCCCCTGCGACCATCGACCGTATCGGCCTGGCGGGCTCGGGAGCGTTGGCGATGCTCTGGGCCGTCGAGGATCTGGTCTGCGGGCCCGACTGCCTCCTGATTGACGCCTTCACCCTTCGGGATTGCCGGTTGCCTCAGCGGGCCATCATCCGCGGGGACGTGATCTCCCTTTCGATTGCCGCCGCGTCTATCATAGCGAAGGTGACCAGAGACCAGATGATGCGGGCGGCCGATGGCCTGTTCCCGGGCTACGGCTTTCACCTGAACAAGGGCTATGGCACCGAACTGCACCGAAGGGCCCTGGATGAGAAAGGCCCTTGTGACTACCACCGCCGGTCCTTCCATCCCATTAAGAGCGAATGGGGGTTACTCCTGTGACCACCCGGAGGCAGCAGACGGGCCGAACAGGCGAGGACCTGGCCGCCCGATTCCTGGAGAGAGAGGGCTGCCGGGTCGTGGCACGGAACTACCGGTGCCCCGTTGGGGAGTTGGACCTGGTGGTGGATGGGCCAGAGGGCCTGGTCATCGTGGAAGTGAGGACGAGGCAGCTGCCATGCCTGGTTCGTCCCGAGGAGACCATCACCCGGTCGAAGGCGATGCATCTGGTGAGAGCGGCCCAATGGTACCTGGCCTCCACGGGCCAGGAGGACAGGCCCTGGCGGGTGGACCTGGTGGCCGTTGAGTTGAGTTCCGGGGGCGAACCGCTGAGGATGCAGCGGTTCCGAGAC
>JAJZQR010000196.1 GCA_021806765.1 Chloroflexota bacterium | reverse complement strand
GAAGAAGGAGCTGCTGCCCTCGGAGGAGGTGCTGGCGGTGACCACCATGTGCGGCCACCATCAAGTCTCCCCCCAGTTCGTGCAGAGGCAGGTGGAGTTGGTTCGGAAGGGCCGGAAGAGCCCGGAGGAGGCGGCGAAGGAGCTCGCCCTCTACTGCCCCTGCGGTATCTTCAACCAGGTCCGAGCGGCCAAGTTGCTAGAAGAGCACAAGTAGGCCCTTCTTTTCTCCGAAGGCCGCTACCACTTGATCGGATCGGTCTAACTGTAAAGCAGTTCCTGTCTTTTCGCGCCGTGTCGGGGAACTGCTTCCCTGAACCGCACGGTACAGGTCCTGTGGAAGTCCAGACTCGAAGTCTGATGGGAGGTTGGGGGCCAAGTCTCCGCGAGATCCCTGCTTTGGCAATTGTCGCTGACGAAAAAGCTGCAAACGTGCCCGCGGGGACGGTCCAAGATGTGGGCATTCATACGTTCTTGAGGAGAAGTCTATGGAACGCGATTTCGTGGGCTATGCCGACACCCCGCCGCGAGTAGAGTGGCCAAATGGGGCTCGACTGGCCGTGCAGATCTGTGTGAACTACGAGGAGGGAGCTGAGTACTCCCTCCTCGACGGTGCGCGCCGGGAGACCATGGGCGAAGTGCCATCGCCAGTTCCCCCCAACCTTCGTGATGTCTTCAACGAGTCTTTCTTCGAATACGGGAGCAGGGCAGGCGTCTGGCGTATCTTGAGGATCCTCAAAGAGCACCACGTACCAGCTACCTGGTGGATTTGTGCCCAAGCCCTGGAACGGAATCCAAGATTGGCACAAGTGTTGGTTGATAGCGGCCACGAGATTGGCGGCCATGGATACCGCTGGGAGGAATTCCACGCGACCTCCCGAGAGGAGGAGATGGATAACATCAGGCGTACCGTGGACTCGATCGTGCGTCTGACCGGACAGCGCCCTCTAGGCTGGTTTACTCGGTATGCCTGCAGTCCTTCCACTCGTGAGTTGCTGGCCGAGGAGGGGGGCTTCCTGTACGACAGCCTCGGTCTCAACGATGACTTGCCATACTACGTTCCCGTCAAGGGCAAGCCCTGGCTGGTCGTTCCCTACACGTTTGAGGTCAATGACGCTCGTTTCTGGCGCGGTGGACTGGTGAGTGTGAGTGATTTTGAGGAGTATATGCGGTACGCATTCGACTGCCTCTATGCTGAGAGCAAGATCACTCCGAAGATGATGTCGATAGGGCTTCACTGTCGCATCGGTGGCACACCGGCTCGCTCCCAGGCTCTCACGAGTTTCCTGCAATACGCCCGACAATTTGAAGATGTATGGTTCGCTCGTCGCGTTGATATCGCCCGATGGTGGCTACAGCATCAAGCCCCGCCTAGCTAGTGTGTGATTGTTGGAGCATGCGGTTCGAGCAAGGAGATGTCTGCTTCCACGACGTGCTCCGACAGAGGGAGGGGTACGTGTCGCCCTACCACCACGATAATTCAGACCGGCGCAGCTGCAATCGTCTAGCCCTACCCAATTCCTTGCACCTTCTGAACGAGTTGGATTGCTATCCCAAGGTGTGGCTGGGAGTCCAGGTTCACCACTGTCCAACCACTCTTTCCAACGGTTGGTCCCAGCCCAAGGATTCTGACCTCTCGTTCAACCAAGGTGGCCACAGCCTCTGATATGTCCGGAACGCCGAAGGCTACGTGGTGTATCCCTGGCCCCTTTTCACGGAGGAACTTGGCCAGCGCTGAATCATCTCCGATGGGCGCGGTCAACTCAAAGTAGGTGTCGCCCAACTGGTAGATGGCCAAGTCGATTCCTTGATCCTCGAACTTCCTTCTGGACACTGGTTTGATCCCGAAAGCCCTATCGGCGAAGTCCATCCCGGAGTCTACCGACTCCACCACAAACGCAACGTGGTGAAGGCCTTGGATCATGTTTGTCCTCTCCCCATCAGATTACTGCACTCTTGTGCCGGGCTGAGGATTCCTTGCTTGAGGTGTGGCCAACAGCGGCCACCAGGCATTGTAGCAGCTTTCGCGGCCTCGGTAGGGGCAGAGTCCACACCCGAATGCGCTGTCCAGCTTGGCCATGCGGCATGGCCTCCTGGGCATAAGAAGGTCAGTGACAGATGGCCGCGCCGCAACCGAACATGAGCTGAACAATCAGGAGCTCGAAGAGGGGACGATCATCCGTCCCCTCTCCCTCAAGGCATCGTCAGCTAAGCAGCCCTGGACCGGGCGTTGGAGATGTCCGTCTCCTCAGCACGGATTCGCTGCTGCTCGTGCTGTCCCCCAACCTGGGTCATCCTATCCCGCAAGGCGCTCAGGAAGGAAGCCACGGTGCCGACCGTCAACACAATGGTCCCGATGGTCAACAGTACGGCCATGCGCATGGGAAGGACTAACTCTCCTATATGATCGGTGGGCCGTAGACCAGAAATGATGAGGATGTCCACGAAGCCTAGGAGGATTGCCAACAGCAGGGCATAGGTGCGGTAGGACTTGAACACGCCCTTGATCAACTTGGACTGTCGATGTAGCTTCCCGTGTTCGTGATCTCTCATGTTTGTTCTCCTTGTTCGCAGGAACCACTTCATTTAGACGAGATGATGACATGTGCAGATCCATAAGTCCAATGCCGAGTTGCGCAAGCCACGATAACGTACTTGGTATGATTGGCCTCGGGTGCGGCGGCTGCGTGGGGCTCGGATGGCAGCATTGTCAGTCAGACCGACCTCCACTCCTTAACTGTTCTTGCAGAGAGCCCTCCTCCGCCAACCATACCATTCGCCAAGACGCGGGTCCTGGCCGCCCTTGCCGCCAAGCTCAAGAACTTGAACCGACGTGCCGGTGCCCATTGTCGCCATAGCATGCTCCTCTTCAAGCCCGAGCTGGTTCATAGTGGGCGCAGAGAGTTGCTTGGTCAGAAAGGGGCCCCAGAAAGGGAATTCACGGGAGGTTGTTGTCGGACGCAGCCGCTGTCTTGGGGGGCAACCGGTGCAGCAGAATCGATGGACTCTGGCGGAATCTATGGAATTGCCACTGCTAAAGCGATTAATAGCGGCTGTCTGAAGTATACGCTAGTGAGTTACTTGGACTGCCCTCGCGCTCTTCAAAACCGTCTGCGGGGCGGTAATCGCCGTCCCGGGTGGGTTCGACTCCCATGCGCCTCCGCCAGCACGGACGCCTGGAGTTAACAGCGGATAACGCCAGGCGCCTCCTGTTATTTGTCGGCCTCGGCTTGTCAGTCTCCTGCCGATCGCCGGAGTGCCGCCACTGCGGCAATTCCGTTCCTCGTCGAAGATGCTCGCGTTCATCTACTCCGCCGCGGCGTCGTGGATGCCCTGTGTCGTGTGGGAGTAGAGGTCGGTGGCGATCAGCGCAACTCCCCCAAGCAATCCGGCATCGTCGGCGAGTGACGCCCGCACGATTTCTAGCCCCTGCTGGCAAGGGGCGAAAGCCCGTTTCTTAACCGTCTCAAGCATTGAGTCCCACAGCAGGGGCCCGGCGTTGCTCACCCCTCCTCCGATGATGATCCGCTGGGGGTTGAGCAGGTGGATCAGGTTGACCATCCCCACACCCAGGGCAGCCCCAGCCTCCCGCAGGATCTGCGTGGCGACCTGATCTCCCTGGGAGGCCGCCTCGGTGACCATCCTGGCGGTGATCTGTGATTGATCCATGCGGTCGAGCACCGTTGCGGCACCGGATGCTACCCAATTCCTGGCGCTGCGTGCGATGGCGGTGCCCGACGCGATGCTTTCCAGGCAACCGACGTTGCCGCACCCGCAAACGGGTCCTCTCACGTCGATGGTCATGTGGCCAATCTCGCCGCTGAAGCCGTGGTGTCCCAACAGCAACTGATTGTTGGCGATGATACCACCGCCAATCCCGGTGCTTACCGTCACATAGACCAGGTTGGCGATTCCTCGCCCTGCCCCATACTGGTGCTCTCCCACGGCGGCCAGGTTGGCGTCGTTACCCACCGTGGTGGGTAGGTCGTATCTCCCCTCGAACAGCTGTTTGATGGGCACAGTCTTCCAGCCGGGAAGGTTCGGTGGGTTGTGAAGCACTCCGGTCCAAGGGTCCAAAGGTCCTGGAACGCCGATGGCGATCCCCTTCACCGTCTTGCAGTCCGAGACGGTCGCCAGTGCTTCGTCCACGGTGTCGAAAAGGTCTTGCAGCACAACGTCCCGGCCCCTCTCGGCTCGAGTGGGTCGGGAGACCCGCCATTCAATGATCCCATCACCCGTCCCCACCGCCACTCGGAAGTGAGTGCCCCCAAGGTCGAGGGTTATGGCACGCCTGAGCGCCTTGCGTTCTTCCATCTCCGCTGTCACTCCCCGGCTGAATAGAGCGATTCAAAGTAGCAGACCGTCCCGTCGGTGGAGGGTGTCAGATGACGAGGGGTGGTGCGTTTGGAGACACCGCGATCCGTGGTGGGGACTGCACCTTCGATCCGCTTGCCTTCAGCGATCACACATGGTATTGCGAGAATTGTATCATCTGGGGCGATGGCGATTATCATTGTCCGGGGCCGGCCTCTCCAGAGCAAGGCGCTGCCGGCCCGTTGGCTCCCACTCGGCGGGCAGCTAGCAGCAGTTCGCAACACCTTCGCGCGAGGACCGGCGGCGGTCTCAGGTTCCGTGGCGCATCATGGCCTTGGGTCACGGCCGGCACTCGTTGCCTGGTCCGTGCGAAGCAATCAGTTTCGGGGACCACCCGCTGTTGGAGCCGAGGGATGGGCGGTGAACCGCCAGATCTTTCAAAAGAAGTCGAAGTAAGTTGTTGACAAACCTGGGGACTTATGCTATCTTTTTGCAGAAGTGAGGCGAGAATGACAGATGCTTTGCTAGCCGCACCCTTCTTCGCGTCAGGTCTGGGTCCCGTCGAAGAACGTATCCTTCGGTTGATGCGCGTGCAGTCGGTAGTCTCTCGCGCGGACATCGTTGAGACTACCAGCCTCAGTCGGGCCGCGGTCGCCCCGATCCTCGAGCAGTTGCTAGATCTCCACCTGATCGTCCCTGCCAAGCTGGGTGATTCCACCGGCGGTCGGCGGCCGATGTTGTTGTCCTTGAATAAGGATGCTGCATACATCGTCGGCATCGACCTTGGTGCTACCGGCGGCAGGATAGGTATCGCCAATCTCTGTGCAGAGCCGCTGGTGATTCGCGAGGAAGCCCTGGACGTAAAGGCCGGTCCCGAAGTGGTGCTGTCTCGAGTGCGAGAGATCGTTCGCCAGTTGCTGGTCGATACGGGCATCGGGAAGGAGTCGATCCTCGGCATAGGTGTTGGAGTACCGGGGCCTGTGGAGTTTCGCTCCGGAAGGCCCACTTCGCCGCCGATCATGCCCGGCTGGGATGGCGTCAAAGTATCCGATTACTTCAGCGATGACTTCGATTGTCCTGTCTACCTCGACAACGACGTAAACGTCATGGCCATGGGCGAGCATTGGGCTGGGGTTGGGCGTGGGGTCGACAACCTGGTCTTCATCAAGGTGGCGACGGGCATAGGGGCGGGCATAATCTGCAACGGTCAGATCTACCGGGGTGACCAGGGCTGCGCGGGCGACGTGGGCCACATCATGGCCGATGCCAATGGACCCCGATGCAACTGTGGGAACGTCGGGTGTCTCGAGGCCATGGCTGCGGCGCCGGCAATGGTGCGGCTTGCGACGGCAGCGGTCGGGGAAGGCAGAAGCACTATCCTCGCCGACTTGCTGGAGCGGCAGGGGAACCTGACGGCAGTCGATATTGGGCGCGCGGCCTCTCACGGGGATCAGGCAGCCGTTGACATCGTCCGTGAGGCCGGCAGCTTGATCGGCCAGGTGCTGGCCGGACTCGTCAACTTCTATAACCCGTCCCTAATTGTCATCGGCGGTGGTGTGTCAAGGGTGGGGCATCTCCTTCTAGCCTCTATCCGTGAAGCCGTATACAGACGCTCACCGCCCCTATCGACCCGGAAGCTGACCATCGTGACGTCGGCGCTCGAAGGCAAGGCGGGAGTCATCGGCTGTTCGGAGATGGCGGTGGACGAGGTCTTTCGAGCTTCTCGCCCAGCTCCACAGTGATGCCCTGCCAGCAAGGAGGTCAACATGACGGGCTGACGGTGCGTAGGATTGTGATCCCCTCCCCGCGGGCACGCAGCATGGTGAACCCTGGGCATGACGCGTCTACATGCGTATCACGCAGACACTCTGGTGAACCGCACGTGGTCGGTTGGCCAGTGGATTTCTGCTTCAATACATCGGAGTAAGGGAGTCGCTATGATGTCCAACTCTTCGAGAGATCAGTGGGCCCCGGAAGTAGAACAGGATGGGCTTCTTCTGCAGCGGCGGGTGGACCGGCGAACCTTCCTTGGTGTGTCTGGGGCGGCGCTCGCCTCGTTGGCCCTGGCCGGGTGTAGTGGAGGCAGCCAACCCGCGGCACCAGCGGCTGGCGCATCGCCCGCCGCTTCCGGCAAAGCGCAGGGCGGTAAGACACTGAACTTCATCTGCTCCTCGGACTACCAGCCCATCGTTGAGCGCTTCGCTGTCGAGTACAAGCAGCAGACCGGGACCACGGTCAACGTCACTGCTCAGGCCTACAATCAGACCCACGACAAGATTGTATCGGGCCTCGCCAGCGGTGCAACGTCCTACGACATCGTCGTGGTAGATTCGGTCTGGAACGCCGAGTTTGCCGCCGCGAAGTTCATCACCCCATTGGACGACCGGATCCCCAAGAGTGTGCAGGATCAACTGGTGCAGGCCGCATTGGTCTCCCGCTCCTTTGGCGGCAAGATCTACCAGTGGCCGCTCTTCACCATGAAGCTTCTCTACTACAACGCGAAGATGCTGAAGGATGCAGGCTTCGCCGAGCCGCCCAAGACCTGGTCCGAGTTGGTGGAGATGTCCAAAACCATCCAGAGCAAGGGCATCGCCAAGTACGGAATCGCCTGGGCCATGTCGCAGGCCGAGGGTTTGGTGTGCGACTACGTCTTGATGATGAATGCGTTCGGGGGGAAGTATCAGGACGCGCAGGGGAATTGGATCGTCAACCAGGGCGGTGGTCTGGCGGCGCTTCAGTTCATGGCCGATAACGTGCAGAAGGACAAGATCGCCGATCCCGCGTCCTTGACCCTTGACGACCGGAGCAACCGCGCTGGCTTCGCCGCTGGTGAGGTCCCCTTCCTGGTCAACTGGACGTCGGCCTACATGCAGTTCAAAGATCCCAAGTCCTCGAAGGTCGCCGACGACGTGCGCATCGGACTGATCCCCGGCGTCAAAGAGGCCGGAGTCGTCAGCTCGACGGTCACCGGGGCATCCGGCTTCGGTATCGGGGCGAGTTCGGCCAACAAGGAAGAGGCGTGGGACTTCATCAGGGCCCTCATCACCACCGAGCAGGCGCAACTCCGCTGGCTCAAGGAAGGGAACTACATCCCGACTCTCAAGAAGCTGTACGACGACCCGCAACTAGCCAAGGACTACCCGCACCTGGTTGCGATGCGCAAACAGATGGACTACGGCTTTGGAAGGCCAGACATCCCCTGGTACGGCGAGTGGACCAAGATAATGCAGTTGGAGCTGAACCGGGCCTTCGTCGGGGATAAGACGCCGAAGCAGGCTCTCGACGATGCAATGAAGCAGGTGAACGCACTTCAGGCGGCCAACAAGTAGTCTGATCGGGTCGGACCTGGATAAGAGGGAAGAGCGGGGCCGAGCATTCGTGCGTGAGCGCCGTGGGGTGAACCCGGAGAGATTAGCGCACGAACGGCGGGATCTTCAGCCGGAGAGGCCGGAGGGAAAGGCTATGGTTGATGTGACCCAAAACGGGATTCGACGAAAGCTACCTGCACTATTTGTTGGTGGCAGGGAGCTTGGGGAACGCAAGTTCGTGGCGCTGCTGCTGTTCCCTAGCCTCGCGTTGATCTTCGGTCTGACCGTCTACCCGCTCTTCTACTCACTCTGGGTCAGCCTGCACCGCTACAGTCTCTTATCCCCCAATAGTATTCCGTTCATCGGCCTGGGGAACTACCAGAGAATTGCCGAACAGCCCCTCTTTTGGGAGTCGGTCGGCGTCACTCTGTACTTTGCGTTCGTATCGCTGGCGATTCAGGTCCCGTTGGGGATCGCGGTCGCGCTGCTGCTCAACGAGCGGTTCCGCGGGTGCGGGCTGCTACGCTCCGTGATGCTGATCCCCTGGGTTATCCCTACCATCGTCACTTCGATCGCGTGGCAGTGGATCTTCGAGCCGACCCATGGGGCACTCAACGGCCTGCTGCATCAGTTGGGGTTCATCGACAACTACGTCATATGGCTGGGCGAGGCGCATCGTGCGCTCAACCTCATTATCCTCGCCGATACCTGGAAGATGCTCCCCTTCTACGTGCTGATGTTTCTGGCTGGGCTTCAATCGATCCCACACGAGCTGCACGAGGCTGCCGTGATCGATGGGGCCGGAGCTTGGCAGAGGCTTCTGAACGTAACGCTGCCGGGACTAAAGTCGGTTCTCCTCGTGGTGCTGGTGCTGCGCACGGTCCAGGTGTTGAAGGTGTTCGACATCATCTACCTGCTGACTCGCGGTGGCCCGTCCGGAGGTACCACGGTCATCTCGTTCTTTACCTACCAGCAGACCTTTCAGGCGCTGAACTTCGGGGTCGGTGCGGCGGTCGGAGTGGTGATCGGGTTGAGCACCCTGTTGGCTGCGCTGCTTCACTTCAAGCTGTTGCATAGAGACGAGGCAATAGTATGAATGGTGTCGTTGATCGGCTGCAGGCCGGGCGGGGAGTGTTGGCAGGTAGTGAAACCACTCCGAGGTCCCGGCCAGTGCCCACGGGCGAGCGCCTGCGCACTCTACTGATATACCTGTTCGCCGCACTTGTGGCGATTGAGACTCTGGCTCCTTTCACCTGGATGGTGATCTCGAGTGTCTCGACACAAGCAGAACTGCTGAGCATCCCTCCACACTGGATACCGCAGCAACCGACCATGGAGACGTACCAGGCGCTGCTAGGGGGCGGATCGATCAGCTATAGAGGCCTCGGCGAGGTCGCCGCGCCAGTCCAGGCATTTGGCAAGGCTGCGTTGAACAGCCTCATAATTGCCGTCTCTACGACGGTACTGTGCCTGGTCTTGGGGACTCTCGCTGCCTTTGCCTTCGCGAGTTTCCGCTTCCGATTCAAGTCGCAGCTGTACTTCCTTATCCTCGCAGTCCAGCTGATACCCTCCATCAGCCTCGTCGTGCCGCTCTATCTGGTGCTGCAAAAGCTTGGCTTGAGTGACTCCTACTTGGGCATGACGCTGGTCTACGCGACATTCACCATGGCCTTCGTGATCTGGGTCATGACCGGCTATCTGCTGACCATCCCCAAGGAACTCGCGGACGCAGGGCGGATCGATGGCTGCACGCGACTCGGGGCGCTGTGGTATGTGGTGTTGCCTCTGGTCAGGCCGGGCCTGCTGGCTACCGGCTCGCTCGCCTTCATCACCGCGTGGGACGAGTTCCTGTTCGCGCTTCTCTTCACCAACACCCTGGCGGCAAAGACCCTGCCGGTGGTCATCTCGGAATTCAGCACGCAGTTCAGCCTGGAGTACGGGCTGATGATGACCGGCGGCGTCCTGGCGAGCTTGCCGCCGGTTGTGCTTGCTTTCCTTTTCCGCAAGCAGCTTGTCTCTGGTCTCACCGCCGGCGCCGTGAAGGGATAGTGGCGCCAGTGCGCCAGCAATGAGAGGCACGTACTCACGGAATACGTGCGCACCGGTCTTACAGCCCAGGCAGCCTCACTATCTGGAACGAGGAGGTTCGTGTCATGTCCAAA
>JAJZQR010000195.1:478-9817 GCA_021806765.1 Chloroflexota bacterium | reverse complement strand
GGGGTTGGTTAGCTTCCCGTGGATCTTGCCCTGGGCGAGAGACTGGAGGAACTCCTCACTGCCCCCCTCGAACTCCGGCATCTCCACGTGGGAGTTTCCCAACTCCCACCAGACGTGAGAGTCGCTCCCGGCCCCCTTCAGCTTCCCGTACTTCTCCGCGAAGCGGACGGCGGTGGCTACGTCCGCGGGGAAGGAGATGCGGGAGTTGTAGGTCTCGATGACGTCCACCTCCCCCACGATTTCCAGCAGCGCCTCCGTGCGGAGGACGCTCCTGCGGACCCGGTCGAAGGGGTGGGGGATGTACACCACGCCACCCTGCCGTCGGATCGCCTCCACCGTGGCCCCGGGGCTCATCCCACGGGGGATCTCGTCGGTCAGGAAGAGCCCGATGATCTCCCCCTCCGTGGTCTTGACCTCCTCCCCCGCGATGACGGGGAAAGGGGCCAGCCGCTGCAGGGCCAGGGCGTTGGAGATCTTGTTGTGGTCGGTCAGGGCGATGCAGTTGATCCCCCGGCGCAGGCAGGTCCGGATGATGGTGTCCAGGCTCATGTTGCAGTCGGGGGAGTGGAAGCTGTGGAGGTGCAGGTCACACTTCAGCACGGCTATGTCCAGAGAAGAGCCATGGCGATCCCCAGGCTGGCACCCACCAGAACCTCGATTCGGGTGTGTCCCAGCAGTTCCCGCAGTCTCTCCTCGTTCCACCTCTGGTGTTTGAAATACTCGTCCAGCATCCTGTTCAAGATGCGTGCCTGGATGCTCACCGCCTGCCGTATGCCGGCCGCGTCGTACATCACCACGGCCGCGAAGATCATGGCCAGGGCGAACGTGCTGGACTTGACCCCGTCTTTCATGGCTATCCCGGTGGCTAGGGCGGCCACCAGGGCCGAGTGAGAGCTGGGCATCCCCCCCGCGCTGACCAGCCGCCACAGATCGAGTCGGTGTTCCCGCGCCAGGATCACCAGGACCTTGAGGGTCTGCGCGATGGCCCAGGCTACCAGCGATACCATCAGAATGCGATTCTCTAGTAGCTCCAAGGTAACCTCTGGTACCTACAACTCGTTACCCGTCGTCGGGATTTCGTCACCGCTGGCCAGCAGCCGGCTCACTCGCAATTCCGCCTGGTCCAGCATGGAGGTGCACAGGTTGGCCAGCCGCATTCCCAGGTCGAACTGCTCTATGCTGGCCTCCAGGGTTAGCCCCCCCTCCTCCAGGGCCTGAATGGTGGCCTGCAGCCTCTCGAAGGCCTGCTCGAAGGAGAGCTGCTCGAAGGTCGGTTCCTCGCTCACGGTTGCACCTCCACCGCCTCGTGCCCTGTGTCCTGGGCCTCGGTAGTCCCTGTTGTCGTCGAGCTGATGCTGCCGTCCGAGACCCGGATCTCCAGCAGATCCCCCAGCTCCACCGATCGATAGCTCCGCACCAAGATCCCCTTGGTGCGGTTCTCGGAGAGGGAGTAGCCCCTGTGGAGGGTCTGCAGGGGGCTGAGGGCCTCCAGCCGGAGGCCGGAGCCCCGCACCATCTCTCGGGTCATCTGGAGATGGTGGGCCAGGGTCCGGTGACCTCGATCGATCAGGTCGTCCACGGATCGCCGGCGGGCATCGATCTCGGCCGCTGGGGAGTGGCGTTCCAATCGGGTTCGGGCCCGGTCCAGGCCGCTCTCGCCCTCCTGCAACCGGTCCTGCATCCCCCTCATCAGTCGACGCCTCAGATCCGCCAGCTGCATGCGGCAGTCTAGCACATTAGGGGTCACCAGCTCCGCTGCCGCCGAGGGGGTGGGAGCTCTCAGGTCGGCCACGTAGTCGGCGATGGTGTAGTCGGTCTCGTGGCCGATAGCGGACACCACCGGCACCGTGGAGGCGAAGATGGCCCGAGCCAGTCCCTCGTGGTTGAAGGCGGAGAGATCCTCCATGGACCCGCCGCCCCGGGCGATCACGATCAGGTCCAGAGGCTTTCGGGTGAGGTGGTAGTGGTTCAGATTCTCCAGGGCGGCGATCACCTCCGGAGGGGCGGCCTCCCCCTGCACCGCCGAGGGGGCCAGCAGGATCTCCACCAGAGGGTATCTGCGGCTCACGATGTTCAGGAAGTCGTGGACGACGGCCCCCGTCGGCGAGGTGACGAGCCCGATCCGCCGGGGGTAGTTGGGCAGCGAACGTTTGCGCTCGGGGGCGAACAGCCCCTCCGCCTCCAGCTTGGCCCGCAGGGCCTCGAACTGGAGGTAGAGCAGCCCCACCCCCTCGGGCTGGACCGCGTCGGCGTAGAGCTGGCAGCTGCCCTGGGCCTCGTAGAAGGAGACCCTCCCGTGAACCAGCACGCTGAGTCCGTTGGCCAGCTCCACACCCAGCCTCCGCTGGGAGGAGCGGAACAGGGCGCAGCGCAGCTGTCCCTGGCCGTCCTTCAGGGTGAAGTAGAGGTGGCCCGAGGTGGATCGGGTGAAATTGGACACATCCCCGTGGACCCACAGGTCGACGAGTAGCTCGTCGTAATCCATGAGCTGCCTTATGTACCCGGTGACCTGGCCGACCTCGTAGATCTGCAATGGAGCCTCTCGGCCTCCAGCTATCAGCTATCAGCTATCAGTTATCAGCTATCAGTTATCAGCTGTCAGGGATCAGCGTTCAGCTATCGGCGATCAACGTTCAGCTATCAGGGATCAGCGGTGTTGGGGACGGTGCGGCTACAGTACAGCATCGGACGGAGCCCGTGCAAGACACGAGCAGGGTCCTCGACCCTGCTCCATCAACTGCCGACGGCCGACGGCTGATCGCTGATAGCCCTACAGCGGTCTCAGCGCTATCAGGGGCTGCCCGTACTCGACGGGCTCCCCGTCCTCCACCAGGAAGCTGTCGACGATCCCCTCACAGCTCGAGTAGACGCTGTGGGGGATCATCATGACCTCGATGTAGCCGACGACGTCCCGGGTGCCGACCCTGCTCCCGACCTCCACCTTGGGGGATGCGGAAGCCTTGTCGGCGCGGGTGAAGACCCCCACCGCCGGTGCCCGGATCACCATCTGCTCCTCCTGGGCCGCCTCCTCCGACGGCACAGGGCTCGAGGGATGCTCCTCCCGTGGCTGGGCCTCTCGCACTATCCGGCGGAGGGACAGCTTGAACTCCCCCCGCTCGATCTCGCACTCCTCGACGTCGCTGCCGGACAGCAGCTCCATCAGTCTGCCGATCTCCTGGGTATCGATCCCATCGAGGTCGAACTGCGAACCCATTACCCGACTCGCTCCAGGTAGGTGCCGGTGCGGGTGTCCACCCGGATCGTCTCGCCCCGGTTGACGAAGAGCGGAACCTGGACCACCAGGCCCGTCTCCACGGTCGCGGGCTTGGTGCCGCCCGTCGCGGTGTCACCCTTGAAGCCGGGCTCGGTGTGCTCGATCTTCAGATCCACGGTGATGGGCAGCTCGACGCCCAGCGGCTGCTCGTTGTAGCTGAGCAGCTCCAGGTTGATGTTCTCCTTCAGGTAGCTGACGGCGTCGGCCAGGGTGTCCCGGGTGAGGACGATCTGGTCGAAGCTCTCGGTATCCATGAAGTGGTACTGGTCGCCGTCGCTGTAGAGATACTGGACGGTCCGGTGGTCCAGCCGCACCCGCTGGAACTTCTCGGTCGCCTGGAAGCTGCGGTCGGTAACCTGGCCCGTTCGCACGTTGCGCATCTTCAGCCTCACCTGGGCGCTGCCCCGCCCCATCTTGATGTGCTGGAAGTCGATTATCTGCTGGAGCTGGCCGTCCAGCTCGATCATTATCCCTTTCTTGATCTCCCCGACGTTGATCAATCCTATACCTCCATTGCTTCTAGCTGCTTCGGCGCTCGCGTCAACACGACGGGCTTGCCACCCTGCAAGGTTACCAGATCCTCGATCCGAATGCCTCCCCAGCCCGGGACGTAGACCCCCGGCTCCACGCTGAACACCATGCCGTCCTCGAGGATGTCCTCGGAGGTTCGGCTCAATCTTGGGCTTTCGTGGATGGCGAGACCCACACCGTGGCCCAGGGAGTGGGCAAACTGCTCGCCCATGCCGGCCGCCTCGATCACCTTGCGGGCCTGCGCGTCGGCCTTCATCCCCACCATCCCCCCGCGGATCCGCTGCTCTGCCCTGGTCTGAGCCTCCAGGACCAACTGGTACCGCTCCTTGAACTGCTGGCTCGCTTCTCCCAGGACGATGGTTCGGGTGATGTCCGAGCAGTAGCCCTGTACCCTGGCGCCCCAGTCGATGATGATCGGCTCACCATGCTGGATGGGGCGATCGCCGGGGATGTGGTGGGGTCTGGAGGCGTTGGGCCCGGAGGCGACGATGGGATCGAAGGCGATGCCCTCGGAACCATGCTGTCGCATGAAGGACTCGATCTCCCACGCAAGCCGTCTCTCCGTCATTCCAGGGGCCGCGATCCCCAGCAGGTGAGTGAATGCCTTGTCGGCCAGGACTACCGCCGCCTGGATGGCCTCCAACTCCTCCGGTTCCTTCACGGCCCGGAGGCCGTCCACCAGGTTGTAGGTGGGCACCAGGAGGGAGTCGGCGTCGAGAACTGCCTTCACCTCCTCGTGGAATCGGTAGGTCAGGTGATTGCCCTCGAAGGCGATCCTGGATGCCCGCATCCCCGGGAGGATCTGGGCCAGGGTGGCCGGCAGCTTCTCCTCGATCCGCACCACCTGGTAATCCGGTGCCTCCTCCTCGGCCTGCTCGGTGGTTCTCCCATCGGTCAGGAGGAGGGACCTGCTCTCGGTGATGAACAGGTAGCCGGCCGAGTCCATGGGTGGGTGGTCGTGTCCGGTGAAGCCGCTGAGATAGCGCCTGGACTCGGGTTGCGAGATGAGAAAGGCGTCCGCACCGATCTGGGACATCGCTGCGCGGAGCTTTCCGATCCGAGAGGAAATCGACATAACTGTCTCCTTATCCCCTCTCCCTCTGGGAGAGGGTTAGGGTGAGGGCTCTCCCAACAGTTGGCGAATCTTCTCTGCCACTCCTTCTGTCTCTCGGAGGATCTCCAGGTTGCTGAGCCTCAGCACACGAATGCCGTGAGACTCAAGGTAACGAGCCCTGGCGTCGTCTTTGGCAGCAACCGCAGGCTTAAAATGCTGCCCGCCGTCTGCTTCGATCGCCAACCTTCGGTCCGGGCAGTAGAAATCCAGGACGAAGGGCCCATACTGATGCTGCCGCCGGAACTTCACACCCGCAAAACGTCTGCTTCGTAGCAGACGCCAGAGCCGCAGCTCGGCGTCGGTGAATTCCCTGCGTAGCCGCCGACAGCGTTCGAGGACGGTGACGGCGGAGCGACCCGCACGGTAGCCGCCATCCATGTCAGCCCTCACCCCGACCCTCTCCCAGAGGGAGAGGGGGTATCGCGACCCTCACCCCCCACTCTCTCGGAGAGGGAGAGGGGGTATTGCGGCCCTCACCTCCACAGCGTAGGGCAGGGCGCTCTGCCCTGCCGCCGGCCTACCATCGCCACGCGGGCGGCGGGGCACAGGGCCCCGCCCTACGTTGTCGAAGCCATCGCCCGCGCTCCCGGCAGGGGCGGCGGGGCACAGGCGTGGCGCTGTGCTCGCTCGCGCCACGTGCCCTACCCTCGTTCCCTCTTCTAAGGGGAGAGGGAGGCCTCACGCCGAACGTCGCTTGGTGGCGGTACGGGCGGTCTTAGCCCTGGTTGTTTTGGCTGGCGCCGCCTCCCCCGCGGAGACGGCTCCGTCCCCAGTCCCCACGGGGCTGCACCGGATGCAGCGAGGTCCTCCCTTGCCCACCTCCACCATCAGCCCGCCACACTTGGGGCAGGGCTCCGGCACCGGCTTCTGCCAGGAGGTCCACTTGCACTCCGGGTAGCGACTGCACCCGTAGAAGGTGCGGTGCGCCTTCGTCTGCCTCTCCACCAGGTCCGCCCCACACTCCGGGCAGGCGACGCCTATCTTCTTGAGCAGCGGCTTGGCGTTCCTGCACTCGGGGAAGCCGCTGCAACCCATGAACTTCCCGAACCGTCCCATCCGGATCACCATGGGACGGCCGCACTTCTCGCACAGCTCGTCGGTGGGCTCGGGCTCGATCTTCACCCGCTCGATGCTCTCGCCCGCCTTGTCCAGATCCTGCCGGAAGGGCTGGTAGAACTCCCGGATCACGGGTACCCAGGGCCGCTCCCCCGAGGCTACCTCGTCCAGCTTCTCCTCCATGTTGGCGGTGAAGTCCACGTCGATGACTTCCGGGAAGTTCTCCACCAGCAGGTCGTTAACTATGCGACCCAGCTCCGTGGGCCTCAGCTGCTTCGCCATTCGCTCCACGTAGCCCCTATCCTGGATGGTGGAGAGGGTCGGGGCGTAGGTGCTGGGTCTGCCGATCCCCTTCTCCTCCAGCGCCTTCACCAGGGTTGCCTCGGAGTAGCGCGGGGGCGGCTGGGTGAAGTGCTGGTCGCCCAACAGCCGCACCAACTGCAGATCCTCCCCCTTGGCCAGCTCCGGCAGCGGCTTCTGGGTGTCCTCGTCCTGCTCCTCGTCGTCCCGACCCTCCCGGTAGAGGGCCAGGAAGCCGGGGAACACCACCAGGGATCCTGTGGCTCGGAAGAGGTAATCGCCCCTGGACTGGGTGCCCTTGGCCTCTACGTCCACGGTGGTGACCTCGTAGCGGGCCGAGGCCATCTGGCAGGCCACGAACCGCTTCCAGATCAGGTCGTACAGCTTGAACTGGTCCGAGGTCAGGTGCTGCTTCATCTTTGCCGGTTCCCGGAAGGCCGAGGTAGGGCGGATCGCCTCGTGGGCCTCCTGGGCCAGTTTGCTCTTGGTGCGGTAGACTCGGGGCGCCTCCGGCACGTTTTCCGGGCCGTAGCGCTCCTCGATGTACCTTCTCACTTCGTGGACGGCCGACTCCGCCAGTTGGGTGGAATCGGTGCGCATGTAGGTGATCAGGCCGACGCTGCCCTCGGAGCCCACGTCCAGACCCTCGTACAGCTGCTGCGCGACCGCCATGGTCCGCTTGGCGGTGAATCCCAGCTTGCGCCCGGCCTCCTGCTGCAGGGTGCTGGTGGTGAAGGGTGGAGCCGCGGACCGGGTTTGCTCCTTCACTCGTACGTCGGCGACCCGGTAGGCCGCGCCCTCCAGGTCGGTCAGCACCCGTCGGGAGTCCTCCTGATTGGCCAGCTCGGGCTTCTTGCCCAGGGCCTGCACCAGGTTGGCTCGGAAGGTGGACTGCTTGCCTCGACCGGCCTTGGCCAGCTTCTTCGCCAGCTCGGCCTCCACCGTCCAGTACTCGACCGGGTTGAAGCCCTCGATCTCCCTCTCTCGCTCGACCACCAGCCGCACGGCCACCGATTGAACCCGGCCGGCGGAGAGGCCGCGACGTACCTTCCTCCAGAGCAGCGGGCTCAGGTTGTAGCCCACCAGCCGGTCGAGGACGCGCCGGGCCTGCTGGGCGTCCACTCTCTTCATATCTATCTGGCGGGGCGCCTTGACCGCCCGCAAGATGGCGTCCTTGGTGATCTCGTGGAACTCTATGCGTTGGATCGGCTTGCCGTCGGCGCCAATGGCCGTCGCCAGATGCCACGCGATCGCCTCACCCTCGCGGTCAGGGTCTGTGGCCAGGTAGATCTTCTGGGCCGCCTTGGCCCGCTCCTTCAGCTCCTTGACTACCGACCGCTTGTCCCGAGGGATCACGTACTTGGGAGAGAAATCACGCTCCAGGTCGACGCCCAGCTCGCTCTTCGGCAGGTCTCGGACGTGCCCCATGCTGGCGTCCACGGAGAAGTCTCTCCCCAGAAACTTCTGAATCGTCCTGGCCTTGGCCGGAGATTCGACTATCACCAGGTTTTTTGCCACGTCGACTTATCCCCTAACGTAGTTCATTCCGCCGGCCTGACGCGCCAGCCCCTTCAACTCTAGCATGGTCAGGGTACTGGATACCACGGCCATAGGGAGACAAACCGCCCGCCGGACCTCGTCGATGTGGATCGGCTCGTGGCCGAGGCAGCGGAGCACCGCCACCTCCGTATCGCTCTCGGGGATGGCGCCCCTCGCCTCCCTCTGCTCCACGGCCGTGTCCAGCTTCAACTCCTCGAGGAGATCACGCAACTCGCAGGCGGGCTTGGCTCCCTCCAATATCAGTCTATTCGGCCCGCGACTCGCCGGGCTGAAGATGTTGCCGGGCACCGCGAACACGTCTCGCCCCTGCTCCAGGGCGAATTCGGCGGTAATGAGCGCGCCGCTGGTTTCTCCTGCTTCCACTACCAGACTGGCAAAGGACAGACCAGAGATAATCCTATTTCGGCGCGGGAAATTGACGCCATCGGGTTGGGTGCCCAGGGGAAACTCACTCACCAGGGCGCCCCGTTCCACGATCTCGGCGGCCAACCTCCGATTCTCACTAGGATAGATTATATCAAGGCCGCTACCCAGAATGGCGATGGTGCGACCTCCCGCCTCCAGCGCCGCCCGGTGGGCGTGGGTGTCGATCCCCTTGGCCAGACCGCTCACCACCGTCACCCCGTTCTCCGCCAGGCCCCGGGCAAATAGCTCGGCTGCCTGCCGCCCGTACACTGTAGGCATCCGGGTTCCCACGATGGCGACGGCCAGCTCGTCCCCCGCGAGTACCTCCCCCAGCAGGTAGAGGACCGGAGGCGGGTCCGCGATGTTCCGGAGAGGGGGCGGATAGTCGGGATCCTCCAGGGTCAGCAGCTTGACCCCCAGCCGCCGGAGCTTCTCCATCTCTCGCTCCAGGTCGACCCGGGGGCGAGTGGCGACCATGGACTCGATAGCCCGCCGGTCGAGCCCCGCCTCGGCCAGGAGGGCTGGGCGGGCCTTCCATGCCGCCTCCGTGCTGCCCAGGCTCTCGATCAGCCGCCGGAACTTCGCGGGGCCGATGCCCGGCACCATGCTGAGGCCCACCCAGAACGCCTTTGGATCCAT
Organism: Chloroflexota bacterium; assembly: GCA_021806765.1. Next base: position 938 of record JAJZQR010000195.1, on the reverse strand, counting down.
CGTCGTCACCTCGAAAGGAGCTGTTTCCTCTGGACCTGCCGGGGTTCCGGCCCTTCGTCCACCACTATTGTCGGGCGGTTGGGGATTGTAGCACAGGGAATCAACCCATACAAAGAGACGTTTGTGAATCCTTGAGCAGGTTAATGCTTGTGGCCCGCACGGATATAGCCTATTATCGGGTCCGGAAACCGTGCCCAGGGATACTTCAACCCCATCTGAAAGGTGGACGCCTGCAAGTGAAGGAACAGATGACCTCCCGCGAACGGGTGATGGCCGCTCTCAATCACCAGGAGCCCGACCGCGTTCCCTTAGACTTGGGCCAGGCCACTGGCGATGGCATCACGGTAGTTGCCTACCGCAACCTGATCAGGCACCTGGGCCTGGCCGAGCGCCCCATCCGGATTAAGCATAAGTTCGCCCAGGAAGCCCTGGTCGACGAGGACGTTCTCCGACGCCTCAG
>JAJZQR010000195.1:0-468 GCA_021806765.1 Chloroflexota bacterium | reverse complement strand
GGGTGGATTTCCGCTTCGTGGAGCCCGGAGGGCCGGATGGATGGAAAGACCAATCCATTGACGAGAACAGCTACATGGACGAGTGGGGTGTGGTGCGGACCATGCCCCCCGGTGGCTACTACTACGACCTGACCGGCTCGCCTCTCGCCCAGGACGGAACCATCTCCGCCATCGAGCGCCATCGCTGGCCGGACCCCGACGATCCGGGACGCTACCGCGGACTTCGGGAGAGGGCACGCTACCTCCACGAGGAAACGGATTACGCCGTGGTGGCCATCCTGAACTGCGCCTTCTTCCTCCGCTGCTGCGAGCTGCGAGGCTGGGAGGCCTTCTACATGGATGTGGTGGCCAACGTGGAGTTCGCCGAGGCTCTGATGGACAGGTATCTGAGCATCAAGATGCGGATCGCGGAGCGGGCGCTGGAGGAGGTGGGCGAGTACGTGGATGTCGTGATGGCCACCAGCGACG
>JAJZQR010000194.1 GCA_021806765.1 Chloroflexota bacterium | reverse complement strand
CTGTCGGGACTCCAGGTAGCGGCGCACGTCACCTTCGGTTATCAGCCCCCCGGGTCCGGTGGCAGCCACCTGGGATAGATCGACCCCCTGTTCCTGGGCGACCCGACGGGCCAGGGGGGACACCCTCTGTCTGCCCGGAGTCGCGGTCTCAGTTGAAGGAGCCGCCACGGCTGCGGATGGGACCGGCACCCGGGCTGATCCTGCGGTTATGGGAGCGGCCGCCATCTCCACGGGTATCTTCTCCCCCGGCTCCAACAGGAGGGCGATGACGGTTCCCACCGGAGCCTCGCCCTCGGGGACGAGGATCTTTCCCACAACGCCACCGGCCGGAGATTCCACTTCCAGGGTAGCCTTGTCGGTCACTACCTCCAGGAGAGCTTCTCCGGCCTCGACCGTCTCCCCCTCTCTCTTGAGCCATCGGGCTATGGTGGCCTCGGACATGGTCTGGGTCAGTTGAGGCACCCTTACTTCGTACGCCATCCTCTTCTCCATGAGCTGTCAGCTCTCAGCCATCAGCTATCAGCGCCCTCGCAGCGCCAGCTGAAAGCTGATGGCTGACTGCTGAAGGCTAGACTGCTACTCCCAGGGTTCGCCTGACGGCTGCCACGATCTGGTCCTCTTTGGGGATCACATAGTCCTCCAGCGGAGGCGAGAAGGGCACCGGAACAAAGGGCATGGTGACCCGCTCGATGGGCATATCCAGGTATCCGAAAGCTCCCCGGTTGATCACTGTGGCGATCTCGGCGCCGGCGCCGTAGGGTGCCGGAGCCTCATGGGCGATCACCACCCTGCCCGTCTTGCAGGCCGACGCCACCATGGTTTCCTCGTCCAGGGGCTGGAGGCTCCGAGGGTCGATCACCTCCACCGAGATCCCCTCCTTCTGGAGTTGCTCGGCGGCGGCCAGCGCCCTGTGGACCATCAAGCTGGTGGCGACGACGGTGACGTCGCTGCCCTCCCGCTTCACATCAGCCTTGCCCAGGGGTACCAGATGCTCTCCCTCCGGCACGGAGCCCTTGGTGCTGTACAGCAGCTTGTGCTCGAGGAAGATCACCGGGTCGTTGTCCCGGATGGCCGACTTCAGCAGCCCCTTGGCGTCAGCGGGGGTCGAAGGGATCACCACCTTCAGGCCTGGGATGTGGGCGAACCAGGCCTCGAAGCTCTGGCTGTGGTGGACCCCCATCCGGACCCCGGCGCCCTGGGGGGCACGTACCACCATGGGGACGCCGATGTCACCGTCGTAGATGTAGCGCATCTTGGCGGCGTTGTTGACGATCTGGTCCATGGAGATGGTGATGAAGTCCACGAACATGATCTCCACCACCGGGCGCATCCCCATCATGGCGGCCCCTATTGCCGCCCCCATGAAGCCGGATTCCGATATGGGGGTCTCCAGCACCCGCATGGGACCGAACTCGTTCAGCAACCCCTCGGTGACCTTGAAGGTGCCGTCGTGCTTCCCTATGTCCTCGCCCATCACGAACACGGCGCCGTCCCGGCGCATCTCCTCGACGAGGGCGTCGTGGAGTGCCTCTCGATAGGTCATCTCTTTCATCGCGGCTGGGTCCCCCTGCAGCTAGCGTAGACGTTGTTCAAGGCCTCTTCCGGGGATGGATAGGGGCTCTGCTCGGCGAACTCGATGGCGTGATCCACCACCCGGGCCACCTCGGCGTCGATCTCGTCCAGCAGCCCGGCCTTCAGGACGCCGCGGGAGGCCAGTTGCTCACGAAGCCGCTTGATGGGGCAGAAGGCCTTGAACTGCTCGACCTCCTCCTTGGTCCGGTAGACCTGGTTCACGTCCCGCTCCGAGTGACCCCGCCAGCGGTAGGTCTTGCACTCCACCAGGGTTGGACCCTCCCCTGCCCGCGCCCTGGTGATGGCCTCTTGCACCGCCTCGTGCACGGCGACCACGTCGTTGCCGTCGACGGTGACGCCGGGCATCCCGTAGGCGGCCGCCCTATCGGCCACGTTGGGTACGGGTAGGTGGCGGCCGATGGCCATGGAGAGGGCGTAGAGATTGTTCTCGCAGACGAAGACCACCGGCAGCTTATACACGGAGGCGAGATTCGCCGACTCGTGGAAGTCGCCCCGGTTGGAGGCTCCGTCGCCGAAGAAGGTGAGACACACCCGATCGCTGTTCTGGAGTTTGAAGGCCAGGGCAACCCCCACCCCCACCGGGATGGAGCCACCGACCACGCCGCTCCCCGCGACCACTCCCAGCTCCCGGTCTCCCATGTGGTGGCTGGTTTCCTTGCCCCGTCCCGCCCCGCTGGCCTTTCCGTACATGGCGGCCATCTGCCGTTCAGGGCTTATCCCTTTGAGCAGGAAGGCGGCCCTGGTGCGGAGGGAGGGGAGGATCACGTCGTCCGGGCGCAGTCCGTAGCAGGCCCCGACGCCCACGGCCTCCTGACCGATGCTGGCGTGCTGCAGCTCTGGGATGCCCCGCTGGTGCTGAAGGTCGCACACCCGCTGGTCGAAGGTGCGGGTCAGCACCATCCATCGATACATCTTGATAAGATCGTCGTCGTTGAGATCCATGAACACCTCCGACGTTCAGGGGACTGAGGACTGAGGACTGAGGGGACATCCCTACTCAGTCCTCAGTCCTGTCTATGAGGATTCCCGAACCACCAGTTTGGTCGGCAACGCAATCTGGGTGGTTTCCACCGTCTCCCCTTCAGCCAGACGGACCAGCAGCGTCGCCGCCTGAACCCCCAGTTCCTGCAGCTGCTCATCTACACTGGTGAGCATGGGGGTGATGTGAGTGCAGATGGCTGTGTTTCCAAATCCGACCAGGGCGATGTCTCGAGGTATGCTGAGCCCTCGGGACTGCACGCCACAGGTTGCCCCCGTTGCCATGAAGTCGCTGGTGGCGAAGATGGCGGTGGGGGGCTTATCCATGTCCAGCAGTTGAAGCGTTGCCCGGTAGGCTCCATCGTGGTCGAAATCCCCGTCTGTTACCAGGGAGGGATCGAAGGCGAGGCCGGCTTCGGCCAGAGCCTTCCGGTAGCCGCTCAAGCGGTTGATGCTGTAGATAGAGGTGCGTGGCCCGTTTAACAGGGCGATCCGTCTGTGCCCCCGCTGGATGAGATGGCTGGTGGCTTCGTAGGCTCCAGCCTCGTCCTCCATGGTGACGTAGGGCAGCTTGTACTGGGGGCCGGGCCTCGGGATGGTCACCACCGGGACCGTGGCGCCTTTCAGGGATCGGGGCTCCGGGACGCTCTTGCGGAAGCCGATGAACAGCACGCCGTCGCAGCTTCGGTTGCGATTGACCTCGTAGAGGGTCTGAGAGGTGGCGGCGGTCGTCACGGCCAGAGTGTAGCCTCGTTGCTCGGTGACGCTGGTGATGCCCCGCAAGATCTCCGTGAAAAAGGGGTTGGCGAAGACCAGATTGCCGGCTCTTGGGGTGATAATGGCGAGCCTCTGGGTCTTGCGGCTCTTCAGCGCCCTGGCGGCCACGTCCAGGTTCAGACCATGTTCTCGGATCGCTTGCTCCACGGCCTGGCGCAGTTCTGGCCGCACGCCGGGCCGATCGTTGATCACCCTCGAGACGGTAGCGGGCGACACCCCTGCCAGCTTGGCCAGGGCCTTGAGACCCCGCACCTCCTCGGTCTTTCCGACAGCCATCGACACCTCGTTTCTAGTCTTGTGAAAACGTGTTCTGAAATCGATTTCTGGTCATATTGTAGTGGTGCCGTCGTCCCCTGTCAAGCCTTCTACCTGTATCATGTCACTCCTTGTGCCTATCAACCTCACAGCAGCTACTGAGAGCATGGACACGCCAGCGGCGGTGATGACGGTCGATGGCACAATGTCGAGGGTGAGCAAATAGTATCTCCCGAGTGAGGCCGTTGTGGTGCCGTCAGCTACCTCCGGGTGGTGAGCATGTCGGCGGGCGAGACCATCGTGGCGCTGTTAGCCTCGGCCCACCGTTTCACGCCGTCGGCGTAGCCGCTCTTGCTAAACAGGAGGTGGTGGGCGCCGGGCGAGAGGAGGTCGCCGAGGGCCTGCACGTGGCCGAGGTACTTGGTGAGGTCGTCCCAGTCGAACTCCTGAGTGTTGTGCCACTTGGCCTCGCCTGTCAGGATCGCCTTGCCCCGGCTGTCCAATCCCACCACGTCCAGCTCGTGATCGGCGATCCACCAGCTTCCGATCCGGTTGGGTCGCACCGGCAGGATTCCCGCCGCCGTCGCGGCGCGCGTCCAGTCCCGGCACATCTCCTCGTAGACCGGGCCGAGGAAGCTGGGTAGGTCCGCCATGATCGCGTCCACCACCTGGTTGCCGGCGCCGAACTCGATGAGGCCCTGGTTAGGCTCGATGTAGCGGAAATAGAATCGCAGGTAGTTGTCGGTGAGGTGATACTGGACGTAGTAGCCCTTGCCGGGTTTCTCCTTCGCTTCCTCAGTGACGGGCAGGACGCGCCTGACCAGACCCATGTCGCCCATCAGCGGCTCCATCACCCGCTCGAGGTTCGCCCTAATGCCCGCAGCCTCGCCGATCTCCGACCATCGGTAGTGGCGGTTAGCGATGGCCCGCAGGACCGCGAGGGCCTGCTGGGCGTTAAAGGCCACGTGGTGGGAGGCGAAAAGGGCTGCCGGCTCCACGTACATTCGGGCCGTGGGCGAGGCGATAGCCTCGAGGATGTTATCGCTTATGCTGAGGTCCGGCAGGAAGTAGGAGAGATACAGTGGGACGCCGCCGAGGATGCCGTAGGCCGTGAGGGAGTCCACCGGATCCGCGAAGCCCAGCAAGTCTGCCGCCGAGGGCAGGTCGAACGGGTGGACCTGGAGACGACCCGTCATGCAGCCGGCCAGCGGTGCCGGCCCTGTGAGGAGCTTCTCCATCGTGCTCACTGCCGAGCCGCAGATCACCACCATCAGGTCGAGGTTGCTGCCCTTTTCATCCCACCAGTTCTGAATCACCGAGGGTACGCTCTCGTCTCTGTGCACCCAATAGGGCAGCTCGTCCAGGATCAGGAGAAAGCGGCCCTCCCTGGAAAGGCGCTCAAGGAGGGCGAACACCGCCGGCCAGGAGGCGGGCGGTTGGGCGATCAGCACGCTGTCGCCAGAGAAGGTGGCGAGGGCGGCACCCAGGAGCGGCAGCTGGCCGTCCGTCGCGGCGAGGCGGCAGCGGTAGTAGACCATCCGCTTGCCCTCTGCAAAATGTTCGAGCAGCGTGGTCTTTCCGACGCGGCGGCGGCCCGTCACCGGGATGAACTGGGCACGCCTGGAGTGCCACCACCGCTTCAGGGCGGTTAACTCCTGCTTCCTGTCGACGAAGGCCACGAGGCACCTCCCGAGCTTAAGGTGGGAGCATGCTATCACACGGGATACACTCGCACAAGATTGTATCATCCAAGATAGTATCATGCACGATACAATCTCCCCGGCTGGGTCCTATCGCTCCTGCCCGCCACTCGTCGCTGCTCGCAGCCTGGGGATGAGATCATCGCCCTGGCGCCAGAACTTACGGTGGGAGACGCCGCGATCTGAGTTCCGGCGCCAGGTTGACGCTGTTGGTCAGCCTGATGGTGCGGATGTCCCCTTCATGGCCCTTCCCTGCTACAATGCGCCCCAGCACTCAAATGGAAGGATGAGAGGCTCCTTGATCGATACCCTCTTGCATCTGCCTCACCAGGGCTTCTCCAAAGGGATCGACCTGTCCCATCTCCAGGAGACCCTGGCGGATGGCAAGGCGGTTCTCTGGCTGGAGGTTACCGATCCCTCCTCGGAGGAGTTGGATCTGTTGCGTCGGGAGTTCGGCTTCCACGAGCTGGCCCTGGAGGACGCCACTCTGCCGCACCAGCGACCCAAGGTAGACGAATACGACCAGTTCTACTTCCTGGTGTTCTACTCCGTGCGTTTCGATAAGGGCGACCTGAGCATGGTCGAGCTGGACCTCTTCGTCGGCCCCAACTACCTGGTGGCGGTCCACAAGGGGTCCGTGCCCGAGATCCCGGAGGGGCTCCGCCGGTGGCAGCGAAACGACTCGGTGCTGGGCCAGGGGGTGGGGGGTCTGGTCTACGCCCTGCTGGACAGCCTGGTGGATCGCTACTTCGACCTGGCCGACCAGGTGGCGGAGCAGGTCGCGGAGCTGGAGGAGGAGATCCTGGCGGGGTCGGATCATGGGACGGTCCAGTCGGTCTTCGCCCTCAAGAAGGGGTTGCTGGCGCTCCGGCGGGTTCTGGGGCCCGAGAGAGACGCCCTCAACGTCCTGATGCGCCAGGACATTTCCCTGCTGGATCGGAGGACCATCGTCTACCTGCGAGACGTCTACGATCACCTGGTGCGGATCACCGACACCGTGGACCTCCACAGCGATCTCTTGACCAACGCCCTGGACGTCTACCTGTCCTCGATTTCCAACCGGCTGAACCAGGTCATGAAGACCCTCACCTCGGTGACCATCATCCTGATGTCGGTGGCCCTGATCGCGGGCGTCTACGGGATGAACTTCAAGAACATGCCCGAGTTGGAGTGGCCCCTGGGCTATGGCTACGCCCTTGGGCTAATGGTTGTGGTGGGGGCAGGGTTGTACCTCTACCTGCGGCGCAAGGACTGGATCTGAATCAATCCAGCTGCAGCAGCGATCCCGCCTCGGCCAGCACCTCCTCCACGGTCACCCTCTCGAGACATCGATGGTCGATGGGGCACTCCCAGTGGTTGCAGGGGCTGCACTCCACCTCTCGATAGGCGATGCGATGTCGGGCCCGATCCAGGGGGGCCCACCGGTGCCGATTGGCGGGTCCGAAGATCCGGAGGCTTCGGGGCGCCACAGCGGCGGCCAGTTGCGCGGGGCCGCTGTCGTTCCCCACGAAGAGATCTACTCGGGCCAGGAGGGCGGCCAGTCCACCCAGGGAGAGCTTGCCCGCCAGGTTCAGACTCGGGCCGTCCAGGCCCCGACACACCTCGTCTCCGAGGGCAGTCTCCTCGGGACCCCCTATCACCAGTAGAGTCGCCCCGTGTCGCTGCTGCAGCAGAGCGGCCAGACTGAGGAAATTGCCCTCGGGCCAGCGTCGCGCGGGCGCGCGAGCCCCGGGGTGGAGGGCGATCAGCGGCCTGAATCGGAGGAGTTCCGCCAGTTCCTGGATACCTTCTACCTCTTCCCAATCCCGCGGAAGCAGCGGAAACCCCAGTTGGACCCCTGCAGGGCGAACCCCCAGGGCGTCTACCAGCCTCAGCACCCGAAAGACCTCCGGTTCCCTGGGGGACATGGGGAGCAACAGGTGAAACTGGGCTCCGATCTCCTGGTCGGCGCAGAAGCCGGCCGTTGCCCGGCCGCCCATGGCCAGGGCGAAGCGGGCGTAGGGGGACGCGTCGGCTTGAAGCTGCAGCACCAGGTCGTAGTTGTGGGAGCGGGCCTCCTCCAGGAAGGCGGCGAGCCGGTTCCCCTCTCCGGGACTCCAGCTGGTGAGCCGTTCCTCCAGGGGCAGGGTTCGGTCGATCCACGGGAAACGGTTGAAGAGGCCGGCGGCCCACGGTTGGGCGATCAGGGTTATCTCGGCGGCCGGAAAGCCTCGCCGCAGGGCTCGCAGCCCGGGCACAGCCAGCAGCAGGTCGCCCATCTGGCCCGGTCGCAACAGGGCGATACGCCGGACTTCTGCGGAATCGGTCCAGGGCAGGTGGTGGAGATGTTGGGCCTCGGCAGGTGGCAGGTCGCCACAGAAATGCTGGTAGAGGCAGGAGAAGGTGCCGCAGGTGCCGCCATCTCCGGGGTTATCTGTGGCGGCCTGACCGCAATAGGGGCAGGGGATCACGCCGACCACCTCAGGAGTAGTAACGACTTCAGTCGTTCGTCGTCCTTCCCAGGCGAGGAAGAACGAACGACTTTAGTCGTTACTACAGAGCACTTGGTTGTCATGCAGCCCTCTTACGCTCCTGGAGACGGCGCGCTTTTCGCTTCTCCCAGATCTCCTGCCGAGCGTCCCGATAGCCCCACTCCTTCACGTCCAGCGAGTAGGTCCCTATGCCGTCCAGGAGAAAGCCGCGGCACAGCTTGCCGCCCGTCCACGGTTGGATCCTGGTCCTCTGGAACCGAGCTAGCAGCTCGTCCAGCGCCCAGGAGGGGATGATCTCCCGGTGGGAGGGGTAGACGTAGCGGAACATGATCAGATTGGAGAGCAGCACCTCCCAGTGCTCCCCGAAGAGATCCAGGAGACGGTTCCAGTCCAGTTCCTTCCCGGTGACTACCAGGAGGTGGAAGACGTCGGCCGCGTCGTAGCGCTCGCGGCTGGCGACGAAAGCTTTGGAGTAGATCAACTCCTCGGCCGGCATTATCCGGGTGGGGACCCCGAGGATAACCCCTGCTTTGGATCGCTCCAGATAGACGTTATCCACGTAGCTCAGCCAGTTGCCCATCCCATAGATCAGATCGACCTTCTGATTATCCAGGATGGCCTCTGCCAGCCACTGTTCGTGTTTCACCCGAGTCTTGAAACCGATGGCGTCCAGCACCCGCATCGCCCGCGAGGTGTGGTGGGGCTGGAGGAAGACGTCCAGGTCCTTCGCCACTCGCCAGAAGCTGCTGTACCAGTGAAGGGCGAAAGCACCTCCCACCGCGTAGGGAATCTTCGCTGTGTTCAGGGCTAACAGTGCCCGTCGGAAGATCTCCCTCGTTTCCTCGGTCACCGGATACTCGCTGGGTCCCCGCTTGCCCCCGGGCAACAGCTGTCTGGGTTCCTCAGCCATTTGTGAATTACCTCCCGGCCGACTACGCCGTCAGTCGCATATCCTACAGCTCATCGCGGAGCGCTCTCTCGTACACTTCCAGGTAGCCGTCTACCATCCGGTCGACGCCGAAGTTGGCGCTAGCGTGTTCCCGACAGCGGTAGGGATTGAGGGAGTCCGTCCCAGGAACGACCCGGATCATCTCCTCCACGCTGTCCACCAGGAAGCCCGTCTCGCCGTGGACTACCAGTTCCGGTAGAGCCCCCTTGCGCATCGCCACTACGGGGGTGCCCGAAGCTGCGGCTTCCAGGGCCACCAGGCCAAAAGGCTCTTCCCAGCGATCTGGCATAAGCAGAGAGCGGGCCTCGGCCAGCAGTTGGCTCTTCCGCTCGCCGGCTACCTCTCCCAGATACTCGATCCTATGGTCGAGATGGGGTCTCACCTGCTCGTCGAAGTAGGCCTGCTGGTCGGGATGGGGAGGGGGGGCCGCGATCAGCAGCCTGGCGCCCAACCGGTTGGCCACCCGGATGGCCAGATCCACCCCTTTGTTGGGGTGGAAACGCCCCAGGAAGAGCAGGTAATCCTTTTTGGCCGAGGAGGGGTGATACAGGCGAAGGTCGATGGCGTTGTGCACTACCCCCACCACGTTCAGATGGGGTGTGACTGCTCTCTGGGCGTGGCTGACCGCCACGTAGGGGTGCTCGGGAAAACAGGCCAGCACCGGGTGGGTGTAGTGCAGGGTGCTGATGCAGTGGACCCGTCGCAGATTCGCCATGGCGGGGCCGGCGAAGAGACAATGATTGTGGATCAAGTCGAAGCCGTCGGAGAGGGCGAGTGCCCGGCTGACGTGGGCCAATTCTCGGTAGTCGAAGGGCTGCACCTCTTCCACCTGGGGGAAGTGGACGAAGCGGCCGGAGGTAACCGAGTCTCGGTGAGCAAAGAGGGTCACCTCGTGGCCCCGGCGAACCAGTTCCTCGGTTATCAAGGAGGCTATCAACTCCGAGGCCCCATAGCCCACCGGTGGCGTGGGCAGGTGAGGCGTCGACAGCTGGGCTATCCTCATAGAGCGGGACTCCCGATCGTCCGACGGTTACCCGACGCTATCGCAGGGCGCCGAAGGCGGCCAGGAGGGCAAGAGGCATACCAGAGGGGGATGTCGGGGGCATGGTTCACAGGGAGAGTGACAGTCTAACGAAGGCAGGCTACCCGGATCGTCGTGCCCGACCTGATCGGGCATCCAGGGTCCCCCCGT
>JAJZQR010000193.1 GCA_021806765.1 Chloroflexota bacterium | reverse complement strand
AGCGGGCCCGCGCCTTCCGGATGGTCTCCTGGTCGCTCCGGTGCGCGATGGTGGTGCCGATCAGCTCCGCCAGGGCCTCCATCTCGACCTCGCCCATCCCACGAGTCGTCACCGCCGGCGTTCCCAGCCGGATGCCGCTGGTGGTCTGTTGCGGGGCAGGATCGAAGGGGAGGAGGTTCTTGTTCACCGTGATCCCCACCGTGGCCAGCAGATCCTCGGCGTCCGCACCGTTGATCCCGACCGGACGGAGGTCCACCAGCATCAGGTGGTTGTCGGTCCCGCCGGAGACTATCCGGAAGCCGCGCCGCTCCAGTCCCCGCGCCAGGGTCTGGGCGTTGGCCACCACCTGGGCTGCGTAGGCGCGGAACTGGGGGGTGCCGGCCTCCTTCAGGCAGACCGCCTTGGCGGCGATGACGTGCATGAAGGGTCCGCCCTGGGTCCCCGGGAACACCGCCCGATCGATGGCCCTGCCGTACTGGGCCTTGGAGAGGATCATCCCGCCCCTGGGGCCCCGCAGCGTCTTGTGGGTGGTGGTGGTGACCACGTCGGCGAAGGGCACCGGCGAGGGATGCGCGCCGCCCGCCACCAGACCGGCTATGTGGGCCATGTCCACCATCAGCAGGGCGCCCACCTCGTCGGCGATGGCCCGCAGCGCCGCCCAGTCGAAGATGCGGCTGTAGGCGCTGGCGCCGGAGACGATCAGCTTGGGACGGAACTCCCGCGCCTGGCGGGCGATGGCGTCGTAATCCAGCATCTCCGTCTGGGGATCGACGCCGTAGTGGGCGAAGCTGTACAGCTTGCCGGAGAGGCTGATGCGGGCCCCGTGGGAGAGGTGGCCGCCCTGGGCCAGATCCAGCGCCAGAACCCGGTCGCCCACCTGCAGCAGCGCAGCGTAGGCTGCCAGGTTCGCCTGGGTGCCCGAGTGGGGTTGCACGTTGACCTGCTCAGCCCCGAAGAGAGCCCTGGCTCGATCGATAGCCAGCTGCTCCACCCGGTCCACCACCTCGCAGCCGCCGTAGTGCCTGTGGCCGGGATAGCCCTCGGCGTACTTGTCGTTGAGATGGTTGTTGGAGACGGCACCGCCGAACTCCACGGGGCACGACATGGCCTCCAGCACCCCCTGGCTGGCGTAGTTCTCCGAGGCTATCAGCTTTATCGTTTCCTCTTGCCGGCGACCCTCTTCGACGATCAGCCCTGCCAGCTCGCTATCGATCCGCTCCAGTTCCCTCAAGGCCACCACCTCTCAATAAAAGCATCAGCCACCAGCAGCCAGCTATCAGCTTCGGTAACGTTGGCTGAAAGCTAGCCGCTGATGGCTGATGCTCGTCCTGTACCTATATTATACTGCAGGATGGGGCGCCGTGCACCCGGCCCCTACTCCAGGTAGCGCAGCCATCGCCTTCGACCCCTTGTGCAACCGGGACGGCGATGGTATAATCCCTTGTGCGCTGGAGATGGCAGCCGAGCCGAAGTGGCGGAACTGGCAGACGCGCTACGTTCAGGGCGTAGTTCGGTTTACCCGAGTGGGGGTTCAAATCCCCCCTTCGGCACCAGGGCAAGGGACCGCTCGACCGAGCGGTCCCTTTGTTGTGTCCGGTCCTGGGGCGGTGTAGGGGCGACTGGCAGTCGCCCTGGAGATGGTGCGCCTCAGGCTCCAATGTGGGACGGCCGGTAGCCACCCTGGATCTGGAGGCGGCCCGTCTTCGCCTTGACCCTAGGCGCGGCGGTTGGTAACATTAACTAGTGGCAATCCTGCGGGCGTCTCTACCGGCCTGCAAGATTGCCCTGAATCGATGCCCCTGTAGCTCAGAGGATAGAGCAACGGTTTCCTAAACCGTGTGTCGGCCGTTCGAGTCGGCCCAGGGGTACCCTTCCGGCAATGGGCTCCGAGGCATACTTGGAGCCCGTTCTTTGTGCTGGATTGCCATTGTCGTCGAGGCTGCAGCTGCCCCATAGCGCGACTACATCAATTGGTACATCAATTGGAGAATGGCAGCTCGTGCGTGAGGAGCTACTCCTAGCATATTTGCGTGGTGAAGAGTGCATCGAAGGTCTTGAACGGAATCTCGACGGTCTCCCATGCCCCGCCGCCTTGGTCGAGCGGGATATGTGACTGCACGTCGTCGACCGTCACTCTCGCTAGCCTGCTTTTCGCACCGAGAAGCCAGAGATGGAAGATGTAATGCCGAGCATGGACAGCCGTGTCCCACTCGTTACGGGCGACGTGAAACTCGGCGTAGTCGAGATCGTCTGTCGATGCCTTCACCTCGATTTCCAGAGGCTGAGCACTCCCTTGTTCCAAGACCGATAGGATGTCGAAACCGCTCAAGTTGGACTCCACGGATTGCCATTGTGGCTCATGGTCCGTTCGCTGTCGCTCGTACGCAATGGAGAGGCGCTCCCCTCTTCGGCCAATCTCAGTAAGAACCATATCAGAGGCGCCGCGAGCAACCCCAGAGACAGTGTCCCACCAGCCAATAATCTCCTCGGATGCAGGAATCGCCATTAGGCCGGCTTCGCGGAACAGCTGCGCCACGTCTGGGTGTAAGAACCTGACGGCTTCCTGCCGGCCCCTTGGGAGTAGGCGGACCCAAGCCGGCCCCTCTGAACCGACGAAATCACGAAGCTGCTCACGCATACGGGGCTCGAAGTCGCGCAGGCGACGGATAGTGGTGCCCCGTGGTGTCAGCTTGAGGTTACCGTCGGCGTCAGTCTCGATCCACGTGCAGCGAGCGCACAGATTGAGGACGTCTTGTGGAGGGCAGACGAGGACCGTCCGGAAGCTGTCGAGCAGTTCCCTTGGCGAGAGTGGGTGCGAGTGCACCCATTCGAGGAGTTCGTGGGCGGAGTGCAAGAGACCGGCGCTTAGGTTCATGAGCCGCCAAGAATTGTCTCGAGGATGCTTCTGACGTCATCGATGTCTAGAGCGTTGACATCGCTGTCAGCCTCATCGTCGATTGCATACGCGTCGAGCGGGATTGGGTCGATCATGAGGGAAGAGTCGTTCAGGGCCAGCGCCATTCTGCTCACTTTGGCGCCAAGTCTAGCCCGGACAGATTGGTCGATGCTGCGTGCGCACTCTACGATCTCGATGACCGGTGACTCACCCTCCCGCAAGCCAAGGCGATGGATGCGATCCTCAGACTGGAGATAGTGTGCAGCGTTGTAGGTGCGGTCGACATAGACGGCATTGTGGCAGACCCTATGAAGGCTGATGCCCTCTGCCGCAGCGGCCGGATTGGCAACCATCACGAGACAGTGTGGGTTGTCGTGGAACTCACGGATCTTTCCCTCTCTAGTATCCGTATCGTCATCGTCGCCAGCGTCAACTCCACCGTGGATGTAGACAGCTTGGAGATCGGCCAGGCGGGCGGCGAGTGTCTCGACGTTCTCGCGAAAGGTCGTCCAGATCAGTACCTTTTTTCCTAATTGGGCGAGCTGACGCGCTCGCTTGCAGGCGTATTCGATCTTCGGGCTATCCCCCTCCGCTATCACTCCGGCCAGCAGTTCCTGATGTGCGAAGCCGACCGTCGCGGCAAGAAGGGGTGGGTTCGACACAACTTCGAGCAGACGAATCACGCTTCGGCCCATGGCCCGGAGAGCCTGTCTACTGTGAATGGACAGGGTGGCCTCGGCCTGACGAGCGACCTCGTACTTCATGAGGTCGTAGAGCTTTCGCTGCGCAAGCCTCATCGGCACGGTGATCACAACGCGGTCTACGGGCGGAAGACGCAGTTGGGCCTTGGTAGTGCGGACGTAGATAGGTCGCATCAGTTCGACAACATGTTCAGGCGTCGTGTAGACCTCTGGATACAGGAAGGAGAACTGTGGAACGAGGTCGTCATGGGACTGGGGCATGGGAGTACCCGACATGACCAACTTGCCGGCGGGGAGATGCGAGATGGTCAGTATTGCGTCCGCCGTTGCCCTGCCTCTACCACCCTTGATGCGGTGGCTTTCGTCCAGAAAGACGAATACGTCCCCTGAGCCCACGAAATCAGCCATCAAGCTGCTGACCCGAGCGAACTGCTGGTAGGTGATGATCATGAACCTTGGGGAGCTCCTCAGCTGCTGCTCGATGCGGTCCTGGCCACTGCGAAGCCGAACAAAGAGACCGGCTTGTGTTCCAAGGCACTCGTGCAGTTGCTCGTCCCAGGCGCCAAAGGCGTTCTTCGGGGCAACCACAAGAAGCGGCTCGCCGTGCACAGCTCTGATGGCGTGGTAGGCAAGAGCTTCGGTGGTCTTACCTGCACCGGGAACGGAAAAGGTGGCACCGGCAGGTAGGGACGCGAGCTTGCGGACGTTGCGGCTTTGTTCTGGCGTGAGCTGGCGGCGGAAACCCACTCTGGACAAGCGATCTGCTAGGTCAGGCTCTGTCAGAGGGGTTGCTCGCGCAGCGCCGTCATATGAGGCGCGGCGCCGGGCCGCAGCCTGCAGCTGGCGTGCAGCTTCATCGGACTGTTGGATCCGTAGACCGTACGCTGATCGGATTTCTTGGATAGTGGACCTGGAACTCAGGAGCAGCCACCAGGGAACTGTGAGCACGCGGGCAGAGGCGGACTCTACAGCGTTCGTGTGGTCGCCTAGCGCACGACGCAGGAGAGAGAACCATTCCGATCCGGACTGGTCAGGTGGACAGGAGAGGATGGCCTTCCGTGTTGTCTGGTCGTAGTGGATGTTAAGAACCGGCGCCATCGAGCCATTCACGGATGCGGGCTAGGCCAACCTCAATCTGCTCCATCTGCTGGCGAACCCCGGTCTTTACTGACTCCGGTCGAATGCAGTTGAGTGCCTGTTGGACTTCGGCATTGGCCTTCTGCAACCCGCTAAGGACTGAGTTCGCCGAGGTGCGGTCCTTGGCGAGCGCCTTCTCGCTGTCTATGACTTCCGCAATGATCTCGGCCGCCTGAACGCGGTTCTCCGGCTTGGCGATCTCAGTAGCAAGCCAAAGGTCGCCGCCCCCTAGGCTAGCCGCACCGTTGACCGGCCCGAAGAAGTCCTCTCCCTGGCTAGCCTCGTTGTCGGCGGTTGAGACGGACGCAGGGGGGAAAGCCTCTCGCAATTTCTCCTTGACTCGCGGCAGATGCGCGTGAAGGTCCTGGACCGTTTGGTACAGTCGACCGTCCTTAGGTCCATCTAGGAGGGCAAAGGCAGCTTCTTCGTACAGTCGCTTCTCGCCTGTCGAAGGGATGGCCTTACGCTTCTCTGCGATCTTCTTGAAAGCAAACTCGTTGTCGGTGACATCGCCCCAATGGTTCTCTCTTTCTCGTGACTTGAGGTACTGGACCGCATATTCCCGCGCGTCGAACAGCTGTTTTACCCCTGTTTCCGACATGTTGTACATACTTGCTAGATCTTTCGTGGAAAGGTTGTGCAGGCGCTGGCGGTCGAGCATCATGTTCGCCTTGGCATGCCAGCTGTATTCGTCGCGTAGTTCGGGGTAGATTTGTAAGCGGGCTTCGAGTTGGTCGATTGCTCGTTCGTCAGCGGGGGGCAACACGACGGCGTCAACGTGGGAGAAGTGCTCGTACTTGGTGGGATCTGCTCCGTAGAGGTCTCTCCAACAGCACAGCCGTCGGTTTCCATTGATGACAAACCCTCTACAGTCAAGAATGAGCGGGTCCGTCTGCTTGTGGTTAGCGTCCTTGAAGTAGTCGGACAGTTCGGCTCCTCCGACCAGTTTCCGCAGAAGCGTGTGCTGGGCCTCTTGAACGGTATCTCGCTCTGGGTCGAGCCTGAAGAAGTCCGGTCCCATTTCTGGATGGTCGGCGAGAAACTCCTGCTGGAGAGACACGGTTCGACCATTGAGCAGACGGTACTTCGGCGAGCCGATCGGCGCTGTGATGATCGGAAGCGACATTCTCTTGCCCATGAAGTACAGGCGGTGGTGCTCCGTCGCCGCCTTACTATGGTCGGCGAAGTACTGCTGACGCTTCGGCAGCGGCCATCCTAGTTCGATACTGCTCATCTCCGCTCCAAGAGCTTTATTCGATGCCAATGGCCAAGAGGGGAACTGACACCGCTCGCTCGAAAATCGGCAACTCCCTGGAGAGCCGGTCCAGATGAACAACGTTACTGCTCTTACCAAGTGCGCCCACGGCAGCATGTGTTGGAACGATGAAGATGCCCGCGTCTATGGATCCACGAAGGTAAAGGGTCTGCAGTTTGAGAAGGTCTGCGTACATCCGCCCAGTGTTGCCTGTCTGAAGGCAGAGGCCGACCTTCGACTTGACGGAGGTGATGCGGATGTTGCTTGTTGGGTCGATCATGACTTCACTGGGCCAGCCGGAGTGATGCAGATGCCCAAGAATCTCGTCCTTTATCCGCTCCGTAGCGCCAACACAGAGCTTCGATGGGCACGCGTAGATAGCCTCGAGGACCTCACGGAGAATGCACTCCGGGATTGATCTATCTCCAAATCTGTGGGCGTATGTGATCGCTTTCACTGTTCGGCGTCCCATTCAATGGGTCTCTGAGACAGCCGGCTTACAGAAGGATCGTAAAGAGGTTTGTCATGGCGTCGATACTTGGCCTCTCCTCGGAGCGCTGACTCCACTCGCTGCCGAGCCACTTCCACGTACTGCGGGACCAGGTCTGCGCCCCAGAACCTCCGGCCATGGACCGCAGCTGCCACACCAGAGCTGCCTACGCCCATGAACGGGTCCAGCACTAGCGCACTGGGGTCGGTAAGCGCGAGCACCAGCCGTTCGACTAGCCCTACTGGATACTGGCATGGGTGGATGGTCTTCTCGGTGTGGCTCGAGTTGACGCTGGGCATTGACCAAACGTCTTCGGGATTCTTACCAAGTGGATTCCCGGAGTACTGGCCGGCTTTTGGTCCCTTGTAGTGTCTCTTGCCAGGGTACTTTGCAGGTATGCGGACAGCGTCCAGGTTGAACACGTAGTCGTCTGTCTTTGTGTACCACATGATGACTTCGTATCGCGGGGAGAAGCGGTGCCTGTTGTGCAAACCGTGGCCGTAGTGCCATACGATCCGGTTCCGCAGCTGAAGATCATGCTTCTTGAAGATAGGCGCGAACTCGATGTCTAGAGGAACGATTTCCCCGTTCTCCACGAAGTTGCCGAGTTGCCAGCACAAGCTTCCGGTATTACTTAGCCGCGGAACGATCTGGTCGATGGTCCTCTCTTGCCAGTCCAGGTACTCCGCGAGCGCGCGCTTGCGCTCATACGGCTTTCCGAGATTGTACGGTGGGGATGTAACCACCAGGTCAAACGTGGTGTCTTCAGGAAGCAGGGCAAGGAAGGCCTCAGCGTCGCCCTGCCAAAGCACGTACGGCTCAGCGGCGAAGTCGGGGAAATGGGAGCTTGGGGTGAAGACCTGCACAGGCGCCACTATTTCCTCCGTTGGCACTGTGTGCGCTGACACTAGCGTGCCCGGAAGGATCTGGTTGATGATACTCATCTGCAGTACCACTGTCAATTCGTGGTTCTACGCACTGCAACGTCGGTCGTCATGCAGTGTTGATGTCTGTTCGCCGCACAGTCGATCGTGCTGGGGATCCAGGTTCATACGGCGTTCAGACTCAATCGTGCTGCAGTAGTCTCCCCAGTCTGGCTATGGCTTCCTGTTGAAAAGTGGGCATAGACGTTCATGGTGATGGGGCTGTCGGAGTGGCCGAGGATCTGCCGGACCGCCTTGTCGTTGGCGCCGAGGGCAATCAGCAAGTGGCCGCCGGATGGCGGAGGCCGTGGAAGCACAGATCCGGTAGGCCGGCTCCTTCGCATGGGCTTGCAGTGCCGCGTCGCCAGGTTCTGGGGTTCGATGGGCTTGCCGGCAGAGCTGGGGGAAACGAGATCCAGGTTCTGCCAGAGGGGCACGACCAGGCACTGCTCCAGCCGACGCTTCCCGTGGCGGTGGAGGGCCGAGACGGCGATTGGGGTGAGAGCGACGGTGCGCCGGCCAGCGCGAGATTTCGGTTCGCCTTCGAAGCCGAGGCCGGGGACGCGCCGAATGTTGCGAGGGACGTGGAGCACACCGGACTGGAGGTCGACGTCCTGCCACTTGAGGCCGAGAAGCTCGGACTGACGAAGGCCGGTGGTTATGGCCGCGACGTGGAGGGCCTCACCGGTGGTGCATGGGCGCCTGGTGCCGGGGATGAAGGCGCCTGCATCCACGGCCGCTTCGACGGACAGTCCGACCTAGTCTTGCCCTTCACGGCCCGGGTCTCACCCCCCGGGCCTCTGCGCGACTCCAGGGCCGGAGCCATACCGCCATCAAGCCCCAGGGGGACGGCGATGAGCTGCCTTGACGGACGAGGGAGTGTCCTCCAACCTTGAAGCTCGTCGCAGCGTCACCGTGTAGGCCCAGGCAGCACCGGCACCCCTAAAGCGTTGAAGACCGTGCGTTTCGGCTCGCTCGTCCCGACGGTCGCCAGAAACCGGTAGCTTCCCGGTCCGGACAACTTCCAAGTCCCATTCACTGCAAGAAGAGTTCGAAATGGCTGCCCGGGGATAGCCGTGGGGGGGCGCCCCACGTTGATCTTCGCCTGTATTGCCGGCGGGATCTTTGTCCCGTCTTCATGCTCGAGCCATACATTGATCGGGTGCTCGACATTGGTCTCGCTCCAAGGCACCAGGATGCCAACGGCAAACCCGATCGTGGCTGGCTGGTTGAAGTCTGGCACGGTGAGTTGGTCCCAGCCGCCCCCCATCATGTATAGCTTGCCATTGATGGCCTCGACCCTGTCGGCCAGAATGAGGAACTCGATTTCCGGGCGCTGCCGCAAGTCGTCCACCGTTTCACCACCTTGTTTACAATGTTTACACCGTGCTGTATAGTCTAGTCCAACCGAGACTTCAAGGCAAGAGGGGCGTTGTTGGCGGAAGATCTTACCCGGATCTTCTCGAAGCACGGGCGTGTAGAGGAGCTCCTGCTGGATGATCGGTTCCAGGAGCACCTCAGCGAGCGCTCACGCTACGACAAGCATACGGTGTCGCTCACTGAGGTACTTCAGGTTCATGCCAATTCGCCGAAATACTATTTGAATGGAGATCTTCGCCCTGGACGAGCGCCCATTGCCATGGTTGGCCCGACCTATGCGGGACGAATCCTCTGCATACCAATAGAGCCGACCGAGCACTTGGGTGTATGGCGCCCAAAGACCGCCTTCGAAGCGAATGCTCATCACACAAGCAGGTACATGGAGAAACAGCAATGACCGCCAACGAGAACGAGGAGTTCATTCTGGGTGAGGATGTCACGGGGCAGGCCAAGTCCAAGTCCCGAGGCGGCACCGCAGTAATCGCTGTGCGGTTGTCGCTAGAGGAGCTAGCTCAGGTTGAGTCGATCAGCCGTGAGACTGGCAGAACGGTGTCTCATGTTGTGCGCGAGGCGATCCGGAACTGGCTGCGGTTCGAGGTATCCGGGCAGCCGACTGTGACTGTCACCTACGAAGGCGGACCAACCACGACTGTGGGGACACTGGGGACTCAGGGGCATGCGAAAGTAGTGGAAGGTCATAACTTGGTCTGGGATGTTGAGAAGGTAGCCTGAGCGCTCCTGCGGCTTCACAACCGCAGCCGCAGCTTGATGAGCCAGATTCCCAAGCCCTGTGTCGGCCGTTCGAGTCGGCCCAGGGGTATCTATCAGACGGGCTCTGAGTGAACCTCAGAGCCCGTTTCTCGTTTCCTGCCTTTTCGACTCGCTTCGCATTTCTTTTACAACTGCGCAACAGCTGCCTAACGACCTTGGGGGACAATCCAACGGCAACGAGGGATCAGCCGTGATCCCATAGCCAAATCGGGAGGTATCCATTTTGAACGGACGCTACACACCGCTGGCTGTAGCAGCGATGAGGCAGGCCGTTCCCAGTCCGGCCCGGCCGCGACGCCCACCGGGAACTAGCTTGGCAATGTCACATTTGCGAAACCGGGCGCCGTCTGGTAAGAAGTAAAGTATGTCACAGCATCCAACCCATCACCCAACCTGTACGATCCCCAGCGGTGGGGGCTTTCCCAGGAGGCCATCC
>JAJZQR010000192.1 GCA_021806765.1 Chloroflexota bacterium | reverse complement strand
ATCCTACACGGGGGCCGCCTCTGGGTTGTCGGGGTCGACGACGGTTACACCATGCGCGACGACCTGCCCCGGGTGAGGCGAGCCCTGAGTGGCTGCGGTTTTCCCCGACTACTGCTTACCCACTACCCGGACGTGGCAGATCAGCTTCGACCGGGGGAGTTCCAGCTGTCCCTGGCCGGCCACTCTCACGGTGGGCAGATCAGATTCCCCGTCCTGGCTAGTCTGGCCAGCAACCTTCACGCTCGAACCAAGTACATCTCAGGGCTGTACCGGGTAAACGGCAACCCCCTCTACGTCAGTCCCGGGCTAGGTGTCTCGGGTGTCCCCCTTCGATTCCGCAACTGGCCGGTGCTTTCGGTTCTGAGGTTCGTGCCGGCAGGCGGGGCCGCTCACGAGGGTGCCGAGAAGTGGAGGCGTTAGCCGGAAGAGGTCGGCCGGATCCTCCACTCCTCTGTTGCGCGAACGTTGTTGCTCTATGCCAGCCCCGGAGGTCAGCTGAGGAATTCGGCGAAGGCCTCCCAGATCAGACGGATTACGGTGGCACCGGGGTCCGGTTGGCCGGCCGTGCGCTCGGTGATCCAGGCCGCCCGACCCGACTTGGCCTTCAGCGGAATGATGGCTTCCACCCCTGCCCGGGCCGCTGCCGTTGCCGCTTCTACGGCCTGCCGAAGGTCCTTGCCTTCGGCCGCGGCAGCTTCCAGGGCGTCGGCGCTCGGGCCCAGGGCATCCAGCATGGTCTTGTCGCCACGTTGGGCCTGCCCCTTCTCCTGGATCCCCAGTTCCGCGGCCCGCACCATCTTCGCCAGTAGGGCTACGCTCAACTCCTGGGCGCCCCTGGCTTCCCTCCCCGCCCTCATGGCGCCGATGGCTAGCAGTGCCCCCATGGTGGAGGGGGCTGCCCCATTGAAGGCCATCCCGCTTCGGGCCACTATGTTCCCCAGATCCTGCTCGGCCAGCCCGGGCAGGGCGTTGCGGACCGCTCGGGAGCCGAGAGTGACGGTCACCCCCAGGTCGCCGTCTCCCACCGCGGCGTCCAGCCGGTTCAGCTCCTCGGCCGAGCCCTCCAGCTTGTCCAGGATGCGGTTGACCAGTTGCAGGAACTGCTCTCTATCCAACGATTGTGTCACTTCTGCCACCTCAGACCTGGAGGAAGAAGGGGGTGCTGGCCGGGGCGTCCAGCAGGGGTCGCAGCTCGTCGTTCATCTTCATCAAGGTGAGGGAGGCGCCTGCCATCTCCATGGAGGTGGCGTACTCGCCCACGTAGGGCCGGTAGATCTTGATCTCCCGCCGCTCCAGCTGCTGGTGGACACGCCGGAAGAGGATGTAGAGCTCCTCCTTGGGGGTGGCGCCCAGGCCGTTGACCAGCACCGCCACCTGGTCTCCCGACTTCAGGGACAGGTCGACCAGGATCGGCTCCAGCAGGGCGTCGGCCACCTGGTCGGCTGGCTCCAGCTTCCCCCTCCGCACCCCCGGTTCCCCGTGGATCCCCATGCCGATCTCCATCTCGTCCTCTCCGATCTGGAAGGTCGGCTTGCCGACGGCGGGGATGGTGCAGGGGGAGATGGCCATCCCCATGCTGCGGGTGTTGGCGAGAGCCAGTTCCGCCGCGGCCTTGACCTCCGCGAGGGAGGCCATCTGCTCGGCCCTGGCGCCCGCTATCTTGTAGGCGAAGAAGAGACCCGCCACCCCCCTCCGCTTCTCCTCCTGTCCCTTGGGAGCCGAGGCGACGTCGTCGGCCACCAGGACGGTTTCCACGCGGATGTCCTCCATCTCGGCCATCTCGGCGGCCATGCCGAAGTTCAGCTTGTCGCCGTTGTAGTTGCCGAAGAGGTAGAGGACGCCCGCGCCGCCGTGGGTGGCTTTGGTGGCCTCGAGCATCTGGTCTGGACTGGGGGAGGAGAAGACGTTGCCGATGGAGCAGCCATCCACCAGTCCCTTGCCCACGTAGCCCACGAAGACGGGCAGGTGGCCGGAGCCCCCTCCGGTGCAGATGGCTACCTTCCCCTGGACAGGGGCATCGGCCCTCACCACGGCTCGCTTGTCCGGGCCTACCAGCCGCAACTGGTCGGGGTGGGCCCGGACGACGCCGTCCAGCATCTCGTCCACGAAGGCATACGGATCGTTGATAAGCTTCTTCACGGTTCCCTCCCTAATAGTCTGCAGAGGACCGCCGAGGGTGCGGTGCTCGACTCTGTCGCGCAATTCTACACCGATCACTACTTTACGGGCATCAGCAGATTGGGCAGCCACAGGGCCAGGTCCGGTATGTAGGTGACCATCAGAAGGGCAATTACCAGCGCGATAATGAAGGGCCAGACCTCTCTGGCGAACTGTCCGATGGAGATCTTGCTGATGGAGAGCACGACGTACATGATGGTGCCGACCGGCGGGGTGATGGCGCCGATCATGACGTTCATCACGAAGAGGACTCCGAAGTGGACAGGGTCGATGTTGTAGTGCGCGAGGAGGGGCATCAGCACCGGGACCGCCATGACCATGACCGCCAGCCCCTCCATGAAGCAGCCGAGGAGCAGCATTGCTCCGTTCAGCACCAGCAGCACCTGCCACGGCTCCAGGCTCATCTGGTCGAAGGCGGCGAGCACCTTCATTGGCGCCTGCTCGAAGGTAAGGATCCAGCCGAAGGGTTGGGCAGCCGAGAGGATGATGACCACCGCAGAACTGCCGACAACCGTCTCCACGAGGATCCCCGGCAGCATCTGGGGCTTGATCTCTCGATAGACGAAGAAGCCCAGGACGAAGGCGTAGGCGGCGCCCGCCGCCGCGGCCTCGGTCGGGGTCATCACGCCGCCGATGATCCCCCCCAGGATGATCAGCGGCATCCCCATGGGAGGGATGGCGTTGATGAACGCGTGGGCCATTTGGCCGCAGGTGGCCCGCTGCTCGGAGGGGTAGCCGCGGCGCTTGGCGATGATGTAGGCGAAGATCATCAGCACGATGCCCATGACGACGCCCGGAACGGCGCCCCCCAGCAGCAGCCGGCCGATGGAGACGGAGGCGATGGACCCGAACAGGACGAAGGGGATGCTGGGCGGGATGATGGGGCCGACGCTTCCCGAGGCGGCCACGATGGCGGCGGAGAAGGGAGTGCTGAACCCCGACTTCTTCATCGCCGGTATCAGGATGGTGCCGGATCCGGCGGCGTCAGCCACGCCCGAGCCCGACATGCCGGCCATGATCATGTTGGTGACGACCACGGCGTGGGCCAACCCCCCCGTGATGTGCCCGACCATGGCCCTGGCGAAGGCGACCAGCCTGTCGGTGATCCCGCCGGTATTCATGAGGTTGCCGGCCAGGATGAAGTAGGGTATCGCCAGCAGGGGGAAGGTGTCTATACCGCCGATCATCCGCTGCACCATCCCCTGCAGCGGGACGTGGGAGCCAAAGGCCATGTACACCGCCGTAGCGATAGCCATGGACCAGGCCACGGGGGCAGCGATAACGAAAAGGACCAGCATGATGGCAAATAGGGTAAGCATCAGCGCTCACCCCCGTTCATAGCGGCCCGGAGGTCCCGCCTCATGTCCCTCAGGGTATAGAGGAAGATCAGGACCCCCGAGAAGGGGACGGAGATGTAGACGAGGTACTGAGGAAGCCTGAGGGCGGCCATCGGTTGGGTGGCGTTGAGGCAGAGGATCCAGCCGTAGTAGACCATGACGAAGGCCAGGCCGATCATCAGTAGGTCTACCACCATCGCCAACGCCTTCTCGGCGCGAAAAGGCATCGCCTTCACGAATCCATCTATGATGATGTGGCGACCATGCTTGGTGCAGAGGGCGGCCCCGAGGAAGGTGAGCCATATGAAGGAGTAGCGCGAGAATTCCTCCGCCCATGGGTTCGGGCGGCCGAAGAAGTAGCGGGCGATCACGTTGGTGAAGGTGGACAGAAACATCAGCACCAGGAAGATACCGGAGAAGATCTCTTCCAGGTTGCGGACGAGGAAGGCCAGAGGTCGCATGGGCATCACCTCCAGAGGGCTTGGGGTGGGGCCCAACAGGCCCCACCCCTTGGAAGGGAACTACTGCGCGGCCTTGACCTGGTTGTAGAAGTCGGCGGTGAACAGGTTGCTGAACTGCTTGTAGACGTCCTTGGTCTTCTCGGCGAACTCGGCCTTGTTGACCTCAGTGAAGACCATCCCCTTGGCCTGAAGGTCCTTGAGGTTCTGGGCGTTGGCCTTCAACTGCAGGTCGCTCTGGTAGTCGCCTGCATCCTGCATCGTCTTGACCATGAGAGTCTGCAGGTCCTTGGGGAGGCCCTGGAACCACTTGTCGTTGGTGACCAGGAGCACCGTCATGGTCATGTGGCCGGTGGACGCCAGGTACTTCTGAACCTCGTAGTACTTGCTGGAGTAGATGGTGTTGTAGGGGTTCTCCTGGCCGTCCACCACGCCCATCTGCATGGCGCTGTACAGCTCGGCCACGGCCATGGGGGTCGTCGCGGCACCCAGCGCGTCCAGAGCGGCTCGGGCGATGGGGGTGTCCATCGTCCGGACCTTCACACCCTTGAGGTCGTCGGGATGGACCACCTGCTTGCTTTTGGTGGTGAGGTTTCGGGTGCCGTACCACCAGGCGAGGTCGAGGCCTCGAATGCCGCTGGTCTTGGCAGCCTTCTCGTTGACATCAGTGAAGATCGGCCCTCGCATCAGCTTCATCAGGGCCGGGTACTGCTCCTCGTCGGTGGCGCCCTTGAAGATGTAGGGCATGGCGGTGACCGCGATCGGTCCCCACCCATCGTAGTTGGCCAGCATGACGGGGGTGGTCAGCGACATCTGGATGACGCCGTTCTTCACCTGCTCCAGCATGTCCTTCTCAGAGCCCAGCTGGCTGTTGCCGAAGACCTGCACGTTGACCGCGCCGTTGGTGCGTTCCTTCATCAGCTCGGAGAACTTTTCCGTGCCCAGGGAGTAAGACATGCCAGGGACGCCGCCGTGTCCGAGCTTGATGTCCATCTTGGGGAATTGGGTCGTAGCTGCAGCCGCAGCGGTAGGAGCGGCTGCTGCCGGAGCCTTGGTGGGCGCAGCGGCGGCCGGGGCGGCAGCCTTGGTAGGCTCCGCAGCCTTGGGGGCCGGGGTGGGTGCCGGGGCGGATCCACCGCAAGCCATTACGGCCATCGAAACGACCGCCATGGCCGCGACCAGGGGAATAATCGCCAGGAGCCTCTTGACCATGTTGCTTTCTCCTTCCCGAGGTGTTCTGCCGAGATGCCTTGTTCAGATAGCCAGTGGAACTCGGTTCCTGAAGAAGTCGTTCCATGTCCTATGGAAGAATCAGCAGATCAGCCATGGGGTCAAAGTGCGCCGAGTTCTTCTGCTGCGATAGGCACAGCCTCTCCTTTCGTTGAATGCGGTACCGAAGCTGACTCCACGTTCGATGCGACAGATTGAAGGACTCCGCTCTGAAGGGCAAGCCGGCAACGCGATCGGATCAAGGCAAAGATGCAGTGGGTTGCCGCCCCGGCGATAGGGTTCGACGCGGCAACACGCCCTGGCTGAGGAGCAAGATGGCCGCCAACGGATTGACCTGCATCGCAGTCCTCTCTGGCCCCTGCCGCAACTGTCTCACGCCGAGGCAGGGTCGAGGTAGCCTATCCTCCTAGAGAGTTCGCCGGCGCCCTCACGGATCAAACCTACATAGCGGTCGGTCTCCCCTTCCCCCACGCGGTTCTTGGGGACGGCAACGCTGATGGCCGCAACCACCCTCCCGTCGGCATCCCTGACCGGGGCGGCGAAGCAGAGAAGGCCATCCTCCACCTCCTCGTTGTCGATGGCGTACCCTCTGGTGTGCACCAAAGCCAGCTCCCGCATGAGATGTGGGATCGAGGTGATGGTGTGAGAAGTCATACGGGTCAGGGGGGCGTTGGAGAGCCGTTCCTTCAGCTCCGCGTCGGAAAGGGACGCCAGCAGCACCTTGCCGAGGGCGGTTGCGTACGCGGGAAGACGCTGCCCTGTGTCGGACACCAGCCGTACGGGCCGGGTCCCGTCCTCCTTCGCCAGGTACAGTATCTCGATGCCACTGAGGACGGCCAACTGGACCGTCTCCTCGCATGCCTGCACCAGGCCCCTGGCGATGGCGGGAAAGCTCTGAAGCAGTCCGGCCTTCCTGGTGTACGCTCCGGCCAACTCCATCACCTTCGGACCGAGGGAGAAGGGACCCGAGGCGGATGCGAGTTCCAGGTAATCCCTGCCCACCAAGGTCTGAAGCAGAAGCCAGGTGCTGCTCTTGGGCAGCCCGAGTGCCGTGGCTATCTGTGTCAGGGTCAACTCCCTGTCGGAGCGGGCGAGGTACTCGAGGATGTCCAGCACCCTGGCGGCGGACTTGACCTGCGCCCGGTCCGGTCCCGGACTTGCGGAGGGGCCATTCCCGTCTGATATTCGGCGTTCAGCATATTGAACTTGTTTCAACATGCTGAATACTCTAGCCTGTCTGTAGTACCTTGTCAACTTCACTTGAACTGCCGAGGGGGCACGCTTGTGCAGCGTGCCCCCTCGGGCAAACCGGCTCTGCCAACTCACTGACTACTTCGAGCCCGTCTCGCGGATCCAGATCATCCCTGATCCGTCGCCGTATCGCTCCAGTTCGACGCCTTCCAGAACTGTGAGGGAGAGTTCCGCCCGGTAACAGACCCTGCAGCCGGGCTCAAGATGCCCGATGTAGGTCTCCTTGGTGTCGAAGTTCGCGGCGATGACGTGGACGTGGGGGTCACCGCCTACCACGGTTCCCTGCACCGAGCCCAGTTCGATGGCGCCGCTGACTTCAATGGTTCTGTCCACGGGAGGGAGGCCAGTGGAGGCGATGGCGTGATAGTTCAAGTTGGTCAGAGAGCCGATTCCGCCGGTGATCACGGCGGATTCGATGCCTTCCCGTCGGACTGCTTCCTGGATCCCTTCTAGCAGCAGTTCACCTCGGTCGAAGACCAGCATGTAGCTTCTTCCCTGGGCTTTGGATCCAAAACACTGCATGGGCGTATTACCCTCCAATCAAGGCGGGCCGCTAATCTCGCAGCTCGCCGGCATCTTGTGCGCTCTCAGCGCATGGGGGGCAGATCAACCGACCACGTCCGCGGTTACGCCGTTCTGCTGAGGAGGTCCAGCCCGGAAATGACCGTGCGGAGTGTAGGTATTGGCCGGCGGAAAGTCAACGCGGCGATCCGACTCATGCGGGGAGTTCATGGAGTGGAGCGGGCGATGGGCTGACCGTTGCACCTGTTGGAAACGGCGGCCTATAATGCGTCCGGCGCCAAGTTCTACCAGGCTGCCTACTGCCGCGTTGCGATCCAACCGATTTCCGTTCACGAGGAGGATCTCCCGTCGTGGGGATCCAGAACGTTGCCGTGGTGGAGATGGTGAACCTGGCCCGGCGGGCCGGTGCGGATATGGCCCTGGTGCGGGAAGTGATAGGTGCCAGCTCCGGATACAGTCGCATCTTCGAAGGGGAGTACCCCAAGGCTGTTGACCGGGACTTTGCCCCCGGTTTCGCCATCGACCTCATGGCAAAGGATCTCAGGATAGTGCGAGATCTGGCGGAGGAGGTGGGCACAGATCTGCCCATGGCCCAAGTGGCTCTCGCCGTCTTCGAGAAGGCCAGTCGGCAGGGCCTG
The DNA here is from genome assembly GCA_021806765.1 of Chloroflexota bacterium. The sequence continues at coordinate 2,522 of JAJZQR010000192.1, read as the reverse complement.
GGCCGGCAGGATGTCAGCGGTGTCCTGCAGCTCTACGAACACGGTCAGGCGTAGAGCCCCGGGGCGGGCGTGCGCGGGGAACCTCGAACGCGCGGGACCTCGGCGGTGTCGTTGAGATGAGGTTCTGCCTGGGCTACAATGTGTCGATCGGTGCCGGTCAGGGTCCGGCAGACTCTTAGGCATCCACAACAGGGAGATGAGTTGGTCGAACTGGGAGGGTCGGACATGGTTGAAAGCAGTTACCCCAAGGGCTACGCCGGTAAGTTCCTGCGGGTGGATCTATCCACCGGCAATCTGACCGAGGAGCGGTGGGACACGGACGGCCTCAGGAAGTGGATGGGAGGCAGCGGGGTCGGGATCAAGATCCTGTACGATGAGGTGGGACCATCCGTCCGGTGGTCCGATCCCGAGAACCGGCTGATCATGGCGACGGGACCCTTAGCCGGAACCACGGTGATGGGTACCGGGACCGTGTCCTTCGTGACCAAGGGGGCGTTGACCGGCGGCGCTACGACCAGCCAGGCTAACGGCTTCATGGGTGCCTACATGAAGTTCTCGGGTTACGACGCCGTGATCGTCCAGGGGCAGTCTCCCAGGTGGGTGTATCTGTACCTGCACGATGGCGTGGCCGAGCTGAGGGAAGCCGAGCAGTTGCTGGGACTGGACACCTACGACATGCAGGAGCGGATCACCGAGGAGTTGGGGAAGAAGGAACGGCAGCTCAGCGTCCTGGGGGTGGGGCCGGCCGGGGAGCACCTGGTGCGATTTGCGGCGATAGCCGGGGACAAGGGGCACGTGGCCGGACATAACGGCACAGGTGCCGTGATGGGCTCCAAGCGGCTGAAGGCCATCGTGGCGGAGCGGGGGAAGCGTTTCCCCATTGCCGACGAGAAGGCGCTCAAGGAGAGGGCCGAAAAGATCATCGAGGAAATCCTGGCGGCACCGGTGGCGAGGAGCGTATACGACTCGGGCACCATGAACAGCTTGGTGGGCGCCGAGAAGGGGGGGTGGCTGCCGGTCAAGAACTACACCACCAACCTCTTCCCGGAGGTTCCCCCCTTCATGAGGCAGGAGTACGAGCAGAAGTGGGAGATGGAGCGGATGCCCTGCTGGGCCTGCCGCACCAGGCACCTGCACATGGTGACCATCAAGGGGGGGAAGTACGACGGCTTCAAGAGCGAGGAGCCGGAGTACGAGCAGTGGGCGGCCTGGGGATCCCAGGTGGGGAACACGGATCCGGCGGGGGCCGTGGTGCTGAGCAACCTGGTGGACCGGTTGGGCGTGGACACCAACGAGGCCGGGTGGCTGATCGGCTGGGTCATCGAGTGCTACGAGAAGGGGATCCTCACCAGGGAGGACACGGGTGGCCTGGAGATGACCTGGGGCAACGTGGATGCCATGGTGGCGATGCTCCACAAGATCGCGAATCGGGATGGGATCGGCGACCTGCTGGCCGAGGGGGTGAAGCGGGCGTCGGAGAAGCTGGGTCGGGGCAGCGAGGATCTTGCCATCTACAACCTGAAGGGCAACTCCCCCAGGGGCCACGACCACCGGACCCGATGGGTGGAGATGGTGGACACCTGCCTCTCCGATACCGGGACCATCGAGGTGGGGCCATCCTGGCTACCCCAGGAGCAGGGAGCGAAGGCTAACCCGGACCTCCACAACTGGGAAGACATAGCCGACCAGTTGGGCAAGCACAACGGCCGGATGATGTTCGAGGACTGCCTGGGGATCTGCCGCTTCACCAGCCGGACCAGCATGGACGGGTTGGGCAAGGCCGTGGAGGCGTCCACCGGGTGGGAGGGTTTCTCCGGCGAGGAGGCCATCACGGTGGGGAGGCGGATCAGCAACCTGCTGCGGCTCTTCAATCTGCGCAGCGGCCTCACGCCGGAGCTGGAGCGGCCCTCGAAGCGGTACGGCTCCATCCCGGTGGACGGCCCCATGGCCGGGAAGGACATCCTGGAGCACTGGGACGACATGCGCCGGAAGTATTACGATCTAATGGGTTGGGACTTCGAGACCGGACGGCCGCTGCCGGAGACCCTTCGGAAGCTCGGTCTGTCGGATCTGATCCCGGATGCCTGGCCGCAGTAGGCTCTTTCAGCACTCAGAACTCAGCACCTGGTGACAGAGGAATGCGCATCAAGGTCGAGATCCTTCCCTGGCTCAGCGATACCATGAGGCCGGGCTCCATCGGCAGCCTCCGCTTCGAGCACCAGATGGTCGGAGCCACCGTCGGCGATCTGTTGGAGGAGCTGTCGCAGGTTGATGCTGCCTTTGGGCAGTTGATCTACGACCGGCAATCCCGCGAGCTGCGCTACCCCGTCCGCGCCATAGTCAACGAACAGTTGCTGGAGTTCCTTCACGGACTGGACACGAAGCTCTCAGACGGCGATACCGTGACCTTCATGGCTGCGTACACGGGCGGATAGCCGCCCTCACCGGCCAAGGGTGGTTGGCAAAGAAAGTCGGACCCCGGGGAGCACGCGTGCTCCCCGGGGTCAGTCGCTACTGATTTC
>JAJZQR010000191.1 GCA_021806765.1 Chloroflexota bacterium | reverse complement strand
CTTGTAGCCGCACCCTTCACGGGTGCGCGTAGCCATGTTCGACAGAGCGCAGCTTCACCACGTGGAGCGCGCAGGCGTAAAGCCTGCGGCTACAGGCTTTCTCTCTGGCCCCTGCCGCCGTGAGTAATCTGGGCTAGGGTCGAGCGGGCAGGTTGCGCAGCAGCTCCTCCAGCTGGGCCCGCACCCCGCTGCCTCCCACGTAGCCCGAACCGCTGCCATCGGCCAAGGGTCCGTAGGAGGTGAGCCCCCGGCGATTGTCGCTGAACCTCTTGTCCGTCACCCTGGGGCTCTCCCCGTTCCATGCCCCGATGCCGATGACCCGAGGATAGTGATCCAGGACGTATCGGATCTGCTTGACCTCCTGCTCCAGACGCTTCTGTTCCTGCTGTGCCGTGTATAGGCCCGTTAGCTCTCGCGACGTGCCCAGCTCCTCCACGATTACCGGTAGCCGCCGGCCGTTGGGGCAGGGCTCCGCCAGCACGGAATCGAAGTCGTAGTTGATCGGCATGTCGCCCGGGTTCTCAGTGCCCAGCCAGTCGTAGGCGTGGAGGGTATAGGCATCCACCGGTGCGTCGCAGTAGAGCCACCGCCCGATGATGGAGTCGGGTCGGTAGGGGTGCAGGTGCTGAATACCCATGGTTCCGGAGAAGATGGGCGTGTCGGGATCGACCTGTAGGATCTCCTGGACCGCTCCGGTGATGAAGGGGACGATGTCCACCGGCTCCACGGGGGTGTGCAACTCGTTGCCCAGCTCCCAGGCGAAGATCACGTCCAGCGCTCCCGACTCCTTGACCGTGCCGATCAAGTCTCGGATGAAGGGGAGGTAGGCCGCTCGCCAGTTCTGGGTGTAGAAGGGCAGCAGCAGCTGGTAATAGCCGTCCATCCAGCCCGAGCTTTCCGTGGCCTCCCCGGGCACCGGCCGGTGGTTGTTGGTGAGCGCGACGATCAGCTTGATGCCGGCGGCCCGGAGCGCCGGGGCCATCTGGGCGATGCGGCTCCCCACCTCTTTCCCGCTCCAACTCCTGCCGGTGTTGTTGTCGGTGGCGAAGACGCGGATCACCCCGGCACCTATCCAGCGGGCGTAGGCCACGTTCTCCTCCAGGTCTTTGCTCTCCGAGTGGAAGAGCGCGCCGTGCATGTTGAGCAGCAGGAACCGGCCGTTCAGGGAGGAGACCCGGGAGTTCGGCGCCGCCCAGAGAGACTCCACGGGAGCGGCGGCGACGTCGGATGCCAGCGCCGTCACCTGGCCGTCGGTTGGCAGCGCCTCGCCCGCTTCCGCTTCCGGTTCCAACCCCTGGCCGTCGGTGGGTAGCGCCTCGGCTATTCCTGCTTCCGGTGCCAGCCCCGCCTCGTCGGTGGGCAGCGCTTCGGCCATTCCTGCTTCCGCAGGTCCAGATGCCTCCGGCCCTGCAGCCTGGGTCGTGGATATGGATAGGAGAGGGCTTGCCAGGAGGCAGCCCATCGCCAGCATAGCGAAGATTGTGTACCGGATGAGCGAACCGGCCCTCGGAGGCTGCCTAAGGTGCGGCATTTCGTCTCGCAACGATCCGAGGCCGCCTCGCCGGGTTCCGTGACCGCTCAGAGGTGGGATTACCTGTGCGCACGGAGCTTCTCCTCAACATCTTCAACGCAGCACGCCTCGTGCCACACAATGGCGCCGGAGGGCGGCCGAAAACGCCGCGCTCTCACCGGCCCATCCGCTGCCGATTCTATCATCGGTGGGTGCAGGCTACTACAACAGCCTGCTTCCTGCCATAGGAAAAGAGGGGGGGGACGGGGAGACGGGGGGACGGGGGGACCGGGTGACAGGTAGTAACGACTTCAGTCGTTCGTTGCCGCTTCCGAGGGCAAGGACGAACGACTAAAGTCGTTACTACGAGGTAAGGACGAACGACTAAAGTCGTTACTACGAGGTATAGAGGAGGGGCCGACAGAGACGCCGGCCCCTACATCATGATATGGAATCCCCATCGGAGAGAGGGATGCGGCATTTCGCCCCCTCTCCCCATCTCCCCGTCTCAGATCACGGCAGGTACCCGCTCTGCCTGGCCTGCTTCAGCTGGGTGTAGGCCGGTCGATCGGACCCGTCGGCGTTGGCGATGGACCACCAGTACTCCTCCCGGTCGGTGGTCCAGCTGGGATCGGGCAGGTTCCAGAGGGTCATCACCCCGATCCAGGGAGCCCAGTGGTCGGCCGCCCACTTGTAGGCGCCCACGATGTACTGGGCCTTCTGATCCTCGGTCACGGCGAACCAGGAATAGGCAGGGTGCACCTGGTCGCTGGTCCAGCCAAACTCTGTCAGCCAGACCTGCTTCGCCGAATCGCCGTTGCGGACCATGACGTTGCGCAGGTCCTCGACCCGGCGGAAGGCGAAGAAGCGATGTCCGCCGTAGTTGGGGTCGGCCGCAACCTGGTCGAGGCTCATCTCGGGCGGAGCCTTGTAGCCGGCGCCGTGGGCGCCCAGGACGTCGAAGTAGGCCGCGGCCCCCGCGTCGTACATCTGCTGGAGGAAGACGTCGTCCGGTGTCGCCTCGTCGTTCCAGGTCTCCGTCGGGCTCAGACCTGCGCTGATTACGGTGACGTTGGGGTCGGCCTGCTTTGCCGCCTGATAGGCCAGCTTCAGCAGTTGAACGTATTGCGTGGCATCCGGTTTCTGGTTGCCCCACTCCCGAGACAGGTTGGGCTCGTTCCACACCTCGATGGCGTAGATGCGACCGTAGGGGCTGCCGGTCTTGTAGCGGTTGACCAGGGCGCGGACGAAGTCGGCGTAGTCCTGGTAGTTGTCCGGGGGGCCGTTGTTGGCGCCGTCGGCTCGAGCCCAGGAGGGCTGGAAGTCGACCCGGGCGATGATCTTGACACCGGCATCGTTGGAGGCCTTGACCACTCGGTCGGCCTCGGTCCAGTCGAAGATGCCCTTGCCGGCGCCTTCGATCTGTCTCCACTGGAAGAGGGTCTTCTGCCAGCCGAAGCCGGCGTCGGTCAGTTTCTGCAGGTCGCGCTGAGTGGTGGAAGGATTGTTCCACAGGAAGACGTTCATCCCGTACTCGGGGCTCTTGGCCCGATAGGCCGAGGTCCCGGCGGCGGGAATCGAGGGGAGCGACGTCAACTGTAGGCTCTGCTGGCTCGGTGGTTGTTGGGGCACGACGGCATCGGCGGGCCACAAGCCGGCTTCCTTGGCCAGGTCGCCGCCGTTGGCCACGGTCACGTCACCCTTCTTTGCCCAGGGGACGTCCTCCTTCCAGTACTGGAAGGTGGCCCGCTGAGCCCGAATCACGAAGGAGTTCCCCTCGTCGGCGTAGGCCACGGGCAGCCCGAAGTGGTCGATGGGAGAGGGGTCGGCGAAGTACACCTTCTTGATGGCCTCGTTCTGATCCAGGAAGGCCTGGTGGCGCTTGACTATCTGATCCCAGGAGAGGCCTGTGTCGGGAGAGGTGTCGAAGGGGTTGGGGGTCTGGCGATAGGTCAGCAGCCAGGTGTCCTTGCCCTTGTCGTGGAGGGCGTCGAAGGTGTTCAGGAACCAGACCTGCTTGGTGTCCGGCCGCCACTGGAAAACCGCCTTCTGCATGGCCTGCGTGACGAAGCCGTCGTAGACGAAGCGCCGCGTGACGGGGTATCCCAGTGCGTACTCCCCGCCGAGCCGTTTGAACTCGTCCCAGAAGGGTATTCCACCCTCGTTGGTGATGGCGAAACCGGCCTGGCTGGTCCCGAGAGGCTGGCCGTTGGTCTGAGTGAAGAAATGGCCTCCGGGGATGTCGTAGTCGAGGACTCCTGGAGCTGCCCCGGCGGGTGCGGCGATGGTCAGCAGGACGAGAGCGGCAGCGAGGGCAAAGAGCAACTGCAGCCTTCTCAAAGCTTCCTCCAACAGCAACGGAAATGTGGGGTGTGCGGGTTCCTCGAGGTTGCGCCGTCGATCAACCGTGGGTAGGAGAAACGAGTGTCCATGGATAGCAATCCTGGACAAGCCTCCTAGAGTGGGGTCATTATAGGGTGGGCAGCAGGTACTGGCAAGCTGTTGTGGCAGCCCGTGGGGCGCGGATTGGGAGCTTTGCCGGGGCCCCACCCCTTTACAAAAGACTGTGCACTGCATATAATATGGTTGCTGTAACAGACTGAGGGGCTATTTGGCTCCCTCAGTCTTTACTAATTCCAGACCATCGGGCGATCCTCCGCGCACGCACATCATTGGTCGCAAACAGGAGACTTGCCGTGGAGAAGACTGTTTACCTCACGCGGGAAGGCTTGGCAAAGCTTGAAGAGGAGCTAACCCACCTTCGAACCGTCCGTAGGCATGAGGTAGCTGAACGGATCCGTCGAGCTAAAGAGTTCACCAACACGGTCGACAACGCCGAATACGACGATGCCAAGAACGAGCAGTCCTTCGTCGAGGGTCGGATTCAGTCTCTGGAGCGAATGCTGGCCAACGCTATGGTGATCGACGAGAAGGCTGCACCCTCGGGCTACGTGCGGCTGGGCTCTCACGTCACCGTGGCGGACTCTGATGGGGTGGAGGAGGTCTACGCCATCGTGGGTTCGGCCGAAGCCGACCCGCGGCAGGGCCGCATCTCCAACGAGTCGCCCATCGGTAGGGCTTTGATAGGCCATCGAGTGGGTGATTCTGTCTCGGTCCTCGCCCCAGGCGGCAGCTTCGACCTCGTAATCAAGGCAGTCTCGTAGGATCGGAGGCGAACAGAGCCTGAGGCTCTGCCACGCTTGGCCGTCGAGACGCAGTAATCTCGCAGGTTCTCCGGAAAGGATGGCTGGTCCATCCTTTCTTTGCGAGAAGTGCGGACTGGAAGGTATCCGGCTTGGAAGAGCAGTACGACCCCCTGGTAGAACAACGGATAAGAAAGGTAAAGGAGCTTCGGGAGGCGGGAATAAACCCCTATCCGTACAGCTTCGATCGGACCCACCTGGCTTCGGACGTTCAGGGAAGCTTCGAGGCCCTGGAGGGCACGGAGGTGCGGATTGCCGGCCGTCTGCTCACCGTGCGGGTCATGGGCAAGGCGAGCTTTGCACACCTTTTGGACCAGTCCGGACGGATCCAGATCTACGTCCGCCGGGACCTGGTCGGTGAGGAGCAGTACAGCCTCTTCAAGGCTCTGGATTCCGGCGATTTCCTCGGTGTTGCCGGGAAGCCCTTCCGCACGCGAACCGGCGAGATCACCATCGAGGTGGACCATCTCACCCTGCTGTCCAAGGCGCTGCGCGGGCTGCCGGAGAAGTGGCACGGGCTGACCGATGTGGAGAAGCGGTATCGCCAGCGGTATCTGGATCTGATCTCCAACGAAGAGGTGCGCCGGGTGTTCCGGTTGCGCAGCCAGATCATCGACGCCATCCGCCGCTACCTGGTGGAGCGCGACTTCCTGGAAGTGGAGACCCCCATCCTGCAGCCGATCCACGGGGGTGCCGCGGCGCGGCCCTTCATGACCCACCACAAGGCCCTGGATCGGGATCTATACCTGCGCATCGCCCTGGAGCTTTACTTGAAGCGATGCGTGATCGGTGGCTTCGAGAGGGTCTTCGAGATCGGTCGCAACTTCCGCAACGAAGGCATCTCCACGCGACACAACCCCGAGTTCACCATGATGGAGCTGTACCAGGCCTACGCGGACTACAACGACATCATGACCCTGGTGGAGAACATGGTCTCCTGCATCGCGGAGCAGGTGCTGGGCACCCACAAGATCGAGTTCGGGGGAAACAGCATCGACCTTCGTCCCCCGTGGCCTAGGGTGGTGATGAGGGACGCCGTTCGGATCGAGAGCGGCATCGACTACGAGGACTTCCCCACGGCCGAAGCGCTGTACGGGGCCATGCGGGAGATGGGCATGCACCCCGATCCGGGTAGCTCTCGGGCGAAGCTCATCGACACTCTGCTGAGCACCTATGTGGAGCCGAAGCTGATCCAGCCAGCCTTCCTGGTGGACTACCCCATCGAGATGTCGCCACTGGCTAAGCGCAAGAGGGACGATCCCTCGGTGGTGGAGCGGTTCGAGGCCTTCATGGGGGGCATAGAGATTGCGAATGCCTTCAGCGAACTTAATGATCCCCTGGAGCAGCGAGAGCGCTTCGTCCAGCAGTTGGCCGAGAGGGCGGCGGGCGACGAGGAGACTCAGCCCATGGATGAGGATTTCCTTCAGGCGCTCGAGCACGGGATGCCGCCCACTGGTGGGCTGGGGGTGGGGATCGACCGGCTGGTGATGCTGTTCACCGGAAATGCCTCTATCCGAGAAGTGATACTCTTCCCGCAGTTGAGGGCCAGGGAATAGCTTGTCCAATGGAGCAACCTCTCTACGTTGCCTTCGTCTGGCACATGCACCAGCCTTACTATCTGGACGAGGACAGCGGCGAGTACCTTCTCCCCTGGGTGCGGCTTCACGCTACCAAGGACTACCTCCACATGGCGGAGGTGCTGGAGGATTATCCCTCCGTCCACGCCACCTTCAACTTCGTCCCCTCCTTACTGGAGCAGTTGCAGGGCTACGTCAACGGGACCAGCCTGGATAGGGCCTGGAAGGTCAGCCTTCAGGATCGGCTCTCCCCAGAGGACAAGCTGTTCGTCGACTCCCTCTTCTACAGCGTGAACAGGGACAACTTCATACGGTCCTACCCCCGCTACTGGCAGCTGATGAGGCTGAAGGAAGAGGCCGGCGGAGACCTCGACCTGTTGGGCGAGACCTACTGGAGGGATCTGGTCACCTGGTTCAACCTGGCCTGGATCGACCCGACCTGGATCCAACGAGACCCGGAGCTGAGGGCGCTGGTGGCCAAGGGCTCCCACTTCTCCCCGGAGGATGTGGCCACCATCCTGGGAAAGCAACGGGACCTGATGGCCGTTACGCTGACCACCTATCGGCGGCTCCAGCGCCGAGGCCAGGTGGAGTTGGCCGCCTCGCCCTACTACCATCCCATTCTGCCGCTGCTGATAGATTCCAGCTGTGCCCAGGAGCCGAGCCCCTGGCTGCGGCTTCCCACTGAGCGGTTCCAGCAAAGACGAGATGCCATAGAGCAGCTCAGGATGGCGGTTGACTACCACGAGTCGGTCTTCGAGCGCCCCCCTGCCGGCTTGTGGCCCTCGGAGGGTTCCGTGAGCCAGCCGTTGATCGACCTGCTCAGGGAGGTGCCCGAGATCCGCTGGCTGGCCTCGGACGAGGCTATCCTCGCCCGCTCTCTGGGGAGAGACATCGAGCGGAACGGCTGGGGATACCTCTCGGACCCCCGCTTCCTGTATCAGCCCTACTGGGTTGGTTCCGGAGCGCACCGGATCACCATGGTGTTTCGGGACCACTATCTGTCCGACCGTATCGGGTTCGCCTACCAAGGCATGAACGGGCGGCAGGCAGCCGAGGATCTGATGTTCCGCTTCATCGCCATCCGCGAAATGGTGAAGAACGATCCCCTGCCCTACCTGGTTCCCATCATTCTGGACGGCGAGAACTGCTGGGAGTACTACGAGCGGAACGGAGAGACCTTCCTCCGAGCCCTCTACGAGATGCTCTCCCGCGACAGCCGGGTTAGAGCCGTCACGATATCGGAGTTCCTGAACCAGTTTCCCCCGCGCAGCGAGATAGCTCATCTCTCCACCGGCTCCTGGATCAACGGAAACCTGGAGACCTGGATCGGGGAGGACACCCAGAATAGAGGGTGGGAATACCTGACGCGGACCCGCCGGGCACTGGTCGAGGCGGAACGTTCGGGGGCCGTCCCGGAGGAACGGCTGAGTCAGGCCAAGCGATGCATGATGGCCGCCGAAGGCAGTGACTGGTTCTGGTGGTACTACAGCCACAACGTGTCCGATCAGGACGAGATGTTCGATCGACTGTTCCGCCATTCCCTGGCGGGGGTCTACCGGGCATTGGGGGTTTCTGCTCCCGAATGGGTCTCCACTCCGATCATCAGCCAGATCCCCAAGCTCACCAGCCGCAGCCCTGGCGACTACGTGCATCCGCCCCTGGAGGCCGGCAACCTCTCCCCGGAGCCGTGGGCGTCCGCGGGCTATGTGGAGCCCAGGGGATCCACGGGGGCGATGCAGCAGGGCAGCGGTCTGCTGAAACGGCTATACTTTGGGTATGATGAGGCGGCGCTTTTCCTACGCCTGGAGTCTCACAGCTCGCTGCGGGGCTACCTGGTGGAGATCTACGTGAGCCGCCGGGAAGGCGACTCCCCGGATCTGCCGGAAGCCGGGATCCGGCGCGGCGCCCTTCTGCAGCCTGCCACAGGGAACGCTTCCAGGGAGTTGACCCTCAGGACGGATGGCCCCTCCATCGAGTTGAGTCGATGGGAAGAGGGCAACGGATGGGTTCGCATCCAGGGCGACCTGCGGGTGGTAGCGGATGACACGGTGGTAGAGGCATCGGTGCCTCTGGAGGCGCTGGGGATGGGGCTGGGGATACCCATGGGGCTGTCCATCGTCGTCTTCAAGGACAATCTGGTCGTGCAGCGGCTGCCGGAGGAGGGCGAGATAGTCCTCGATCTGGCTCGGGTGGCCGTGAGGAAACGGTGAGGTGGAACTTTGCTTAGCCTGCAGTTCATTCGCGATCATCCCGACGTGGTGAAGGAGTCGCTGCGAAAGCGACACGAGACCGCTCCTGTGGACGAGATACTGGAGATGGACGTTCGACGACGTCAGCTACTTCAGCAGCTGGAGTCCATGAGGGCGGAGCAGAACCGGGCCTCCGGCGAGATCGCGAAAGTCAAAGACAAATCGACCATTGCCGACAGGATCGCCGAGTTGAGGCAGCTGTCCCAGCACATCAAGGAACTGGAACCCACCATCAAGGACATCGACGAGCGGCTGGAGCAACTGCTCCTGCTGATCCCGAACATCCCTGACGAATCCGTCCCGGAGGGAAAGGACGAGACCGAGAACGTGGTGGTGCGCAGCTGGGGCGAGCCGAAGAGGTTCGATTTTGAGCCTCGACCCCATTGGGAGATAGGCGAACAGCTGGGCATTATGGACTTCGAGCGGGCAGCCAAGATCTCAGGGGCACGCTTCGGCGTGCTGAAGGGATTGGGAGCCAAGCTGGAGCGGGCCATCATCTCCTTCATGCTGGATCTCCACACCACCGAGCACGGCTATACCGAGATACTCCCCCCGTTTCTCGTTCGCCGGGAGTGCATGGTGGGCACGGGACAGTTGCCGAAGTTCGAAGAGGATGCCTATCGGACCGATCCGGACGATCTCTTCCTGGTACCAACGGCGGAGGTTCCGGTGACCAACCTCCACCGGGATGAGATCCTGGAGCCGGGAATCCTGCCCATCTACTACGTGGCTTACACTGCATGCTTCCGGCGGGAGGCCGGCTCGGCCGGCCGGGACACCCGGGGGCTGATCCGAGTGCATCAGTTCGACAAGGTGGAGTTGGTGAAGTTCGTCGAGCCGCGCACCTCGTACGAGGAGTTGGAGAAGCTACTGGCCGACGCCGAGGACGTGCTCCGGCGCCTGGAGATCCCCTATCGAGTGAGCATGATGTGCACCGGAGACGTGGGCTTCACCGCTGCCAAGAAGTACGACCCGGAGGCCTGGATGCCCGGCCAGGGCAGGTATGTGGAGATCTCCTCCTGCAGCAATTTCGTCGACTTCCAGGCCCGGCGCGCCAACATCCGCTACCGGCCCGAGGCCGGAGCCAAGGCCGAGTTCGTTCACACCCTCAACGGTTCCGGGCTGGCCGTGGGCCGGACTCTAGCGGCGCTGTTGGAGAACTACCAGCAGGCCGATGGGTCCGTGGTGATCCCCGAGGTACTGCGACCCTACATGGGTGGCCTGGAGAGGATCTCCCCCATCGCCGAGGCGGAGTAGGGGCGGTTCGGGCCGACTCCCTCTCCCTCTGGGAGAGGGTCGGGGTGAGGGCTGGAACGAGGAGTAAGAGGCCCTGAGGGCGGTTTGTTTGCCTTGACTTTGAGGGGTAGCCCGGCTAGAATCTATATGGTCGTGCTAGACGGGGAACTAGCGGTGCCCTGTACCCGCAACCCGCTATAGCGGGGTCGAATTCCCGTTCGAGGCTCAGCGCTTTTCGACCAGGGCTTGGCTCAGTGGCGTTGATGGCTTGGTCCTGCGCGGCGGAGACTCAGGAACCCCGTCAGGTCCGGAAGGAAGCAGCGGTAACTGGTTATCTTCGGGTGCCGCAGGGCAACCTGGCCGG
>JAJZQR010000190.1 GCA_021806765.1 Chloroflexota bacterium | reverse complement strand
GGGACCGCCGATACGGCCGGCCTCCTGCTGGCAGGATGCCCGCGCTCACGGCAGCCGCCCTCGGACGATCGTCAGCCCTTGGGTCGCTGGACCAACTCCAGGGTGTTGCCGTCCGGGTCCAGGAAGTACACCGCCTCCATTCTACCAACCAGTTCCATGCCAAGGGTATCTCGATAGAACCCCAGGGATCGCTCCAGATCCTCCACCGTGAAGCTCACGTGGGCGGTGCTCAACATCGACGTCCCGCTCCTCCTTGCCTGGTGGGCCCCGACCTGCCGGCCGGCGCCTCGCGCAAGATGATACACCCCGGGACGGGGATCTGTCCGCCTCAGTTCATGTAGAATCCCCCGTCGACGTTCAGGGTCTGGCCCGTGATGTAGCCGGCGGCCGGGGAGACCAGGAAGGCCACCGCCTCGGCCACATCCTCGGGGGTTTCCAGCCTTCCAAGGGGCACCTGAGCCAGCCGCTGGCGCGTGTACTCGCCCGGGGCCAGGCCGTACTCCTCGGTCATCTGCCGGTCCAGCTGCCGCCACATGGGTGTGTCGACGATGCCGGGGCAGATCGCGTTGACGGTGACCCCGTGGGGCGCCAGACGGGCCGCCAGCGACCTGGTGATGGAGATCACGGCCGCCTTGCTGGCGGCGTAGTGGGGCTGGTTGGGCCGCGGCCCCCGCCCCGAGATGGAGGCGATGTTGACGATGGACCCGCTCCCCTGCCGCACCATCTGCTGGGCCACCATCTGGTCGGTGAAGAAGAGCCCCTTGGCGTTCACGTCCAGGACCCTATCCCACTCCTCCTCCGTTACCTCCAGGATGTCCTTGATCTGAGCTACGCCGGCGCAGGGCACCAGGACGTCGATCCGCCCGAAGCGCTCCACCGCGGCCTCCACTGTGGCCTGGATCTGGGCGAAGCTCCGGACGTCCAGCTGCAGCTCCAGCGCCTTCCCACCCAGATCCCGAATCTCCCCCGCCACCGCCCGGACGGTTTCCGCGTTCAGGTCCGCCACCACCAGGTCGGCTCCATCCCGGGCCAGCCGGAGAGCCACCGCCCTCCCGATGCCCTGCCCCGCCCCGGTAACCAGGGCTACTCTGCAGTTCAGCCCCATCCCTTCACCCCCATCACCAACAGAATCGGCGATCACGCCGAACCCAACTTCCCAGCGATTCTTACCCCTTGACAAGCAATAGAGTTGTCCCAATAATAGGGACGTCTTCATTCTAGTAGTTGATCGAACCGAGCGCAAGACGATTTCCCACAGGGACGCAACCGGTTCTGATCAACCGCGACAAGGAGGGAACACAGCAACAGTGTAGTCGCTGAAAGCCGCCCCGTCTCACCAGGGAAACCGTAAGCCACATTGTGGTGGTGTCCCGCCTTCAGACAAAGGTGCAACGTCTCTGTTTACCTCGCGATAGATTCGGTGAGCGCGTCCAGTAAGCTGCTGGACCAGAGAAAGCACATGTGAGAGAGGGGGAGCAAGGCAATGCCTCACGGCTATGCGGGCAAGATCCTCAAGGTAGACCTAAGCACTGGGCAGATCTCCGTTGACGAGCATGATGAGGTCTGGTACCGCACTTACATGGGGGGAGCCGCGGTTGGCGCCTACTATCTCCTCAACGAGATGCCCCCCAAGGCCGATCCGTACGGCCCCGACAACCTCCTGGTCTTCGCCACCAGCGTCGTGGTCGGAGCCCCGATGTCGGGATACAACCGCTATTCTATCACCGGCAAGTCGCCCCTCACCGGCCTCATCGGCGATACCCAATCCTCCGGTTTCTGGGGACCGGAGCTGAAGTTCGCCGGCTTCGATGCCCTCGTCATCAGGGGGGTATCAGCTAAGCCCGTCTACCTCTGGATCCATGATGGGCAAGCTGAAATCAGAGATGCTTCCTCGATATGGGGTCTTGAGACCAAGGAGTCCCAGGAGAAGATCCGCCAAGAGTTAGGCGACAAGATGATCCGAGTCGCCCAGATCGGCCCCGGCGGCGAGAAGTTGGTCCGCTTCGCCAACGTCACAAACGACCTCAACCACTTCAACGGCCGCACCGGCATGGGGTGCGTCATGGGAGCCAAGAAGCTGAAAGCCATCGCCGTGCGAGGCCACCACAAGGTGGAACTGGCCAACCCCGAGAAGGTGAACCAACTCGCCCGATACTACTCCCAGACCTTCAAACAGAACCCTTCTTGCAGGGGAAACAACCTCCTCGGCACTTCCGAATACGTCGGCGTCCAGAATGTCGATGGACAACTCCCGACTCGCAACTTCCAGACGGGCGTCCTTGAAGGTGGCGAGGCCATCTACGGCGAGACCATGCATGAAGAGATGGAGGTCACCAACGAATCCTGCTGGGGCTGTGCCACCCGCTGCAAACGGGTGGTCAGGGCCGAAAAGCCATACTTCGTGGATCCAGCCTACGGGGGTCCCGAGTATGAGGCCATCTCGGCCTTGGGCTCCGACTGTGGGATCACTGACCTGCCTGCCGTGGTGAAAGCCAACGAGCTGTGCAATCGCTACACCCTGGACTGCATCTCCACTGGCGCCTCCATCGCTTTCGCCATGGAGTGCTACGAGAACGGCCTCCTCACTAAGGATGACACCGACGGGATGGAGCTTCGCTTCGGCAACGGCCCAGCGGTGGTGCAAATGGTAGAAAAGATCGCCCGCCGCGAGGGGCTCGGGGATCTTCTGGCCGAAGGGGTGATGCGCGCGGCCCAGAAGATCGGCAAGGGGGCAGATCGCTTCGCCGTGCATGCAAGAGGACAGGAACTAGCTATGCACGACGGGCGGGTGAAGGGCATGCTCGGCATCTCCTACGCCGTTTCCCCCATCGGGGCCGACCACGTAGTGGTGGAGCACGACACCGACTTCGACTTCAAGGCCCCCCAGGTCTTCCTGGACCAACTTACGCCGCTGGGCGTCTTGGAGCGGCTGGAAACCTCCAGCATCGATAACAAGAAGCTGCGGATGTTCTACTACCTGCAGCAGCACTTCAGCTTCATGGACACTATGTGCCTGTGCCTATTCAACTTCGGGCCGGTCCGCCACTTCAAGATGCACGAACTGGTGGAGGGCGCCCAGGCAGTGACCGGCTGGGAGCTCAGCTTCCACGAGATCATGAAGTACGGCGAGCGGCGAGTGAACATGTTCCGGGCCTTCAACATCCGAGAGGAGTCCGAGTTGGACCGCTTCTGGCTGCCCCAGCGGATGTTTGAGCCTATCCAGACCGGACCCCGCGAGGGCTACCGAGTAGACGAGGGAGCTCTGCGGCAGGCTCTGCGCAACTACTTCGAAATCATGAACTGGGACGAGAAGGCCTTCCCTCGCCCCATGAAGCTGGCCGAGCTAGACCTGGAATGGATCAATCCAATCTTGGAGCCCTACCGCACCACGGCAAAGGAGGCGGTTCTCGAGTGAGGGTGCTGGTACGGCTGTTGGGCCACGCGCGCCTCGAACTGCGATGCAAAGAGGTCGAGTTGGAGCTGCCGCAGGAAGCCAGCATTCACGACGCCGTGGCGAGACTGCTAGAGATGTTGGGCACCAGGGCTGAGGAGGCACTGGTGAATCGGGTGCACGGGGGATACTCCGTCCTCTTCAGCCTGAACGGCCATTCGGCGGACCCTGCCGCGCTGCTGTCCGACGGTGATGTAGTAACCCTTCTTCCCCCCATGGCAGGGGGTGAATTGAGAGCCCTAGATCCGAAGGTCTGCCTGTTGAAAGCAACTGCTCTGGGAGACGAGGCTCATGTCTGACCCTGCTCCTCTCTTGCGCGCCCTGGGCATCTCCAAGTCTTTCGGCGGCACCCAGGTCCTTCACAGCGTGGACTTCGACCTGCATCCAGGCGAGGTCCACGCCCTGGTGGGGGAGAACGGCGCCGGCAAATCCACCCTTCTGAAGATCATCGGCGGGATCCACCTACCCGAGACCGGCGAGATGATGCTGGGCGATCACACGCTACAGATCGCCTCTCCCGGCGTCGCCCAGCAACTTGGCATCGCCCTGATCCATCAGGAACCGCTCACCTTCCCAGACCTGGATGTGGCAGAGAATATCTTCGTCGGACACGAGGGGCACAACAGCCGGTTCAAGCGGGTCAACTGGTCCAAGATGTACGCCGAGGCGCAAAGACTGCTCGATTCCCTCGGGGTAGCCCTGGATCCGCGACAGCGCGTTCGCGGGCTATCCATCGCGGACCAGCAGATGGTTGAGGTCGCCAGCGCCCTGGCTCAGAACGCCCGCATACTGCTGATGGATGAACCCACCTCGTCCCTGACGCCTAACGAGGTGGGCGACCTCTTCCGGATCGTGCGCCGTCTGCGCGACCAGGGCACCGCCATAGTCTTCATCAGCCACCGGCTGGAAGAGGTGTTCGAGATCTCCGACCGCATCACGGTCTTGCGGGACGGCGAGATGGTTGGCACCCGGCGACGGGGAGATACCACCCTGGACGAAGTCATCCGGATGATGGTCGGCCGCCCCCTGAGCACCCTCTTCGAGAAGGGCGAGGCCACCATCGGCGAACCCCTACTGGAAGTGGAGGGCCTTTGCCGCGCCGGATTCTTCGCCGACATATCCTTCGAAGTGCGGAAGGGGGAAACCGTGGGCGTGTTCGGGCTCGTGGGGGCGGGGCGCACCGACGTCGCCAATGCCCTCTTCGGCATCAACCCGCCCGACAGCGGCACGGTCCGAATCGACGGGAAGCCGGTGACCATCCGGTCACCGAAGCAAATGATTGAGTTAGGCATCGGTTACGTTCCCGAGGATCGGCAGCACCACGGCCTGTTCCTGCCCTTCCCGGTTTCCGTCAACGCCACGATGGCTATTCTGGACAAGATATCACCGGGTGGCTGGTTCCGACCCAAGCTGGAGCGTCAGATGGCCATCTCGTATTGTACCAACCTGAGGGTGCACCTGCGCGACGTGGCACAGGCGACCAGCGAGCTGTCAGGAGGCAATCAGCAGAAGGTGGTGCTGGCCAAGTGGCTGGTCACCGAGCCCAGCATCCTGATCCTGGACGAGCCCACCCGAGGCATAGATATCGGTGCCAAGTCCGAGGTGCACCACCTGATAGGGGAGCTGGCCAGACAGGGCAAGGCGATCCTAATGATCTCCTCAGAGATGCCTGAGATCCTAGCAATGAGCGACCGGGTTGTCGTCATGCGGGAGGGCCGGATCAACGGCCGCTTTGGGCGGAAGGAGGCGACGGCAGAGGCTATCATCGCGGCGGCCACCGGCCAAACGCTCTCGGAGGTAAACTCATGACCATCCGACCGATGTCTGCCCGACACCGCGTCAACGGCAGCGCCAACCAATGGCTACGATTCCGTGAGCTGGGGTTAGTGGTCTTCGTCGTCGTGGTGTTTGCCATCGCCACCGCCATCCAGCCGCGGTTTCTCTCTCCGGAGAACATACGCAACATCCTGCTCTACATCCCCCTGATCACCGTCGTCGCCCTGGGGGAGATGATGGTGATCATCACCCGAAACTTCGACCTGTCGGTGGGATCGATCCTGGGCTTCAGCGCCATCGTGGTAGGCAACATCTTCATTAGAGACCTCTTCTTTCCCATCTGGCTCGCTGCGATCATAGCCATCCTCATCGGGGCGCTGCTGGGGGCCGTGAATGGGGTCCTGGTAGCCTGGCTGCGGATCCCGGCCGTCCTGGCGACCCTAGGCACCCTCAGCGCCTACCGTGGGCTGATCTTCATCTACAGCGGCGGCCGCCAGGTGGATCCCAACTACATCCCGCCGGAGCTGATCGCCCTTTCCCAGGGCTCCCCAATCTCCGTACCCTGGATCGTGATCTTCGCCGCCATCGTCGCCGTCGGCGCCTTCCTGTTCATGCGCTACACCCACACCGGTCGCCAGGTCTACGCCATCGGCAGCAACCCCCTGGCGGCCAGCCTTCGGGGCATCGCGGTGCAGCGGGTAACCTTCCTCGTTTTCACACTCTGTGGAGCGGCGGCCGGTTTGGCCGGAATCATGTACGCCTCTCGCCACGGCTACGTTAACCCTGGGGACACGGGGGTGGGCTTCGAGCTAGTGGTCATCTCGGCTACGGTAATCGGGGGAACCAACGTCTTCGGTGGATACGGCTCCGTCGTCGGAACGGTCCTGGGCTGCCTGCTGCTCGGCGTCATCAACACCGCCCTCTTCATCTTGGGGATCTCGGGCTTCTGGCAGTTGGCAACCTATGGCCTAGCCATCCTGCTGGCTGTTACCGTCGACACCGCCATTCAGCGCTCCTTGGGGCGCAGAACTGCTGGGGGGACGTTGTAATGGCAATCAAGGACTCCAAACCGATCATCGAAGGGAAGAGAGGATCCGAGGACAGCGACAGCCGGGTCAACGCGCCGCCTGTACACCCTCAGTTGGCTACCCAATGGTCTCGGGATCTGCTGCGTCCCGAGACAATCACAGTCCTGCTGCTGGTGGCTGCCTTCCTGGGAAGCATCTACCTGTCTCCCTACTTTCTCGATCTCCATTTCCTGCTGGACTCGACCTCCTTGTACATGGAGATCGGGATCATGGCACTGGCGATGACCTTTATCATCATCAGCGGGAACATAGACCTTTCCGTAGCCTCCGGCCTGGCCCTGGTCAGCGTAGTCATAGGGCTCCTCTATTCGAGCCTGGGAGTGCCCATGGCGCTGGCCATGGTGGTGGGGTTGATCGTGGGCGTTGCCCTGGGCTTGTTCAATGGCCTCCTGATTACCCGACTGGGCTTGCCCTCTCTGACAGTCACCCTGGGCACTCTGGCTTTGTACCGGGGCATCGCCCAGGTGCTATTGGGAGACCACTCTATCGGGAAGTTACCCAGCTGGTTTGTAGGGATGGACTACCGCAGGATCGGCGACCTGGTGCCGTTGCCTCTGATCATCTTCATGCTGCTGGCCGTGCTCTTCGGGCTGCTTCTACACAAGACGGTCTTCGGCCGGTGGAGCTATGCCATCGGCACCAACGAAGCAGCCGCCCGCTACTCGGGGATCCCCGTGGATCGGGCCAAGTTGTGGATTTTCGCCATCTCGGGCTTGATGATGGCAGTCGGCGGAATCCTGATGACCTCCCGCCTGGCTGTCTCCCGTTTCGACAACGCCACCGGCCGCGAGCTGGACGTCATAACAGCGGTCGTGCTGGGGGGTACGGACATTAACGGTGGCCGCGGGAGCATCTTTGGGACCGTCGTCGCCCTCTTCCTGCTAGGCATCCTGCGTAGTGGCATGGGGGTGGCAAACATCAAGGCCGAGAACCAACTGGCCGTGGTTGGCACGTTGCTGATCGTTGCGATCCTGCTGTCCAACGCGACCGCCCGTCGCAAGAGATGACTGGGCGACAGGATTAAACCCATCTCGAGGTAAAGATCCGGCATCTCGTCGACACGGCGATGCAGACTTACTTGCACCGCCGACGACCGACCGGTTTCCGAAAGGGGGTGATGACAAGCCACATCAAGGGTGCTGCTCCAGACGCACGGGGACATCAAGGGTGCTGCCCCCAGACGCACGGGGACTTCACGATCCCGAGAGTTTCCAACCGTTCAGGAGGAAGAAATGCGTACCAAGTCGCTCAGCACACTACTGATCGTAATACTCGTCGCACTGGTAGCAGCCTGTGCCCCAGCGGCTGCCCCTGCGCCGACCTCGGCGCCTGCCAAGCCCGCTACTGAGGCAACCAAGGCTCCAGCCGCTCCAGCCGCCGCAACTCAGGCCCCAGCAGCGGCCGCTGCCCCAACCCAGGCCCCGGCAGCGAAGACGGCAAAAGTCGTCTACATCCCCAAGAACACTGGCAACCCCTATTTCGACTCGATCATTAAGGGGTTCCAAAAGGCAGCCGGCGAACTGAAGTTCGAGTTCACCACCACGGCGCCCGCCACCGCGGAGGCCACCTCCCAGTTGCCCTTCATCAAAGAACAGATCCAACGCGGGGTGAACGTGCTAGCCATCTCACCTAATAGCCCGGATGCGCTGAATCAGGTGTTCGACGAGGCCCGGTCGAAGGGTGTCACAGTGTTGGTGGTTAACTCCGACGTCCCGGGGAACGAATCCCACCGAGATACGGCTGTTCTGCCGATGGATTTCAGCATCACGGGCGGCAGCCAGGTCGAACTGATGGGATCCCTGATCGAGTATAAGGGCAAGATCGCCATCCTCAGCGCCACCACCGATGCTCCCGACCAAAACTTCTGGATCCAGGGCATGAAGGAAGCGCTCAAGGATCCCAAGTACAAGGATATGCAGCTCGTGGACGTCGTCTACGGCAATGACGATCCCCAGAAGAGCCTTGCCGAGGCCGAAGGGCTGCTGACCAAGTACCCCGATCTGCGAGGCATCATCTCACCAACCACTGTCGGTGTCGCGGCCACTGCTCAAGCTGTCGAGTCCGCTAAGCGCGCCCCCGGCGTGCAGGTGACCGGCCTGGGCACCCCCAACCAGATGCGCCGGTTTATCAAGAACGGCACGGTTAAGGCCTTTGCCCTCTGGAGCCCCTTCAACGAAGGGTACCTGTCGGGCTACCTGGGCGTTGGGCTCGCCAACAAGGAGATCAAGCCAGCCACGGGCGTCAAGTTCACGGTTCCCGGTCTCGGCGAGCGTGAGTTCAGGGCCAACAATGTGATCATCACTGGCCCGCCCACCGTCTTTACCAAAGACAACATCGACGACTTCGACTTCTAGCTGATCCAAACGCCTAACCAGGGGAGCAACCGTAACGAGTCCCTTCCACGGTTGCTCCCCTGGACGGAAAGAGGCTGCGACAGAGGCAGTGAAGGCGACGACGGAGTCCTGGCGTGATATCATCTGCAGGCAACATCATCTCTCGATGCTACCGGTAGATAGCGATTACCGACTTTGGACCACGTTGAGCACACCCCGTGAGAGAGTCCACATCACTATCTGCTCTCCTCATGAGGCTCGATCGGCTGCACGGTCAATGCACGGGGACAACTGAGGAATGGCTTCTACAGCGTCCACATTCGACACTCAATCGCCGAAAGCACGCGGCCGAACCAAGCGAACGGCTACCTTGAAGACGGTGGACAAGGCGCTCAACGCATTGGATTTCCTCGGCGTCTTCGGCGGGCAGGTGGGAGTCCGAGAACTGGCGGAGTACCTGGGGGTCGACAAGAGTTCGACTCACCGACTGCTCACGACACTGGAGCGACACAGTTACGTGGCCCAGGACCCCATCACAGGAAAGTATCAGCTGGGAATGCGGGTGTTCGAAGCCGGCGCGGTCGTGCTTGACCAGATGAACCTGCGAGCAGCGGCCCGCCCCCACCTGGAGCGATTAGCCCAGGATACGGGTGATGTGGCTCACCTAGCCGTGGAAAACGGCGGCCAGTGTGTCTACGTGGACAAGGTCGTGGGGCCCCAGGCAATCCCAATGGCATCCCAGCTCGGCTGGCGCAAACCCCTCTACTGCACTGGCTTGGGCAAGGCATTGCTGGCTCACCTGCCAGACTACAGGATCGACCAGATCCTTCAGGCGGAGGAGTTGCGCCCGCTAACCCCCAATACCATTACTGACCCCGTCCGGTTGACTGCCGTGCTAGCGGAAATCCGAGGCATGGGCGTAGCACATGATTGGGAAGAGATTGAGGTGGGGCTGCGTTGTGTGGCCGCACCAGTTCGGGGCACGAGTGGACAGGTAGTCGCCGCCATCAGCGTCGCCGGTCCAACCGCTCGCTTCAGCCTGGAGCGGGTGCCTCGCCTGATCAAGCTGGTTCGGGACGCAGCGGATGCCATCTCCCAGGATCTGGCGTTCGCCTTGGGCCAGCCACGACCGCCCCAGGCCGGCCACCGCCCTGCAAGGCGATCCAAGCAGAACAGCTCTCCAGAGAGCTAGCTATAGCTGACAGGACAACCATCGACCCTGGCGATCCGGCCCGAGCTCTCGCTCGGGCCGGATCGCTTACGTGCAGGCAGCGCCTACCTTGAGACCACACAGCAAACACGGCGGAGGGCGGCCATGGCGCTACGTTTATCGCGCAAGAGTATGGAGGACAAGGCGCAGGGACAGCCACGCAGTCGTGCGGTATGATGTATTACCATCATCTGGGATTGCACCATAAGGATCAGGCGGCTACAGGGAGGCGGTATCTACGCCGCACTTCGTCGGGACTGGCCCGCAAGAGGACGGTGGGGACCACGCCC
>JAJZQR010000189.1 GCA_021806765.1 Chloroflexota bacterium | reverse complement strand
GGCGAGGGCGCCTGCCGCCCTTTCCATACCGGGCGGCGGACCTACCGGAAGGTTGCCTCTACCTGGGCAAGTTCGCCATCCGTCAGTTTGACATAAGGCACGTTCATGATCGGCTGCATCATGTCCCAGTCCCAGATGTCGTAGCCCGGCCTACCGGGCAGGGCCCAGATATCCATCGCTGGCTCGATCACTGTTTCTGGCTTCAACATCCAGCCGAGGTCGTACACCACCTCCGGGTTCTTGCCCATGAAGACCAGCTTGCCGGTGTACACGCCCTGCACCAGGTATACGTTCGGGCAGGTGTAGAAGATCTGCCACCCCTTCTCTCGGAGCGACTCCTCGGCGAACTTCTGGATGATGTCCGGGTGCACGCTCGTGTAGACGTTAATGTGCCCGTGGGTGGTGTGGGGGTCGATAGAGATCTCGAGCCCCTTGTGCCAGTGGTCGGACCGGAAGTACTTGCGTAGCGCCTCCTCTTCGGCCGCACCCACCGTGGTCTTGAGCTTGTAGTCGGAGTAGAACTCCCTGATGTAAGAGCGGTTCCAGGCGCACAGGTTGCAGCCGCTCTCGCCCCTGTCTCCTCCCTCGGCAGCCCGCAGGGATACCTCGGGGTTGTAGAACCAGTTGTAGTCGAAGTGGGGCCGGCCCTTGGGCTCGATGCCGTGCAGGGAACCCATCTCGCCCGGACGAGGGGCGGTGTAGTCGATCTTGCGGGAGCTGGGCACCCCCCTCCGCTCCAGGTAGGCGCAAATGAGGGCCTTGATGTCCTCGGGGTGTACGCACGTCTCCGTGTAGGCGTGCACGTGCGTCCCCTGCGGGTCGGGGTCATGCATCAACACCGCCATCAACCGCCGCCAGTGGTCGCTCTTGAAGTACTCGATCAGCCCCGAAACGATCGCCTTGCGTTCCATCGTTTCCTCCACTTTGAGAGTTTGCTCGTCGTTCGCCTGCTTAGGAACATCGGAGGGACATCTGCTTTACGCCCGGCTACCACCTCCTCCCAGCCATGCTTTGGCATCGTGCGCTTGACGTTCCCTTCGCTTTGGCCCACGGAGCGGCTGTTGCCCGGCGTGCCGGGTCAGCCCCGGCCCTACCGCGAGCGCTTACGCGGCGCCCATCCCATACAGCCGCAGAGCGTTCACGCCCAGAATCCCCTCAATCGCGCGCTCGTCAATATCGGCGTGCCGAATCTTCTCGAGCCCGCACAGCCCCGACTGCAGCGGCAGGCCCAGTCCCAGAAGTACCCTCCCGGCGCCGACCGCTTCCACCAGACGTTCGACGCTGCCTCTGCCCATCAGGCACGAGGTCTCGATGAAGGTGGCCGGATTACGTTTCATGATTGCGACCGCCACCCGCAGGTCGTGGTAATTGATGCCAGATAGGACAAAGGTGGCGCCCGGGTGCTTGGCCACGAATGCGGCCAGTTCGGCAATGCCAAGCATCGGCAGCCGCCAGTCCATGATGAGGCGCAGTGGGAGAACCACCGGCTTGCGCCAGCGCTCAACCGCCGCGACGAGTTCGTCCACGAAGGGGTCGGTCGACAGCGACCAGCTCTGGTGCTGCGGCGTCAGGCGCAAAGCGACCGCCCCCTCTTCTACCGCTCGCTCACACTCGACCAGAGCTGCCTCGTCATCACACGGGTTTACGCAAGCCAACCAATTGATGCGGTCAGGGTGTCTCGCCGCGATCTCCCGACACTCGACATTGCCCTCCCGCGGATCGATCATGATG
This sequence comes from Chloroflexota bacterium, assembly GCA_021806765.1. The sequence continues at coordinate 8,477 of JAJZQR010000189.1, read as the reverse complement.
CTCCTGGTCGAGGTCACGACCGCCCTGGCGACGTCATGGCGGTCCATCAGACGCAGCAGGCCGTCCTCGGACATGTAGGGGTTCGGCCAGTAGGGCCACTTGCCGACGTAGGCGTTGCAGTCTACGATCACTTTCCCCTCCTCATGCCGTGAAGCCGAAGAGCCGTGCGGCGTTGCCGCCGAGGATCAGCGACTTCGACCGCTCCTCGAGATCGGCGTCCAGCACCTTCGCCATCTGCGTGAACGGGTCAAAGAGCGGGATGTCCGTCCCAAAGAGCACCCGCTCCGGGCCGATGGCGGTCACCGCCGCCTCGATGAAGCCAATAGTCGGCGAGGAACTGCAGGTCTCGAGGTATACGTTGGGGTAACGCTTAGCCACTGCGATGGCCCACTGCCAGGCGCCGCGTCCGGGGTCGAACGTGTTGCCCATATGGGCCAAAATGAACTTGACGTTCGGGATCTGCCTCAGCACCGGTTCGGTCTGCTGCGGGCTGGTGTGGGCGAGCAGGGGAACTCCCAGCTCGGCGACCCGCGCGATCACCTCCATCATGGTCGGGTCGTAGAGCGGGAACTGCTCGCTCGTGTAGACCTTGACGCCCACCATTCCGAAGTCATTGAGCCCGCGTTCGATCTCGTCGAGGGCGAGCCGGCCGTAGTTGCCCGAGGTGATGCCCACATACCCGTAGAGTCTCCCAGGGAACCGCTTGATCATCGCAGCCAGCTCCCGGTTGCCCTCGTGCATGTCGTACCAGATGGACCGGAAGTCGCTCGCCACTACCTTCGCAATGCCTGCCTCGTCGGCCATCGCCATGATCTTGTCGACCGGCAGCGGCAGGTCGAAGTAGATGGCGTCCCCGACGTGGATGTGCGCGTCGACGATCATTCCCCTCTCCCCATTCCGTCTCGCAGAAGCGACCTAGGCCTCGGACCTCGGCCGCTTGTGGGTTTCGACATCGGCCATCATCTCGTAGACCTTGCCGACCGCCGAGTCGTCTTCGCGGGCAAGCCCGGCGACCATGCCCATCTGGTAGGCTTGATAGGCCATAGGCGCCAGCAGGAGCGGCGTCTTGGTAACCCGGGCTGCCTCCAGCACGATGCCCAGGTCCTTGTGCAGAATCTCGAGCGCGCCCCGGTTGGTGAAGTCTCGCGCCATCAGTCGATCGACGCGGTTGCGGAAGGCCCAGGAATCGCCCGTGCCGTGGCTGATCACCTCGTACACGAGCTCGGGGTCGAGGCCGGCCTTGGTGGCGAGCGTCATCGCCTCCATCGCCGCCACTTCGTGGATACCCATCAGCATCTGGTTGATCATCTTGAGGGACTGACCGGCGCCCGGCTCGGGGCCCGCGTAGTAGAGGAACTTGCCCATGGCTTCCAGGGCGGGCCGTGCCGCCTCGACGGCCTCCTGCTTGCCACCCAGCATCAGCGTGAGAGTGCCGTCTGCGGCGCGCAGGTAGCCGCCGCTCACCGGCGAATCGACGTACTGCGCCCCCTTGCTCTCCACCATGCCGGCAAGGTGCTTCGCGTCCGCGGGGGCGATGGTACTCATCACCACGACCGTCTGGCCCGGCCGCAGCGCCGCCAGTGCCCCTTGCTCGCCATCAAGAACGCTCTCGGCCTGGGGCCGATTGAGCACCATGATCACGAGCACATCGCAGCGCTCGGCCACGTCCCGACAGGAGATGGCCGTCGCCGCCCCCGCCGACTCTAGCTCCACCAGCGGCTCCGGACGGATGTCGAAGACGACGAGCGGCAAACCGGCCCGCTGGATGCTGAGCGCCATGTACTTGCCGATGGTCCCGAGGCCGATGAAGCCAACGCGTGTAGCCAACGCATTCCTCCCCGTCCCCACCAGATTTGGAGGGGATACTTGTTGATTGCCGACCCAATCGGGTTCACCTGCCCGCCATGTCCTCAACCCCGTGCGGCGACATGGATCATCTCGGACAGCCGCTGGCGATGGTTGAGGAAATTCGGCGAACTGGAGCGATCCCTGTTCTCCCTACCGAGGATGCCATCCTCGTTGCGAATAAGCACCAGGTCGCCGTAGTCTTCCAGGGTCTCGACCGTGAACTGGGGGCGAACGACGTTGTTGAGGGGAATGCGGCGGATGCCCATGTCCCTTGTTCAGGAAGCCCTGGACATCATGGGCAAAGACGCGCTCCTCGCTCCACGCGCCACCCTCGCCGCGTATGTTGAGACACTCAGCTGTGTCTCGGGGAAGCCGACCGTCCGGCCCTTCTCGATACCAGCGCCGCACGGTCTGGGTCTTCAAAGGCCATCGTGGCCTGGAACTGCTCGCGTGAGTCTATCCCTTAGCCAGCCTGTGACCGGTATTCCCAGCGGTCGGCGCCCGCCGCGATCTGGTTGCTGACTCAGGGCTATCGGACTGCCTCGATTGCTCTGCTGCTTCGCAGAAGAAGGAAGCGAATGGCCGCCTCTCGTAGAGTACGCCCTGGCTCACGAGCTCGGGATACTCTCGGTGGTCAAGGCCGAGAAGCAAACAAGCCGCCTCTCTGTCTCTTCGCTCGAGGGCGTCCACAAGCTGCCCATGGTAGCGATGGTCTCGCTCCCACATGTCGGGCGACGAAGTCTGCACAGTCCGCCAGTATCGCCGGCAGCTGTCGAAGGCCTCCATAGCCATGCGCTTTATCAAAGGACAGCTCGCTGGCTCGAGGATCAACTCGTGAAAGGTGCGGTGGGTGCGTGTGTAGGTTTCCCAGTCACACTTATCCTTGAGCTCTCCCAGTCTCTCCCAGATACCCCTGATCGTCCGAAGGTCGGCCTCGGTGATATTGTCCAAGAGGGGACCAAGCATTGCCTGCTCTAGGGCGGCGCGGGCCATCGATATCTGCCTCAGGTCATCGAGCGAGAGCATAGTCACCTGGGCTGCGGCCCGGGCTCGGGTTACTAGTAGGCCCGCCACATCGAGCTTGAGGAAGGCTTCGCGAACCGGAGTGATGCTGATACCCATTTGCGAGGCAATCTCCGACTCGGTGATCTTGGTCCCCGGCGCCAATTCGCCGCGGAGGATCAAGTCACGTAGCGCCTCGTACACTCGGTCTGTGAGGGTGGTTTTTGAATCCAGCTTGGGTAGACCAAAGGCCATTTCGCCTCCTTGGCGTCGTCGCCGGTGCCATGATGTCGCCGAGCATCCACGTGATTGAGACCCCAGATCTTAGATCTAAGATAGCAATGCCCGGGGGGCCTGTCAAGGGTTTTTGCGAAACATCTTCTAAAGACCGGTGAGGAGAGGCCGGAGCGGTTCGTCGTCTTCTATGAGGCTTTGCCGGTCGAGGCGGAGGCGTGTGGCGGCAGGATATGCCCCATGTATGAGGCACACTGTTGGCCCATCCGACCCGCGAGGGGACAAGTGGGTACTCCGGGCGGAGCTAGCGTTAGTGCATCGACCAGCCCGAGGCTGGGGGAGAAGCCGCCCATTTTCGGAGTACTACTTCTTTGGGGTAGTGGAGGGATGTCGCTCAGTGGACGGGTCCCAGCAGGGCCCCATCCACTGGCGACCACGGCAGCGTCCTGGTAGATCCGAACCTCAAACGATTGTCGAGCCGCCGTCGACGGCAATGGTGGCCCCGACCATGGTCTCGGAACCCGGCGAGGCGAGGAAGACCACCGCCGCCGCCACTTCCTCCGGCTGGTTGAAGCGCCCCGCGGGTATATTGGACAAGCGCCAGTTGCGTTCCTCCGGCAGGGCGAGGCGGTCTCGGTTGATGTCCGTCTCGGTCGTGCCGGGGGCGACAGCGTTGACGTTGATGCCGTAGGCGGCCAGTTCCAGACCCATCGCGCGAGTGAGTTGGCGCAGACCGCCCTTGGACGCGCAGTAATGGCTGAGATTGGGCAGGATGCGCTCTGCGACCTCTGAGGTAACGTTGATTATCTTCCCGCCCTGCCCCTGCTTCACCATCTGCCGGGCCACTACCTGGCCGACCACGAACGGCCCCTTGAGGTTAGTACAGATGACTCTCTCCCATTCCTCGTCGGCCAGCTCGAGGAAGGGAGAGCGCGTAAGGACACCAGCATTGCACACGAGAATGTCGACGCGCCCGAACGACTCGACCAGCCGCGCCACCATGGCCTCCGCCTGCGCCCGCTGGGTGACATCCGCCTGGACCGCCACCGCGCGCCTCCCGACGGCCCGCACTGCCTCGGCTGTGGCCTCGGCCCCCGCGGCATCCCGCACGAAGTTGGCCGCCACGTCGGCCCCTTCGCGCGCCAACGCCACGGCTGTGGCCCGGCCGATGCCACGACTGGCGCCGGTCACGAGGGCTACTTTACCGCTGAGCTTCACTCTTATGCTCCTTTCCGTTCTGACGGTATTGACTCGTCGATCGCCGGATCACGAGGCGCCCGACTTGCAAAGGGGCGCCAGAGCCTCCCGTGCGCGCTCGACCGTCGCCTGTACGTCCTCTTCCGTGTGGGCGGTGGAGACGAACCAGCACTCCTGTTGAACAGGGTTGAAATAGACGCCGCGCTCCAGCATCGCACTCCAAAAGCGGGCGTACTGTTCGGGTCGGGTATGGGCCACCACCTCGCGGTAGTTATGGACGGGGCGGTCGGCAAATAGTATCTGGAACACCGGGCCTACCCCCTGAATCACCGTCGGCACGCCGAGCTCCCTTGCAGCCACTTGCAGGCCACCCTGTAGACGCTCGGCGGCGGCGAACAGTTCCTGGTACAGTCCAGGCCGGTTGAGCTCCTTGAGGGTGGCGTACGTGGCGGCCATACTGACCGGGTTGGTGTGGTAGGTAGCGGATTGTATCACGCGGTTCTGAGTGATGACGTCCATGAGATCCCGTCTGCCGCCCACCGCAGCGACGGGGAAGCCCGCGGCAAGAGCCTTCGCGGCTACGGACAGATCGGGCGTCACCCCATAGTGCTCCTGGGCACCGCCGAGGGCCAGGCGAAAGCCGGTCTTCACCTCGTCGAAGATGAGCACGATGCCTTTCTCGGCAGTGAGGCGACGGAGCAGTTCGAGATAGCCCGGGCGGGGTGGGATGACGGTGCAGTTGGCCATCACCGGTTCGCAGATGACCGCCGCTATCTCGTGCCAGTGCTCGCCTATCGTATCCTCCAGGATCTGCGCATCGTTCCACGGACGCACGATCAGCGTCTGGGCCAGGACATCGGGAATGCCAGCGCTCCCCGGAGTGGGCGAAGGCGAGCGTTCAGGACCTGCTTTGTCCAGAGGCGGCTTGGCACTCCAATGAATGACGTCGCCCTGACCGTGGAAGTGACCCTCGAAACGGAGGATCTTTGGCCGGCCAGTGTAGGCGCGGGCAATCCTGAGGGATGCCATTACTGCCTCGGAGCCGGTGTTGGCGAAGCGCACCTGCTCCCAGCAGGGAACGGCCGCAGCCGCCAGCTCGGCCGTCTTCGTCTCCAGTAGGTGCGGCGCGCCAAGCATAGAACCCATGTCGTCGAGGACACGTTTGACGGCTTGAAGTACCGTCTGTGGTTTGTGGCCCAAGATGAGGGGACCGAAGGCGGCTAGGTAATCGATGTAGTCGTTGCCGTCGACGTCGTAGATATGCGAGCCCTGGCCGTAGGCCATGAAGATGGGATGGGGACGCCAGCCCGCCTCTGCACTGCGGGCATTGCCGCCGACCCCACCGGGCAACGTCTTCTTAGCCCGCTCGTAGGCCTGTAGTGACCGCGCAAAGCTGCGCAAGGGCTTGTCCACCGGCGCTTCCTCCTATCATCGATGATCGATGTCCCGAGCCACAGCATCTCTTTGTTCCGGTCACGCTCGTCCTTGCTAGGACGCAATCCTAGGCCAGGGGCGGGCGACCCCAGCCCACCCGCAGCAACGCTATCTCAGTCCCTAAGATGGCGCAGGTGTTGCGACGGGGTGCCCGCGCAGCGCACACCTCCGCGGCATATCTCAGGGTGTCGGCGGCAGATAGATTGGTGGCCGGACCAGAGATACTCAACGCCGCCACCACCCGGCGACTGAAGTCGTGCACCGGTGCTGCCAGGCAGCGCACGCCAGTATGGTGCTCCTCGTCGTCCACGGCGCAGAGCCACGCTGGCGGGTCAAGGCGAGTTCAGCCAGCAGCGCCGTTGGGATGGTCTGCGTCTTCGGCGTATATGCATCTGACGCTCGCGCGCCAAGTAAGTGCTCGATCTCGGTATCCTGCCTGTAGGCGAGAATCGCCTTGACCAGTGCTGTGCAACTGTGGTGTCGCCGTATGCGGAGCGTCGTTGTCAATGGTGGCCGTTGTGGAGCTGCACGGTTGAAGGAGTGCGCGTCGAGCCCACGATCTCCACATGCCTGCATCAATATCTTAGATCTAAGCTAGTACCCGAGGTTCAACTTGTCAAGCTATTTGTCGCGGCATCTGCATCGGGTGCGCTCCCCTGATTCCCTGGAGCGGGCAAGGGCAGGGTGGACTCATGAGCATCGACAATACACTACGGATTAGAGTTGATGTATTCTTGGTGAAAGACCTTCTTCCACCATCGAGCGCCCTTCAATGAGGTTCGTCGTCGCACCCGACCCAGGAACTCCTTCCAAGACAACGCTAGCTGCGAACGTATCATGTACGCCATCATGAGCCATCTGGACTGACGCTCGAGCCACCCCTTCCTGACAATAATGCACGAGAAGTGGTCCGTACGGGCCACGACAAAGGCTTGACAAGCCGAGCGCGAAGCACTATCTTAGATCTAAGATAAGGAGATGGAGATGAGCATCCCCCTTCCGAAACTGGACTCTAGAACGACCCTGACTGATCGCGTGTACGAGAACTTGCGCGACTTGATACTGCAGGGGAAATTAGCCCCAGGGGCGAAAATCACCGAGTCGGAGATCGCCTCGCAGATGGGGATCAGCATCACCCCCGTGCGCGAGGCGTTCCTCAAGCTCGAGGCGGCAGGACTCTTGATCGTCAGGCCTCGTGCTGCTGCCCAGGTGACGAAGCTGTCTCTCAACGATCTCAGGCAGCTAACGATGATCCGGGCCGCCCTTGAGCAGGCGATCCTCCAACCGCTAATGGACAACATCACCGAAGAGCAACTGCAGAGCCTAAGGAGCACCCTCGCCAGCCTGGGTGAGTTGAAGGATCGGGACGATTGGGATTCCTATGCGCGGACCCATCGCCTGTTCCACGATCTGCTCCTCGAACCGGCGCGCTGCCCCATGATCAAACGAATGGTTATGGATGCCTTCGACGCTGGGCAACGCTACTGGCGGACCGTACAGACCTCTTCGCCCGAGTTGTGGGAGCGAGATCACCGCTACCACACTCAGCTTCTGGACGCAATTGAGCGAAGGGACAAGGATGCGGCCAACCTGCTCCTCAGCCTCGATCACAAAGAGTATCCCAACATCGTTACCCAAGCTGTCCGCTACGAAAAACGGCCATTCTCAGCCTTCTTCTCTGAAGCCGCGGACGAGGAGAAGGCGTTCGGCAACCAGGGCTCGGAGACCTCTTGAGAATTATTAATGGAGGTAGGGTGGACCATGCAGAATCAGAGGATCGTTGACGGGCTGATTGGCTACTTCAAGGGCGACCAGTGGCGCCGCATGGTGGCGGCTCTGACCCAGGACCCCGACCCACGGAATACCCATGCCCACATCTACGTGGAGATGGGCGTGGACCCAGTGGCCGTGGAGAAGCTTATCGTCGGCTACTTCGAGGCCCGAGGCTACCCCAACGCGCGGAGGATCGACTGGTTGGCCCCAAAGCCGGAGGTCGAGGGTTCCCTGCACGGCGTCGAGCCCAAGGGGTTGGCCCATTACGATTTCAACTGGTTCTACAACCCGGACGTCGTCCTCGCCCCCACCAGTGGCGGTGATAAGGGGGAGAGTGGCTGCAATCTCTGCGTTTGGAACAAGTCCTACATGCAGGAGTACTATGCAGGCTTCCCATTCCGACAGGTAGGACCGGCCGAAGAGGAGGCAATCCGCAAGTACTTCCGCTCCGAGCACTGGCAGAAGGGCCTCGAATGGGCCACCAAGCCCAACGTCGTGCACACCCACATCAACGTCTACTCCAGCGTACACCCCGACATCCTCAAGAAGCTCGCCGCCGAGTCGATCGCTGACAAGGGCTGGGAGATCTACTACACCTGCCCCAACGTCTACCTGGTCCATGGAAAGTACACCGGCAAGCTCGTTCACATGGGCAAGAACCCCGAAGCGGTCTACGATCTGGGCTGGCGCTTCAACCCCAACGTCATCATCGAGCCGGCGCTGGACGACTGGAACATCCCCGGCACCCCTGGCTATGACATCCTGACCACCGAGGACAACAAGCCAATTCTGAGCCAATCCTACGTCAAGGTCACTGACTCCGAGATCCAGGCGGTTCTGGACGCGGTAGCCCCTCGCAAGTAGGGCCACGGCATCCAGTTCGCTAGGCCAAAAGCTGGCTGGCGACACCCCTTAACCAGGCGTCGCCAGCCAGCAAAGGTAACCAGAAGGACAGGACTTAACAGCCTGCCGCGGGCATTTCATTTGTT
>JAJZQR010000188.1 GCA_021806765.1 Chloroflexota bacterium | reverse complement strand
GTCCCATCTCCTCGTGAGGCCACTCCTACACGCCAACGTGGACCCCTGGATGCCCGATCAGGTCGGGCATGACGATCTAGAGAGGCTGCCTTCACTAGACTGTCACTCTATCTGCGAACCATGCCAAGACCACGGCGGCAAGTTTCTTGCCCTTACACTTTACCGTCGACTGGTCGTGGCCTTCTGACGGCCCCACGATGGCTTCCAGGACCGATCGACCTCTGATCGGATCGGTTGGCAGTACTTCATAGGCTTGGACCGTTGAGGATCCCGCGGCCGGAACGAGGGGATGTGGCATGAAGGTCTTGCCCGGAAAGCCGTATCCGCTGGGGGCCGCCTGGGATGGCCAGGGAGTCAACTTTGCCCTGTTCTCCGAGAGCGCCACCGCCGTGGAACTGTGCCTCTTCGATCAACTCGGTGATGAGGAGGAGAGCGTTCGCATTCCTCTGCCCGAGGTTACGGCTTACGTATGGCACGGCTACGTTCCCGGTGTCCGGCCGGGCCAGTTGTATGGCTATCGGGTGCATGGCCCCTACGATCCCGAGAGTGGACACCGTTTCAACCCATCGAAACTGCTGATTGATCCCTATGCCAGGTCCCTGGCGGGCAGCGTGGATTGCCGGGCGCCGGTTCTTGGCTACAACCCGGGGAGCCCCCGCGAGGACCTGGACTTGAACGACGAGGACGACGCGTGGGGAGTGCCGAAGGGGGTGGTGGTGGAAGACAGTTTCGACTGGGAGGGCGATCAGCCCCCACGGATACCCTGGCAGGACTCCATCATCTATGAAGTCCACGTGAAGGGCTTCACCATTCGCCACCCCGACCTTCCAGAGCGGCTGCGCGGTACCTATGCCGGGTTGGCGTCGTCGGTGGTGGTCGATTACCTGAAGAGCCTCGGGATAACGGCGGTCGAACTGCTGCCCGTGCATGCCAAGCTAGACGACAACTTGCTGCTGGAAAAGGGCCTCTGCAACTACTGGGGATACAACACCATTGGCTACTTCGCGCCTGAGGGGAGCTACGCCAGCAGCCGGGATGCTGGTGAGGAGGTAGCCGAGTTCAAAGGGATGGTGAAGGCCCTCCACCAGGCGGGCATCGAGGTGATCCTGGACGTGGTCTACAACCACACCGCCGAAGGCAATCACCTGGGCCCGACCCTCAGCCTCAAAGGCATCGACAACCGTGTGTACTACCGCCTGGTTGACGACAGCCCCCGCTACTACATGGATTACACCGGCACCGGCAACAATCTAAACGCTCGCCACCCCCAGACCCTTCAGTTGATCATGGACAGCCTCCGGTACTGGGTGCTGGAGATGCACGTGGATGGCTTCCGCTTCGATCTGGCCGCCACCCTGGCCAGGGAACTCCACGATGTGGATCGTCTCTCGGCCTTCTTCGACATCATCCACCAGGACCCTGTCATCTCCAGGGTGAAGTTGATCGCGGAGCCGTGGGATGTGGGCGACGGAGGCTACCAGGTAGGCAACTTCCCGGTGTTGTGGGCGGAGTGGAACGGCCGCTACCGCGACAACGTCCGTCGCTACTGGAAGGGTGATGCGGGGCAACTTGGCGAGTTGGCCTACCGGCTAACCGGCAGCAGCGACTTGTACCAGGAGGACGGTCGCAAGCCCTACGCCAGTATCAACTTCATCACCTCCCACGACGGCTTTACCCTCAACGACCTGGTCAGCTACAACGGAAAGCACAACGAGGCGAACCAGGAGGGGAACAGGGACGGCGATTGCAGCAGCAACAGCTGGAACTGCGGCGTGGAGGGGGATACCCAGGACCAGTCCATTATCGACCTCCGGGAGCGGCAGAAGCGAAATTCCCTGGCCACCCTGATCTTCTCTCAAGGCGTACCGATGATCTGCGGTGGGGACGAGGTGGGTCGAACCCAGGGGGGCAACAACAATGCCTATTGCCAGGACAACGAGATCAGCTGGTTCTCCTGGGAGTGGCACGACAGGGCCCGAGAACTGCTGGAGTTCACCAGGACATTGATCCGGATTCGCCGGGACCAGCCTGTGCTGCGGAGGCGAAAGTTCTTCGAGGGCCGGCGACTTCGGGGTCTGAAGCTGAAGGACGTTACCTGGTTTCGGCCGGACGGTCGGGAGATGACGTCGGAGGACTGGAAACTGCCGGACGGCCGGTGTCTCGGCATGCGGATCGCGGAGGACGGTTCGGACCGGCCGGACGACCGGGGGCTTCGCATCGCCGGTGATGTTCTGCTCCTCCTCATGAATGCCGGCCACGAGTTGGTACCTTTTACCCTTCCCGGCGACGTTCCTAGAGCGCAGTGGGAGCTATGGGTGGACACCAGCCAGCCGGAGATAGATGTCGGACAGTCGTCGCAACCCGGTGCGTCGGTTTTCAATCTGGAAGCCAGGAGCCTGGTGCTGTTGCGGCAGGTAACCTCGGAGCGAGGGAAAGGACCGGCCGGCAGGGAGGGAAGACCGATGAAGCAGGCTGCCACCGAAGGGGTTCTGGATGCTGTGGTGGGACGGCTGCGTTCCCGTAGAAGGATTCCCGTCTCCACCTACCGTTTACAGTTCAACCACGCCTTTACCTTCGCGGACGCCCAAACCGTGGTCCCCTACCTCCACCAGTTGGGGGTAACGGACTGCTACTCCTCCCCAGCCCTCAAGGCGCGCCCCGGCAGTCCTCACGGCTACGACATCTGCGATCACGGTTCACTAAACCCGGACCTGGGCAGCAACCAGGACTACGAGGCCTTCGTGACGGAGTTGAGGAGCCGGGACATGGGACTGATCCTGGACGTCGTCCCCAACCACATGAGCACCTGGGAAACCAGCAATGCGAAGTGGATGGACGTTCTGGAGAACGGCCCCAGCTCCGCCTACGCTGCCTTCTTCGATATAGACTGGCACCCCTTGCGTAGCGATACCCATCTGGAGGACAGGGTTCTGCTGCCCATCCTGGGGGATACCTATGGGAACGTCCTGGAGAAGCAGGAGTTGGCCCTCAGCTACGAGGACGGTGTCTTCTTCATAAACTACTACGACCACCGGCTTCCCTTGGACCCGAGAAGCTACCTGGAGATCCTGCAGCCCCTGGAAGAGGAGTTGGTGGAGCAGTTGGGCGCCGACCACGAGCAGTTGCACGAACTGCAGAGTATCCTCACCGCCCTCACCCATCTCCCAGAACGGTCCGAGACCGACCCCGACATGGTTCAGGAACGGCAACGGGAGAAGGAGGTGATCAAGCGACGCTTGCGGAGCCTCCACGATAGCTCGGAGCCGGTGAGGGCAGCCATTGGGAAGGTCGTGGGGAGCTTTGCCGGCACCCAGGGGCAATCGGCCAGCTTCGACCGGTTGGACGCCCTGCTGGAACTGCAGCCTTACCGTCTTGCCCACTGGCAGGTGGCGGCGGAAGAGATCAACTACAGGCGCTTCTTCGACATCAACGACCTGGTGGCGATCAAGCAGGAAGTCCCCATGGTCTTCGAGGATACCCACCAACTGGTGATGGACATGGTGCGAGAAGGCAAGGCCACTGGCCTGAGGATCGACCACCCGGACGGGCTGTGGGATCCGGAGGGCTACTTTGCGAGGCTTCAGAGCAGCTATCTGATTGACCTGGAGAAAGACTGCCTCGAGGAGTTGGGGGACTCTTTCGAGGATGGGTGGGCGGCCGTGAAGGAAGCCCTCAGCTCTCGGTCGAAGTGGGAGCGGTCGGATAGGCCCAACTTGCTCGTGACGAAGCCGCTGTACATCGTCGCGGAGAAGATCCTCAGCCGAGGGGAGGAACTGCCCCGGGGGTGGGCCGTGTACGGTACCACCGGCTATGACTTCGCCAACTCCGTCAACGGCCTCTTCGTGGACGCCACGGCTGCCAGGGCATTTGACCTGATCTACAAGCGGTTCATTGGGAAGGAGGTGGACTTCCGGCAGTTGGTCAGCGCCAGCAAGAAGACGGTCATGCTGGTATCTCTGGCCAGCGAGACCAACATGCTGGGCTATCAGTTGAAGAGGATCGCGTCCCGCAACCGGAGGTACCGCGATTTCACCCTGAACAGCCTGACCTTCGCACTTCGGGAGGTGATCGCCTGCCTTCCAGTCTACCGAACCTACATCGATGGCGAACCTCCGGTGGATGCCCGGGATCGGGCCTACGTGGAGGATGCCATCAGCGAAGCCAAGAGGCGGAATCCGAGCGTGCCGCCGCCGGTGTTCGACTATCTGGAGGACATCCTACTTCTTCGCTGGCCGGAGAATCTGGGAGAGGAGGAAAGGACCGAGTTACTGAACTTCGTACGGAAGTTCCAGCAGACCACCGGGCCGGTGATGGCGAAGGCGATGGAGGACACGGTCTTCTACGTGTACAACCGTCTCCTCTCCCTCAACGAGGTGGGCGGTGACCCTGGGCAGTTCGGCACCCCCGTCCCCGCTTTCCATCAGCAGAATGCTGAGCGCCAGAAACACTGGCCCTACTCTCTGCTGGCCACTTCCACCCACGACAGTAAGCGGAGCGAGGACGTGCGAGCCCGCATCGACGTGCTTTCCGAGATGCCCCAGGAGTGGAGAGCGGCGCTTACCCGATGGAGCCGATTGAATCACAAGCGGAAGTGCTGGCTTCAGGACCAACCGGTCCCGGATGCCAACGAGGAGTACTACCTGTATCAGACTCTGGTAGGGGCGTGGCCTCTGGAGCCGGTTTCCGAGGACGACTACCGTTCTTTTGTCGATCGGATGCAGGCTCACCTGCTGAAGGCCATCAAGGAAGCAAAGGTCAATACCAGTTGGGTGAACCCCAACGTGGCCTATGAAGAGGCGGTGCAGAGCTTCGTTCGGGCCATTCTGGACAGGACCCACGCCAATCCCTTCCTCAAGGACTTCCGAACCCTCCAGGAGAGGGTGGCTTACTTCGGGATGCTCAATTCCCTTTCCCAGACCCTGCTAAAGATCACTTCCCCCGGGGCCCCGGACTTCTATCAGGGCTCGGAGTTGTGGGATTTCAGCCTGGTGGATCCGGACAATCGCCGGCCGGTGGACTACATCCATCGATCTGAGATGCTGAAAAGGCTCCTGGCTCAGAGTACACTGGGTGGAGGGGAACCCGGGGAGTTGCCCGGCCGGCCTCTGGAGGACTGGCAGGATGGCGGCGTGAAGATGTTTGTAACCCACCAGGCGCTCACCTACCGGCGCCAGCACAAGGACCTCTTCAGCGAGGGAGCCTACCTTCCGCTGGAGGGGGGTGGCGCCAGGCGGGATCACCTGTGCTCCTTCGCCCGGCGCAAAGGGCCCCGTATGGTCGTGGTGGTAGTTCCGAGGCTTGTGTTGGGGCTGACCAAAGGGCAGCAACGCTCGCCAACGGGGGCAGAAATGTGGCAAGATTCTTATGTGAGATTGCCGTCCGGTGAGGTGGGCAAAGGCTTTCGAAACCTGCTGACGGGGGAAACCGTTCGAGTCGCTGCGGTGGAGGGTGTGGGATTTGGCCTGCCTGTGGCCTCGGTGCTGGCCACTTTCCCTGTGGCGCTGCTGGAGCGTCTCTGACGCTGCCGCCACACGTCTCTTGAAGCAGAGAAAGGAGTTGGTACGATTCGTGCGGCTCCTATGTAGCGGTCGCAATCCGTCGGTTAACTCACGAGGCCCTTTTCGGTCTGTTCTTACAGGAATCTCCCGTATTACTGCTACGACTTATCCTGGGAGGAGGAATGCCTCGTACCGGGTCCGGACCACAGCGTAATCCATCCGTGCTGGTAGACGGTGCAGAGGGTGCTGGTCAGTGCGACGCCGTCTTGGCGGTGCATCAGCCACCCAGTTCGTCTCCTGTACCTGCGGATGTGATCGACATCGTGTCGCCGTTGCTGCTAAGCCTGGCCGAGGTGCTGAACGGGGCCCCGGTCGCGGCGCTGCTGCCGGCTTCCCTAATGGCCGACCCTCAGGACCGGAGTCGAGTGGCGGTGCTATGTGCCTCGACCCCCTCCGGGCAGGGATGGGGAAGCATTCTGATGGAAGCGGCGCCCGAGATCCGCCGCCAGCTAGTCTCTTCGGGGGGTGCGGTGGGCGTTCCGGTCCGCACGAGGGCCCCCGCGACTTCAAAGACAGATGTGGCGGAGGTCCTGGCCTGGCCGGTCCCCTTCGATGGAGACGATGGGGGTGTCCTGGTGGTGATGGGCGGCGGTGTGGAGAGTGGGTCCGATGGCCGCTCCACCCTGGCCGCCGGGTTCGCCCGGGCTATCTCCGCCGGGCTGAGGGTGATCCACAGCCAGAGGCGGAGGGAGCGAGCCTCTAGCGCCCTGTTGGAGGTCGCCCGGACGGCGGGCTCCACCCTCCAGTTGGAGGAGGTGCTCTCCCTGGTGACAGAGAACACCGCGAGGCTGGTTGGGGCCGACCGCTGCGGCCTGTGGCTGTTGGACAAGGACGGGAGCACCCTGCTCCCCTCGGGTCTCAGCGGCATGAGTTCCGAGTTCGTCCACCAATGGAAGCAGTATCCCCTCTCTCTGGAGACGGAACCGCTATCCAAGGAGGCCATAAAGACCGAGAAACCGGTGCTGGTGTCCGACGCCCTCAACGACCCGCGCACCGACAAGGATGCCGTTCGCTTCTTCAGCGACAAGACAATCCTGGTGCTTCCGGTGATTGCCAAGGGGCAAGTGCAGGGGACCCTGTACATCAACCACATTACCTATCACCACAGCTACTCCAAGAGCGAGATCGAGACGGCCATGGCCATAGCCAACCAGGCGGCCATAGCCATCCAGAATGCCCGGCTGTACCGGGAGGTCGAGGAGTGGAACAGTCAGCTGGAGCGGCTCCAGGCGATCATGGCGAAGCTGAGCCGTTCCAAGAGCGTCTCATCCATCGCCAACATCGTTGCCGACGAGCTGCGAAACCTGCTGCAGTACGACAACTGCCGGGTTTTCGTGCTCCAGGAAGACACCAACGAACTGGTGCCCCTGGCGGTGGTCAGTTCCAGCCGCGATTACTGGATCGAGAAGTTGGAGAACCTTCGGATCGAGGTGGGGCATGGGGTCACAGGCTGGGTGGCAGTTCATGGCACGCCCCAGATCGTGGGGGATGTGGAGCGGGATCCCCGAGCCTACCACGTGCCGGGGACTCCCTTTCTGGACGAGTCGATGATCGCTGCTCCCGTCAACTTCGAGGGACGAGTGATCGGGGTGATCACCCTGTCCCGACTGGGCTTGAATCAGTTCACCGTGGACGAGCTTCGGCTGCTGGACGTCTTCGCCAACGAGGCCGCCATCGAGTTCGAGAATGCGCGCCTGTACCAGGAGACCCAGAAGAAGAGCCGCGAGTTGCTGGCTTCCTTCCACCGGGTCGGTGACGCCCTGGCCACCGGGCTGGATCCGAATCAGACGTTGCAGATCATCGTGGACCTGGCTGCCGAGATGGTACGGGCGAAGGCGTGCGCCATCCTGTTGCTGGACGAAGCGGATGGCGAGCTGGTGTTTCGCGCTACCAGGGGATTACCGATCAAGACCAGCCAGGCGGACCGCACTCCGGCGGGGCGTGGCATGAGCTGGCAGGTGGTGAAGGAGGGCGCTCCCCAGCTGATCTCTGACACCTTCGCCATGGAGCGGCCCCAGTGGATGCAAGAGGCCGGCGTCGAGGACCTTCGTTCCTATCTGGGCGTGCCCTTGACGCTGCGGGGCAAGGTCATCGGGGTACTCTCCGTCTTTGGGAGCCGGATCGACCAGTTCAGCCAGGCGGACGTGGAGCTACTCTCCTCCTTTGGCCACCAGGCAGCCATCGCTATTCGTAACGCCCAGCTTTTCACCTCTCTGCAGGAGCGAGTCAGGGAGTTGATGGGGCTGGCGGAGGTGTCGCAAAGCGTGGCAACTCTGACCAACCTCGACGACACCTACAGGGAATTGACCAAGTCCATTGCCCAACTGCTCCAGGCGGAGAGCTGCATGCTGCTGCTGGTCGGGGAGGATGGGGAGTTGATTCCCCAGTACCCGGCCTTTGGCTTTACTCAGGAGGAACTCTCCGGGGTGAAGCTGAACCTGGTGGAGGCTGGGACTTGGTCGCCCGATCCTCTCTGCCCCATCCAGTCCGTCGACGGCCTCTCGGTGGCTTGCGATGGCGAGTGGAAGAGGCAAGCAGCCCTGGTGGCCCCGTTACGGGCTCAGGACCGGTTGATAGGTGCGGTGCTGGTCAGCGAACGCCCGGGGTCCAAGTTCAACGAGGATGACCTTCGGCTGTTGACGATCCTGTCTGCCAACGCTGCGGTGATAGTGCAGAACGCCATTCTCTACCAGAGTGTCGACCGGGAGCGCGACGAGCTGGACGCCATCATCAGCAATACCTCCGATGCCATCATCATCGTGGACCAGGAGAATCGGGTGGCGCGGATCAATTCCGCGGCGGAGGCTCTTCTGGGCTGGATGTCCGACGAGGTGGTGGGACGAGGGTGCGAGGAGGCCCTATTCAACTACCCGGCTGGCTTCCCAGATGGTCCCAAGTTGAACCTCTCTTTGCTGGAAGTGATCGAGAAGCGACAGCCGACGCCCTACTTCGAGACGGTGGTGGTGACCAGGGACGGCAGTGAGAGGGACCTGGCGGCCAGCTACTCCTTCGTGCGCTCGGAGGCCCGAGGGGAGGGGCTGGGGGTGGTGATCGCCCGGGATATCAGCAAGCTGCGTGAGGTCGACCGGATGAAGTCCGAGTTCGTCTCTATGGTGTCCCACGAATTGCGCACCCCGTTAGGTTTGATAAAGGGGTACGCCTCTACGCTGCTCAATCCCCAACTGTCCCTGGATCAGCCGACGGTGCAGCGTTTCTTGATGGGGATCGACGGGGCGGCTGACAGGTTGGCCCGACTGATCGAGAACGTGCTCAACGTCTCCAGGATAGAGTCGGGCCTGTTGAAGATCTCGCCGCAGCAGGTGGATCTGACCCATCTGGTGTCCGTGGCGGTCTCCACGGCCAGGGCCTCGGCCAAGGGGCGGGAGATTGTCCTGGATGTGCCCAGGAGGCCTGTCAAGCTGGAAGGGGATCGGGTGCAACTGGAGCTGGTGATGGACAATCTCCTGGGCAACGCGATCAAGTACTCGCCTATGGGCAAGCTGATACGGGTGGAACTGCACAAGAAGTCCTCAGAGGTGGAGGTCCGGGTCATCGATCAGGGCATCGGAATCGCCGGCCAGCATCTTCCTAGGGTGTTCGACAAGTTCTACCGAGTAGAGGGTGGCCACAGCAGAAGAACACCAGGCAGCGGCCTCGGGCTCTACATCTGCCGAAATATCATCGAGGCCCACGGGGGTCGGATCTGGGCGGAGAGCGTCCTGGGTCAGGGCAGTAGCTTCGCCTTCGTACTGCCCCTTGTCCAGGGGCAGCCCGCCCAGCGACCCAACGATCACGACCTCAACCTAGATCCAGAAGAGGGGATCAGCCATGGCTAAGAGCTGTATTCTGGTTGTCGACGACGAGCCGGGCATAGTAGATATCGCCAAGGCCAACCTGGAGGGGCACGGATTCATCGTCATCGAAGCCTACGATGGCGAAGAGGCTCTGAGGAAGGTCAAGGAAGAGAAGCCCGACCTGGTGGTGTTGGATATCCTGATGCCGGAGATGGACGGCTGGGACGTCCTGGAGCGGATAGAGGCCGACCCCGAACTCTCTGGGATCCCCGTCATCATGCTGACGGCACGAGTCAGCGACGAAGACGTGCTTCGGGGGTTGGAGACCGGGGCGGTGGAATACATGACCAAGCCCTTCTACCCCGAGGACCTGGTGGCGGCGGTCAAGATCAACCTTCACGTTTTCGATCCGCAGCTTCGCCAGCAGCATCGGCGGCTTCTTGCGGAGAAGCGACGGCGACTGATGGCTGCCCGAGGGCAGCTGGCTTGAACGGCATCGCGGGCCGAGAGAATAGAGATAGATAGATGAGTGGGTGAGCGAGATGAAGCGACCGAGAGTGGTGGTGGTTGAGGACGAACCCGAAATGCTGGACATAATACGGGTGAACCTGGAACAAGCCGGGTACGAAGTCATCCAGGCTCACGATGGCTTGGAAGGTTACGAGGCGGTGGAGAGAGAGATCCCCGACGCCGTGATCCTCGACCTCAACCTGCCCAATATGTCCGGTTTTCGTCTCGCCAAGCTGCTTCGTCGGGACCCCAAGTGGAAACGGGTGCCGTTGATCGTGGCGACGGCCTTCACTTTCGAGGAGGTGGAGGACCTGGCCAACGAAGGGGTGGATGGCTTCATAACGAAGCCCTTCGACCCTGCGGACCTGGTGAACAAGTTGGAGTACATCCTGTCTCGGGGTGAGAAAGA